>NC_010424.1:1744825-2047150 GCF_000018425.1 Candidatus Desulforudis audaxviator MP104C | reverse complement strand
CGCGGCGGCTGCCTGCGGGAGCAACTGGGGGTGCCGAGCGGGCACCGCCAGGAAATCTGCCGGGCCCTGCACGCCGAGCAGAACGTGATCCTACAGTTGGCCATCACCGGCCTGAACGGGCGCGACGCCACCCTATACGTCACTCACTTCCCCTGCTTTACCTGCGCCAAACTTCTGGTGCAGCTCGGGGTCCGCCGGATTATCTACCAACTCGGGTATCCCGACCAGTTTTCGGCCGACCTTCTGGACGAAGCCGGGATCCAGCTGTTCTTAATGCGCGACAGTTGAACCGGCTGTAAGCGCGCTCCACAGACCCGGCGGGCAGACCGCCTTCAGGGGCACCTCACGGTAGGAAGAACACCCGGCGAACGGGGTGGGAGGCCAGTCCCCCATCCGGGGCCGGGGGGCGTAGCCTTCGTGGATCAGCGGGGGTTTGCCCCGGCGGCGGGCGTCCAGCAGCCACTGCCGCACCAGTTCGTCCTCGCCGCGGTTGGTCAGGACGGCCCGCAGGCGGCGGGCACGGATGGTGGAGGGGCAGCAGATGAAGGTCCGGCACACCAGGGGCCGGGCGTGGTAAGCTCGGCAGGTTCGGTTCTCCGGGTCGAGGAGACAGCAACCGCCACCGCCGCCGGCCAGGATGATGTCCACGACCGGTCCGTCCACCAGCACGTGCGCGTGGGCGGCCAAGAAATCCGCCAGCCCGGCTTCGGGGTCAACGGCGGCTTTAAGGTTCAGGTAGTCGATCCAGGTCAGCGGCAGTCGCTCGGCGCAGCAGCGGTCGCAGCCCGCGCAGGACCTGCGCCCGGGCGCGCGGCCCCGGTCCAAGGGCAGTTCCAGGATCGCCCGGTCGAGCGCTGCGAGGTAGTCCTCCACCGTCGCCGCCGGGTCCCGGACGGCCACGTCGTACCCGGTCTTGCCCCTGATTCTCCGCATAATGACGGCCACTTTGTTCTCCGGCGCGTTTTGGTTCATGTTCAATATTATAACATATAACGTTTAACGTTCGGGGACTGGTGCCGCCGTCCCCAACATCGTGGGGACGGCGGCCCGGGTGTCCTCAGGTGCGCCCGGTGAAGATGGATTTAAGGAAGGCCGTGCTGCTGGTCAGGCCGAAGTACACGTGCCCGGCGATGGAGGCGGTGAGCAGGACGCCGGACAGGTAAATCATCCGGCGGACGCTGTTGAGGCCGCCGAACAGACGGATCCACGGGGCAAAGAACCGGGGGAAGTACAGGAACCAGCCCAGGAGTAGGGTGTAGGGGATCAGCACCAGCCAGAGGGTGTACAGGAACTTTTGGCCCGGGTTGTACTTGGGAAACTTTGGTTTCTTGGGGGTCAGGAAGAACTCGTAGGCCACGAATTTCTTCAGCCGGGGCCCGAGGTCCTTTCGCTCCGGCACGATCTCGGTCTTGTCCCGCCCGTAGAGATAGGCGGTGAAAAGCGCCGTCAGCAGGTAGGCGGCTGTGAAATGGATCTTCTTGGCTGAACGCATGTTGCGGAAGCCCCACCACTGCGACGGGTTAGTCAGGTAAAAGCCGGTTGCCACCTCCAGGGCCAGCGTGGGCACCAGCAGCCAGTGAAACAGCCGCACCGGCAGCGGATGCCTAAGTTTACCCATTCTTCTTTACCTCCTCCCGAAAAAGGGGCCTGGCCCCTTTTTGCCTTTTGGGGCTAGAAAACGAGGATGCGGTCGGGCACCGGTTCGTCGAGGACAATCACGTGGGCCACGCAGGACATGCAGGGATCGAAGGAATGGAGCACGCGCCCGATCTCCACCGGCTCTTTCGCGTCGGCCACCGGGGTGCCTATGAGGGCTTCCTCCACCGGACCCGGACCTCCCTGATCGTCATGGGGCGAATAGTTCCAAGCCGTGGGGGTAACGATCTGGTAATGCTTGATGCGGCCTCCCTCCACCTCGAGCCAATGTCCCAGCCCCCCGCGCATGGCCCCGGTCAGTCCCACCCCGGTGCCGGATTCGGGAACCTGGTAACGATTGAACACCGGTTGGCCCGGGCGGAGCGCGGTCAGCCATTTCCGCATCAGTCCGGCCACCTCGCGGGAGATCAGGGCCCGGGCGATCAGGCGGTCCATCACCGAAACGCCCCGGCGGTAGTCGCCCCGTACCCACAGTTGGGCCAGCGGCCCGCCTTCCAGTGCCCGGCCGCGGTAGCGGGGTGCCTTGCACCAGGAGTAGCCTCCCGGTTTGTCGGGGTTGGGCCGGGTTTCACCCCGGGCCGGGTGGGCGAGTTGCTCGCCCTCGAAGTGGGTGTAGCGCAGGTGTTCGCTGATCTCCCCGGAGTCAACCGCCTCCATGCGGCCGTCGATCACGGCCGCCCCTGGGAAATGGTGGCCGGAAGCCTCCGGGTCCAGCGGAAACAGCCCGAAGTTCAGAAAATCGGCTCCCCGTACGCCAATCTCAAAATAATCGGGATAGTGCTCGGCCAGGGTGTACACGTCCGGCAGCATCCGCTCCTCGACGAATTTTTGGATGGATTTTACAATCGAGAGCAGGTTCAAAACGGTGATGGCGGTCACCGGGACGCTTGAGCCTCCCGGGATGATACCGTGCGGGTGAGGAGCCTTACCGCCTAACAGGGCGCTTATCTCGTACGCCTTCCGGCTCACGTCGATGGCCTGAAAGTAACTGTCGACCAGGCGCTCGTTTTTCGCCCGGGGCAGGCGATAGTCGGTGGTCGGCGGGGGAACCAGGGGCCGGCACTCCGGCCCCCGGACGTAGTCCGGGACGGCAAACAGATAGAAGTGCCGGATATGGTTCTGGAGCATGTCGCCCGCGAAGATGAGGTTTCGCAGCAGGTTGCCGTTGTGCGGGGGCCGTACCCCCGCCAGGTCCTCAACCGCAAAGGAGGCGGCGATGGCATGCGCTGTCGGGCAGATACCGCAGATGCGCTGAGTGATGTAGGCCGCATCCCGCGGGTCCCGGTCCCGAAGAATCAATTCGAAACCCCGGAAGACGGTGGCACCGCAACGGGCGTGGATCACCCGCCCCGCTTCGACCCGCACCTCGACCTGACTGGCTCCCAAGGTACGGGTGGTGGGGTTGATAACGATCTTTTGCCCTTTTTCCGTGTTTTCCGCCATGAACACGCCCCTTATTTCCGCTTCCGGCGTAAGGCTTTCCCCGCTTTTCTGAGACCCTTTCCCCACTCTTTCTGCAGCCGGCCGGTGAGCAGTTTTCCGGTCAGGTGCAGGCCGATCCCCAGGGCGGCGGCCAGCCCGGTGGCCGCCCCGACCCGGTCGGCGGTCACCCGCACCCCCGGCAACCGCACGTCCGGCAGGTGCTCAAAGAAGGGCGCAGTATGTTCCAGAAACTCCGGGCTGGTGCAGCCGATGCAGGGCGTGTTGGCGCCCACCGGCCAGTTCATGTGCTCCCCGCACCATTGGCGGCTGGGGCAGTCGGCATAAGTCACCGGCCCCTTGCAGCCAATCTTGTACAGGCACCAGGGCTCGCCGATTTCGCCGGCGAAAATGCCGCTCTCAAAGTAGTGCCGCCGCTGGCACAGGTTGTGGATCGTCTCGCCGTAGAACACCACCGGCCGGTTCATGGCGTCAAGCTCGGGCACACCGTACCAGATCAGGTGGGCCAGCGTGCCAAGGATCCAATCGGGATGCGCCGGGCAACCGGGGACGTTGATTACCGTCCGGTCCACAACGGCCGACACTGGTTTGCTGCCGGTTGGGTTGGGGTGAGCCCCGAAGGGCAGCCCCCAGGCGGCGCAAGAGCCGACGGCGACCACGTGCTTGGCTGCAGCGGCCAGTTCCACGACTGCGTCCCACGCCGTCCAGGGCTCTCCGTTCCCGCGGAGACCGATATGGGCGTACCGGCCCCCGGCCGCGGTCGGCACCGTGCCCTCCACAACCAGGATGTAATCGCCCGGGCGCTCGACCATGACCTTTTCCAGGACTTCGATGGCCTGATGCCCCTTGGCCCCCATCAGGGTGTTGGTCCAGTAGACATCCAGCAGTTCCCGCATAATCGCCTCGAAATCCGGATGCTGGCCGTTCATCAGGGACAGGATGTTCCCGTGGCAGGTGTTAGTCTCCAGCCAGACCAGGGGGTGTTTCTCCAGGCGTTCGGTATCGGCGGCCGGAGGCTCGGGCGCACGGGTGCTCCTAGCCCGGGGCCGGCTTCCGGCCGCGGTGCCTGTGCCGGAGGGTGGTGGCGGCCCGCCGCCACCCTCGCCGTGGCCGGCATCATCCCGACCGCTCCCGGTCTGCACCGGGTGCCGCTTTACCCTCACACCCGTTCCCGCGACGCTGTCCGGTACTGGGCCGCGACCAGGAAGGCGACCAGCCCGTAGGCCAGGTGACCTAACAATACGCTCACGCTGGTCGGAAGGTCCGGCCGCAGGACCTGCACCGGGATAAAAAGCGGCCCCAGCAGGCCGTACACCAGCACCCAGATGGCGGCGCCGTACACAAGCCCCTTGAACCAGGCGTAGTCGCGGCCGGTGGCGCTCACGATGTACACGGCCAGCACCCCGAGAATGATGGCCAGCAGCAGCGTGACCAGCAGTCCCAGACCCAGCGCCGGCGCCGTTCCCAGCGGGCTCCCCGGGGGAAGCACGCCCCGCGCCGCCTGGTGCAGAATCGACAGGCCCGCGATTTCGGTTATGAACAGGATCAGGTTGATGGCCAGCATCACCACGAGCCCGATGGTGCCGGCGACCGCACCGAGGACGATACTGTCCCGCATCGGCAATCTTCCTTTCGGTAAAGAACATTTTCCTAACTAGTATTGTCTGTATCTCCGGGGCTATTCGAATAGGTTTCGGTCGTGCATTGCCGCCTTTGGCTCGGGGTATGTTAGCCGTATCAGGATGGGGGTTCGGAGGAGAAATGTGGTTTAATAACCGTTACCGGGGCAGAATCTTTGATGTCTAGCGGTTCGCCGCGGGTGGGCTTCGGCGAGGCCGTGGCGCTCCTCGTTGTTTTCCTCAGCATGAAGGTTCTGATCTCGCACCTGGCCCTGATCTTTCCGCTTGGGCTTTCGGCCTCCTGGATGATCCCTCTGATGCACCTGCCGGTGGGCCTGGTGGGCGCCGCGATTCTGGTGTGGCTGTTGAACCAGTTTCCCGGTCGGACCATCGTGGAGATCGGCGAGGAACTGGTGGGCCCGGTGGTCAACGGCTTCTTTACCCTTTTCTACTACGTTTTTTTCGTCATCTTCACCGCCCTGATCCTGCGCCAGTTCGCCGAGTTTATGCTGATCGGTTTCCTCCCGGCGACGCCGATCAGCATCGTGGTGCTGGCCTTTGCCGCCGGCGCAACCGTAATCGTATTCCTGGGGCTGGAGACCCTGGCCCGGACAGCCCGGGTGCTGTTCTACCTCTTGGGGTTCAGTTTCGTGCTCCTGCTCCTTTTGACCTCGAACGTGTGGAACCGGCACGGGATCTTCCCGCTCTGGGGTCCGGGGGCGCTGGATTTGTCCTGGGCCGCTTTTTCCACCCTGGGCGTGGGGGTAGAGATCTTTCTTTTGACCCTGTTGGCGCCGTACCTGCCGCGGGGCCGGATGCTCGCCATCGGCCTGGTTTCGGTGCTGGCGGCGGCCGTGGCCGTGGCGGTGGTGATTTTGGTGTCCCTGCTGGTGTTCACCTACCCGGTGGTCCGCGAACCGGTGCTGCCGATGTATGAACTGGCGCGCGCCGTACAGTGGGGGCGGTTCTTCGTGCGGATGGAGACCCTGTTTCTCCCGCTCTGGATCTTCTCGGCCCTGACCGGGCTCGCGGCGGCCCTGTATATTTGCACCGCCGTGGCCGCCCGGGCCCTGAGGCTGCCCTACCACCGACCGCTCATCCTGCCCACCGTGGTGCTCATCCTGGCCGGAGCCTTCGCTCCGCCCAACTTCCCCACCGCGGTGGAACTGGGCTTTGCCGTCACCGCCCGCTGGTCGTTCATCCCCCTGGGGGCGATCATCAGCGTCCTGGTGGTGGCGGCGTGGCTGCGCAAACGGCGGCAACGGAAGTAAGCGGCCGGGCTTGGCCGGCCGCGAGGCTACGTGCCCCGGCGGCAGGGGGCCGGCATTCTCTTATTCTGGCTGGGCAGCCGGTGCCCGGGCACATACTCACCGCGACACGGGGAATGTTATCTTTACCAAACTGCAACGCCGGAATCGGAGGGACTCAAGCCACGTGTCTTTCCTGAAAACGTTAAACCGGCTGCTCGTTTTCCGCGAGCCCGAAATGCCCCAGTACGAGTTTGAAGCCGGGCGTGAGGACCAGCGCTCGACAGGGAAACGGGGGCCGTCCCAAGCAGGGAAGCAGGTCGGCGGTGCCCCCGGGGATAACACTGCTTTCGAGAAGAAGCAGGCCGAAAGCAGGCGTTTGAACGCCATCCTGAAGGAAAACAGGCCGCTTTCCACCAGCCTGGATGAGAACGAGCGCCTGCTCAAAGAGATTTTCCGCGAACCCGACAACAAGGACATCGTGTTCCGGCCCTTCTCCATCGGCACCCAAAAGCCCCGGCGGGCGCTGCTGGTCTTCTTCGACGGACTGGTCGACACCAACCGGCAAAACCTGTCCATCCTGCAGCCCCTGATGCTCTTCGCAGACTTACGCCCGGACCGGGAACCGGTGTCGGAGAATGGACCCGGGACGGCCGGCAAAGAGGCGCGGGAAGGGCTGGCCAAAAGAATCAGCGAAGCGCTTCTGCCCGGGAACGAAGTCAGTCCGGTGGGCACCGTCCGGGAGGTGGTGGAGGACGTCTTAAGCGCCAACACCGCCCTCCTGGTCGACGGGCTGGACACCGCCCTCCTGATCGAGACCAAGGCCTGGGCCACCCGGGGGGTGGGCACGCCACAGGTGGAGGCCGTGATCCGGGGGCCCCAGGAGGCGTTCACCGAACAGATCCGGATGAACGTGACCCTGGTCCGGAAAACCCTGCGGCGTTCGAGCCTGGTGACCGAGTTCCTCCCGGTGGGCCGGATGAGCCCGCGGCAGTGCGCGGTGATGTACCTGGACGACATCGCCAACCCCGCCCTGGTGGCCGAGGTGAAACGCCGCCTGAAGTCCATCGAGGCCGACTACGTCAACGAAACCGGGATTCTGGAACAGTTCATCGAGGATACGCCCGGCGCCCCGGCGCCGCAGACCCTGGCCACCGAACGTCCCGACCGGGTGGCCGCCGGCCTGGTGGAGGGCCGGGTGGCCATCTTGGTGGACGGCAACCCCTGGGCGCTGATCGTTCCCACCACCTTCTTCTCTCTGATGCAGGCGGCCGAGGACGCCTACGACCGGTGGCCGTTTGGGACCTACACGCGTTTCGTCCGCTACCTCGGCCTGGGGCTGGCCCTCCTGCTGCCCGGGAGCTACGTGGCGCTGGTTACCTACCACCACGAGTTCCTTCCCACCGAGCTTCTGTTGGCCTTCACCGGCGCGCGGGAGCCGGTGCCCTTCCCGTCGCTGGTGGAAGTATTGCTGATGGAGGGGGCGTTCGAACTGATCCGGGAGGCCGGTGTGCGCATCCCGGGCGCGGTGGGCACGACCCTGGGAATCGTCGGCGCCCTGATTCTGGGCCAGGCGGCGGTGGCCGCCAATATCGTCAGCCCCATCCTGATCATCATCGTCGCCCTCACCGCGCTCGGCTCGTTCACCATCCCGAACTTTCCGTTCTCCAACACCGTCCGGATGTATCGTTTCGTCTACATCGCCCTGGGTGCGGTGCTCGGCCTGTTCGGGATCCTGATCGGGCTCTTCGTGCACCTGGCGCTGACGGCGCGCCTGACCTCCTTCGGGGTGCCCTTCTTGGCCCCGTTGACCCCCGTGACCCGCGGCGCGCCCGACTACCTCTGGCGGGGTCCGGTCTGGGAACAGGAACAGCGCCCGGATTACCTCGACCCGCTGCGCCGGCGTCGGCAGCCGCGCATCAGCCGGGGCTGGACGCGTCGCCGGCAAAAGGATGACGGCCGGCCCGGCGGCCGGTGACTTCCGGCCGCTGGCCGGCCGCGGAGGGGGTGTAGAACCTCGCGCTGCGTACTAACAATCGCGGTCCTGATCCTGGCGGTCCTGTGCCTGCCGGGCTGCTGGGACTACCGCGAGCTGGACGAAACGACCTGGGTGACGGCCGTCGGCGTAGACCGGGGCCGGGAAAACACCCTCACGGTCACCCTACAGATCGCCGTGGCGGCCAACATCGCCGGGGGAGGGGACGGGCGCGGGGGTGCCGGCGCGGGCGAGACGGTGCTGGTGACCTCCATGGAGGCGCCGAGTCTCCTGAGCGCGCTGGAGTTCGCCCACGCCTGGATTGACCGCCATGTGGACCTGTCGCACACCAAGGTGATCATTGTCGGCCGCGAACTGGCCGAGACCGATTTCGCCGCCACCGTGGCGCCGCTGGTTCGGTTTCCCCAGTTCCGCCCAACCATTCGGGTGTTGGTGGCCAACGGCCGCGCCGAGGCCGTGCTGCGGGAGGCCGCCCCGGTTTTGGAGGCCAGCCCGGGCAAGTTCTGGGAGCTTCAGGTCGGCGGCTGGGACGTTACCGAGTTCATCCCCCGGGCCGATTTCCACCAGATCTACATCGACATGAGTTCGCCGGGAGCAGCAGGCTTGGTCGGCCTGGTCGCGGTGCGGCGGCGGGAAGAGGGTCCGGCCGACCCGTCCCACAAGGCCAAGGGGAGCCATATGGCCGGCACCATCCCCCGGCGCGGCGGGCCGGGGATCGAGATGATGGGCGCGGCCGTGATCCACGGTGGGCGAATGGTGGGAGTGCTGAACGGGGACGAAACCGGGATCGGGAAGATGGTACGGGGAACGTTCCGGGAAATGATCAAGACCGTGCGCGATCCCCTGCACCCCGGCCGGTTCATCGTGGTCCGGGTTTTCCCGCGCGAGCCGCCGGCGGTGCAGGTCAGGATCGGGGACGACGGAACGCCCCGGGTGTCCGTCCGGGTGCCGCTGGAGGGGGACATCCTGGCTATCCAGAGCGGGGAGCACTACGAACGGCCGGAAAGGACGCGCCAAGTGGAGCAGGCGGTGAAGGAGAGCCTCATGACCGATGCCCGGGCGACTCTGGACAAGGCCCAGAACGAGTTCGGCGCCGACTTCTTCGCTCTGGGCTACCACGCCAAGCGGCTTTTTCCCACCTGGCAGGCCTGGGAGGCTTTCGCCTGGGACGAGAAGTTCCCGGACGCTGAGATCAGCATCGACTTCGACTTCCGGGTGCGCCGCATCGGCCTGCTGCGCGAGACGGTGCCTTGGCGCTAGCAGGCGGTGGTCGTATTGCGGGTGGGCGCGGACGCCCGCCCGGCAGTCCTGAACAGTCCCGGGACGGAAGAGAACAAGTGAGGAGTGAGAGCCTTGGTGATCAGAATCGTGATCATGCTGGTGGTGCTTGGGATCGCGATGCACACCGCGAGCTACGGCCTGTGGGCTTTGCGCCGGGGGAACCGGCGGGGCTGGGGGGCCTTCGCCCTTGCGGGTGCGGCGGTGCTCACGCCCCCCGCGGTTTGGCTTACCGCCGCATAGGGGCCGCCCTGGGAAAAGATAAGGCCCCTTCCCGGGGTCTTATCATCGCTAAGTAAAATTTAGTCCGGGGCCGGTGCTAGTCGTCCAGCGAGAACAACCACCTGATGATCATATTTCCGGCGGCCAGGATCAGGGTTGTGAAAATACCGACCAGAAGGGACAGCATGAACGGCGGCGCCGGGAAGTTCTCCAGTGAATTGAAGTAAAGGAATGAAAACATGACCGAACCGGCCGCAGTAAGACCGAAGAGCATAACGTAAGTCATTTCCCGGAAACCGATGTCCGATTTCGCAAAGGGTTCCACCTTGGAGTCCTCGTGATGATGCGCCAAGTTTTCACCTCTCCCCGCCTCTGCAGATTATTGTTTGTTCTTATTCTACCTTACCAAATAATTGACGGATAAGTCAAGCCATCCGCGGCGGGAAAGGCAGGATAAGTTTGGACGGCCCCGGGATATTCTCCCGGGGCCGGAATTCCCTGCTACTTTACAAGGAGCACGGGGCAGGGGGCGCGGCTGACCACTTTCTGCGCCACGCTGCCTACCACCCAGGCGCTGAAGGCCCCCGCGCCGCGGGTGCCCATAATGATCAGGTTGAAACCTTCCTCCTCGGCGTACCTGGCGATCTCCGCTCCGGCATCACCGCCCCGGTAGACCACCTGGGCTTTCAGGTCGGCGTTCTCAAAGAGGGCGAGCGTCGCCGCCGTAATCCTCTCGGCTTCCCGGTCCAATGCCTCCTGATACGACTCGGCGGAAAGCCAGGCTTCGCTGGTCACGATAGCTGGCGGATGGACATAAATAATCTCTACCTCAACCGGCTGAAAACCCCGGGCAAAGTCCACGGCGAAAGTCGCAGCCTTCATGGCGTTGTCGGAACCGTCCGTCGGTACCAGGATCTTGTTGAACATGGCTACCCCTCCCCAATCAGTTTAGGAATCCTACGCACGTAAGGACTATCGGGAAGCTCAAGCATACGGTTCGTGGTCCCACCGCCCTTCTTTGCTCTAACTGCACCCTACGCGAGGTCGTTTGTCCGTTCTTCTGGGTCGACTGGTGTGGAGTGTGCGATCACCGGTGTTAAGGGTATTGCTGCTACGGCACGAGGGGTTTTGTGCTAAAAGCGCCCGGACAGGGGAAACCTATTCACTCTTGTTGTCATAGTAACAAGAAGGGCCTGTGATGTCAATTGTTTCCTAATCCGTAGAGGTGAAAAATCTTTTATATCTTACATCTTATGAGTACAAACTGACTGTCAGTCTTTATCGCGGCGGACCCGAAACGGGGAGGAAACGGCCTTCTCTTGTCGAATTCTCACAACACGAAGAATCACTTGGGGGGGTGAGTTCATCCCGCCGATCGAACTGCCTCCGCTGGCGGCCTACGTGCTGGACGGCTTGCTGATCCTGCTAATCGCCTATAAGATCTTCACCCTGGTCCGGGGCACCCAGGCCGTCCGGCTGATCAAAGGCCTGGTGGTCCTGGCCGGGCTCACCGTGGTCGCCCAGGTGCTGAAGCTGCCGCTCTTGTCCTGGACCCTGGAGAAAATCTGGACGATGGCCTTCGTGGCCCTGCCGGTAATTTTCTGGCCGGAACTGCGCCTGTTGCTGGACAAACTGGGCCGGGGCCGCCCGTTCAGCCGGTTGGTGGCGGGTAACTTCCCGCTTAAGGCGCTGGTGGGCGAAATCGCGGCCGCCGTGGAAACCATGTCGCGCGATCGTGTGGGCGCGCTGATCGTGATCGAGCGGGAAACGGGGCTGAAAGAATACGTGCAGACGGGCACCCCCCTGGACGCCCTGGTCTCCCGGCTTCTCTTGCTCCAACTGTTTGCCAAAAACACCCCCTTGCACGACGGTGCGGTGATCATCAAGGGCAACCGGGTAGTGGCGGCCGGCTGTTACCTGCCCCTGAGCCTCGATGAAAGATTGGCCCGGGAATTGGGGACCCGCCACCGGGCTGGAATCGGGCTCAGTAAGTTGACCGACGCCCTGGTGGTGATCGTTTCGGAGGAAACCGGAACCGTTTCCCTGGCGGAAAACGGCACGCTGACCCGCTACCTGGACGCGACGACGCTGGCGGAGTTACTCGAAACGCGCCTGGCGGTGGAGCAGCGCTTCCCGTGGCGGGTCTGGGAATGGGAGGCCCAGAAGAAAAGAAAAAAGAACGAAGAACCGACCTCGGTGTAGGTGGTCGGCTCTTCCCCACTATTGCCTTCGGTTCCCGCGCGGGCCAAAGCCGGCTGCGGCCATCTTCCGGCGGACATAAGCCAGCTGGAGCTGCAGGGGCAGGTCTTTGGGGCAGTTATCCTCGCAGCCCATGAGGCCCATGCAACCGAAGATCCCATCCCCCGAACCCAGCACCTCGAAGTACTGTGCTTGGCTCCGCTCATCCCGCGGGTCCAGCATGAAACGAGCCAGACGGTTGATGCCCGCAGCCCCGATAAAGGTTCGCTGGATGTGAACCTTTGCACAGGCCGCAATGCAGCAGCCGCACTCGATGCACCGTTCGGCCTCGTAAATTTTGAGCGCCGTTTCGTTATCCATGCGCTCCTCGGGGACGCCTGACTCGAAGGCCCGGGAGGTGTGCAGCCAGGCCCCGGTTTTCAGGGAAACGTGCCGGAACCACTCCCCGGTATCCACGGACAGATCCCCGACGAGCTGAAAGACGGGCAACGGGAACAACGTGATTCTGTCGGGCAGATGGCTGGTAAAAGTCTTGCAGGCCAATCGGGGCCGCCCGTTGATCACCATGCCGCAGGAACCGCAGAGCGCCATCCGGCAGACAAAGTCGAACATCAGGGAGGGGTCCTGTTCTTCCCGGATTCTGGTCAATGCGGCATAGATGTTCATTCCCGGCGTTTCGCGCAAGTGAAAGGTTTGCGTTCGGGGTTCCGTTCCGGCTGCAAACGGATGGTAGCGGAAGATGTCGAAAGTCAGGCGGCGGCCCATATCTTCCCTCCTTGACCGGCTACGCGGGGGTGGCGCGTTTTCCGGGGTTCAGTTCGGTGATCTGCACCGGTTCGTATTTAAGCTCAGGCATTTCGGCTCCGGGCGGCCAGTAGGCCAGAGTGCGGCACAACCAATTGACATCGTCGCGGTTTGGGTGGTCTTCCCTGAAGTGACTGCCCCTGCTTTCAGTCCGAGCAAGGGCGCCGCAGGCGATGCACAGGGCCAGGCGGACCATGCCGGGAAGCCGGAGGGCGGCACCCAGTTCGGGAACGGCCCCGCGCCCGCTGGAAACCAGTCCCACCCTCCGCGCGCGCTGGTGCAACTCCCCGAGTGCAGCCACCGCCGTCTTCAGCCCGGAGCCGTTCCGGAAAATACCTACGTGTTCCGTCAAGATCCGTCCCATTTGTTTCTTGAGTGCGTAGACATTTTCGCCGCCGTTGTTACCCGCGATAAGGCGCCGGACGCGGTCTTCCTGTGCCGCCAGGTGTTCCGCGACCAAGGCGGACGAGTAGTGAAGAGCCTCTCCTAGGGCAAACTCGGCAACCTTTTTTCCGACGACCGTGCCGGCCACAATGGTCTCGGCCAGAGAATTGCCGCCCAGGCGGTTGAACCCGTGCAGATCCCAGCACGCCGCCTCCCCCACGGCGAACAGTCCTTTCAGCCCGTAAGCCGCCCCGTCGATGTTCGTTCTCACCCCACCCATGATGTAATGCTGGACGGGACGCACCGGAATCAGTTCCCTGGCGGGATCAATCCCCGCGAAGTCCCGGCAGAAAGCCGCCAGACTCCGGAGATGCCGTTCGATGTGGTCTGCCCCCAGATGACGAACGTCCAGCCAAAGGTGCGGCCCGTGGGGACTTTCCACTCCCAGGCCCGCGCGAATGCGCTCCTGCATGCGGCGGGCCGTCACGTCCCGGTACGGCTGTTCGTTGTTCTTCGGCTGATAGTAGGGCATAAAGTAATCCAGGTTGCGGTCCAGCAAGTAGCCGCCGCCTCCCTCGCTGACCGGGATCCAGGTTGGCGGCAGTGTCTTGGGATGAAACTGCACAGCCTCCATGTTACCCAAACAGGTCAGGCCGGTGTCCAGCGCCAAGGAAAGGCCCGTACCTTCGTTGATCACGGAGTTTGTAGACAAGCTGTAAAGGCGCCCGCAGCCGCCGGTGGCAATGACGGTGGCTTTGGCCAGGTAGGCCCTGAAGTCACCGGTGCGCAGACACCGGGCGACGGCGCCGAGACACTTCTTGCCGTCATGGATGAGCGCGATCGCTTCCGTACGGTCGTGAACGGTGATGCCCATGCTGAGCACCATCCCGTCGAGGGCGTACTGCAGGGCGTGCCCGGTGCCGTCGGCGGCGTAGCAGGTTCGCCACTTGGTGGTGCCGCCGAACTTTCTGGCGTTGATAAGCCCGGCACCGGCTTCCGGTTCTTCAACCACGCTGAGGTCGGGCAACCGGCGTTCGCCGGCCGTAATGCGGCTCCACGGCACACCCCAACGCGCCATTTGGCGCACGGCTGCCGGCGCCGTGTTCACGAACAGGCGGACCACGTGCTGATCGCAACCCCAGTCGGCCCCCCTCACTGTGTCCGCAAAGTGAATGTCCGGGCTGTCTCCATGGCTCATGACAGAGTTCCCCAGGGCGGCCTGCAGCCCCCCCTGCGCCACCGTGCTGTGGGAGCGCCTGGGCGGCACCAGGCTGAGGATGACCACTTCCAGTCCCCGGGCGGCGGCTTCAATGGCCGTGCGTTCGCCCGCCAACCCGGCTCCCAGAACCAGGACGTCGGTGATGTGGGTGCGGCTGGGGCTCACCGAACGGCCCCCAGATGGAAAAGCGCCCACAAGGCCGCCAGGTTGACGGACAGGATGAAGGCCGTGGCCGTGCCCACGGCGAACGCCAGGGACCGGCGCCGGAACCGGGCCCACTTGACCAACTGGCGGTAGATGCCGGCAGCGGCGTGGTATTCCGCGACCAGCAAAAGAATGAGGTAGAAGGCGAGATAGTCCGTCTGGACACGGAGGGCGCTCTTCGCCGCCTGGAGGGGCCAGTCGGCAAGCACGACCCAGATGTGGATGGCGGCCGCAACGAGGATGACCAGTCCGGTGACCACCTGAAAGGCCCAGATGTAGGTGTCGGTGTGCCGCATCCTTCCGGCCACCCGCCACACCGCGCGCTGTTCCCGGTAACTGGCCGGAATCCTGCGGGCCACGCCGGCCACATGGACCAGGCCGATCAGGAGTCCCAGACCGATGCCCGCGTAAGAAAGGTAATACTTCTCGAGGAATCGGGCCATACCGTCGAAGGTGGCGGCGCCGGGAATGACGGTGGCCACCAGGAAGGCGTGGACCCACAGGAAGGCCACCAGGAGGAGGCCGCTGACCATTCCGGCGGCTTCCAGGTACAGGTTAACCTTGGGATTCCGGCCCAGGACTTCCGGCTTTTCCATCTCTGCTGCCACCTCCAACCATCGGATCGGTGAGTCCGCAACGTCCCGCCGGGCCGGACACCCGCATGGACTGGCGTAAGGACAGCGCCCGGCGCCGGGTTTCTCAAGTAGCCTGGTTGAGCGCGTAGACTCTACGGCCCTCCAGGTGGAGATCCCCGCCGTGGATATCGTTGATGACCACTACCGGAAAATCGGCCACGGTGTACTCGTAGACGGCCTCCGCGCCCAACCCAGGGAAGGCCGCCAGGCGCACACTCTTTATGTACCGGCTGAGGAGGGCGGCCACGCCGCAGACGGCGCCGAAATAGACGGCCCGGTGTTCCCGCATGGCCTGGGTTACCTCGGCGGAACGGTAGCCCTTGGCGACAACGCCCTTTAAACCCTGGGCGAGCAGGGTCGGGGTGTAGCAATCCATGCGTGTCGCCGTCGTGGGGCCGACCGAACCCACAATGCGTCCCGGGGGCGGGGGCGTGGCCACGGCGTAGTAGATGACCTGGTTCGCCAGGCTAAAAGGCAGCTGCTTTCCTTGGCCGATGTATTGGACGAGACTCTTGTGGGCCGCGTCTCCCACCGTGTACAGTTTTCCGTTCAGGGACACGTGGTCGCCGACGTGCAGGTCGGCGATCACCTCATCGGTCAAAGGCGTGTTGATCTGTTTCTTGTACACTTGCCGCCCTCCAATAGCCGAGAAAACACCGGGGCTAGATCTCCATGGTTTTGTAGCGCGCGGCGCAGCACAGCAGGTTGACCGCCACCGGCAGGGAGGACATGTGGGTCGGAAAAACTTCGACGTGTACGGCCAAAGCCGTAGTCCTGCCCCCGCGTCCCATCGGCCCAATGCCCAACCCGTTGATGGCATCCAGCAGTTCGCTTTCCAGGTACGCTATCGTTTCCAGGGGATGCTTCTGCTCCACCGGTCGAAACAGGGCTTCTTTGGCCAATAGCGCCGCTTTTTCCATAGTTCCGCCCATTCCGACCCCGACGATCACCGGGGGGCACGGATTAGGGCCGGCCTGATCGACCGTTTCCAGAACGAATCTCTTGATTCCTTCCCACCCATCGGCCGTATTGAGCACCTTGACCGTACTCACGTTTTCGCTGCCGGCGCTTTTGGGCATGAGCGAGATCTTTATTCTGTCGCCGTCCACAATCCGGCAGTGAATCACGGCCGGAGTGTTGTCCTTGGTGTTGGTCCGCTCGATGGGATCGTTGACGATCGATTTGCGCAGGTAGCTTCTCCTGGAAGCGTCCCGCACCCCCTGGTTGATAGCCGCGTACAGGCTGCCCCCGCTCACGTGCACCTCCTGTCCGAGATCGACGAGAACGAGCATGATGCCCGTATCCTGGCAGATGGGCAGTTTGTTTTCCGCGGCGAGGGCGGCGTTGGCCAGTATCTGGGCCAGCGCGTCCTTTCCAAGCGGTGATATTTCCGCCGCGTATGCTTTCTGAAAGGCGGAGTGCACGCTTTCTTCCAGGACAAAACTGGCTTCCTCGCAGAGCCTGGCCACGACCTCGGTGATTGCCGCCGCTTCGACAGAGCGCACTTTGGATCAGCCACCCCCATAGCATAGTGGTTCCGCTTCCTAGTTTTTGTGTAGTTTTGAGAAATATGCACGGCACATTTTTTGGGAACACAGATACCCAAGAAAAAAACCCCGCACGGTTGGCGGGGCGATGTTTCAGGAAGGGAGTGTTGCTGACGCTGTTACTTGGTGCCGTAGTCTTTTGCCACTAGACCGTCGTTGGTCACCCGGGCCTGCGCCGCGGCCAGGCGGGCGATCGGCACCCGGTAGGGGGAACAGCTGACGTAGTTCATACCGACCTGGTGGCAAAACTCGATGGACCGGGGCTCACCCCCGTGCTCCCCACAGATCCCGACCAGAAGGTCGGGACGGGTGGAACGCCCCAGTTCAATGCCCATGGCGATCAGCCTGCCGACGCCCTTGCGGTCGAGGACGGCGAAGGGGTTGTCGGGCAAAAGTTTCAACTCCAGGTAGCGGTGCAGGAACTTACCCTCGGCGTCATCCCGGGAAAAACCGAGGGTGGTCTGAGTCAGGTCGTTGGTGCCGAAGGAGAAAAACTCGGCCTCGCGCGCGATTTCGTCGGCCAGGAGGGCCGCCCGGGGCAGTTCGATCATTGTGCCTACGGTGTACTCGAATTCGACCCCCGTCTCCGCCCGCACCTCGGCCGCCGCCTGGTCCACCTGTTGTTTTAGGAACACGAATTCGTTCCGGTCAATGACCAGGGGAATTTCCACCTCGGGGACCGGGTGATGCCCCTCCCGGAGCAGGTCGACGGTGGCCAGAAAGACAGCTCGGGCCTGCATGGCGTAAACCTCGGGGTAGGTGATGCCCAGCCGGCAGCCCCGGTGCCCCAGCATCGGGTTGCACTCCGAGAGGGCGCGGATCTTGCGCAGGAGTTCCTCTTTCTCCCGCAGTTCGGGGGTGTCGCCCGCGGTGAACTGCAGGCGGGTGATGTCCACGTGCAGTTCCTCGATGTCGGGCAAAAACTCGTGCAGCGGGGGATCCAGGAGCCGGATGCAGACCGGCAGGCCGTCCATGGCCTTCAGGATGCCGTAGAAATCCTCCCGTTGCATGGGCAGGAGTTTTTCCAGGGCTGCCCGCCGGGTATCCTCGTCGTCGGCCAGAATCATCTGCTGCACAATGGGCAGCCGGTCGGCACCCATGAACATGTGCTCGGTGCGGCAGAGCCCGATGCCGGCCGCGCCGAACTCACGGGCCTTGGCGGCGTCCGCCGGGGTGTCTGCGTTGCCGCGCACCTCCAGGGTCCGGATTTCGTCCGCCCACTCCAGCAGCCGTTGAAACTCCGGGGACAGTTCCGGGTCGAGCATCGGCGCCGCGCCGAGGATCACCCGGCCGGTGCTGCCGTCGATGGAGATCAAATCACCCTGCCGGACGGTCACGTCGTTCACCGTGAACACCGGTTCCCGGCCCTTGATCCGGATCGCCTCGCAGCCGCAGACGCAGGGCTTGCCCATCCCGCGGGCGACCACCGCGGCGTGGCTGGTCATTCCGCCCCGGGAGGTCAGAATACCCTGGGCGGCCACGATGCCGTGGATGTCGTCGGGGGTGGTCTCGTTCCGGACCAGGATCACCTTTTCACCTTCCTGGGCCAGTTTCTCGGCCGTATCGGCATCAAAGACGGCCTTCCCGGCGGCCGAGCCGGGTGAGGCCGGGAGGCCGGTGGCGATCACGTCAAGTTTGGCCTCCGGGTCGATATGCCGGTGAAGCAGGTGGTCAAGCTGTTCGGGCTCGACGCGGACCACCGCCTCTTCTCGGGAGATGAGGCCCTCATCGACCATGTCCACGGCGATCCGGATGGCGGCCTGGGCGGTCCGCTTGCCGTTCCGTGTCTGGAGGATGTACAGGCGGCCCCGCTCGATGGTGAACTCGATGTCCTGCATGTCCCGGTAGTGCCGGTCCAGAAGTTCGCAGATGTCCCGGAACTGCCTGTACACTTCCGGCAGGTCCGCGGCCAGTTCCTGGATCGGTTTGGGTGTGCGGATGCCGCCCACCACGTCCTCGCCCTGGGCGTTCGTGAGGTACTCGCCATAGACCTCGCGCTCGCCGGTGGAGGGGTTCCGGGTGAAGGCCACGCCCGAACCGGAGTCCTCGCCCATGTTCCCGAACACCATGGCCTGGATGTTCACCGCCGTGCCCAGATCGTCCGGAATCCGGTGGATCTTGCGGTACACCACCGCCCGGTCGTTATACCAGGAATCGAAGACGGCCCGGACCGCCATGGTAAGCTGTTCCAGGGGATCCTGGGGGAAGGGCCGCCGGATTTCCGTTTCAATCAGGCTTTTGTAGCGGGCGATGACTTCCCGCCAGTCGGCGGCGGTCAACTGGTGGTCGTGCTGGACCCCGCGCCGGTCCTTCTGAGCTTGGAGAATACTTTCGAACTGGTAGTGCTCCACGTGCATGACCACGTCGCCGAACATGTTGATGAAGCGCCGGTAGCAGTCGAGGGCGAACCGTTCGTCGCCCGTGGATCGGGCCAGTCCCTCCACGGTGCGGTCGTTCAGTCCCAGGTTCAGGACGGTATCCATCATGCCGGGCATGGAAACCGGGGCGCCGGACCGGACCGAAACCAGCAGGGGATTCTGCTCGTCCCCCAGGACCTTCCCTAGTTTTTGCTCGAGTAGCCGGATGTGCTCCCGGATTTCGTCCATGAGACCGTCTGGCAACCGGCGTCCCTGCAGGTAAAACTCCTTGCAGGCCTCCGTCGTGACGATGAACCCCGGAGGCACCGGCAGGCCAATGTTGGTCATTTCGGCCAGGTTGGCCCCCTTCCCGCCCAAGAGGTTCTTCATCCCGGCGTTGCCTTCTTCAAAGCGGTAGACGTACTTCGTTGACATTGTATTCCTCCCAGATTAAGACTGGCGAACACGTCGCCCGGTACGGTCCGTTTTTCCTTTGAGTGACCGAAAACGGTCCCAGGAGACGAACCGTTTTATACTGGTTTTCTCCACATATGTGGTGGTTCCTGCCCGATAAAGTCGTAGGGACGAAATATTCGGGAGTACAAGCAACCGGGACCGCTGAAAGACGGTGGTGGCGCGCAGACGCCGGCTCATACAAAAACGGAACTGCTTGATGTTTCCACCTGGGGCGTGCCCATGGCGGTTAACCCGACCGCTTCCCACCTGTTCATCGTCAACCCGCTTTCGGGCAACAGCGTGATGAGACTTTTCAGCACCCATCTCCCGATTGCCGACCGCGTGCAAAGACTGCGGAGCATGAGGCGTACTAGAGTCCCGGCGACAGGAAAACACCCCAAGGGTGGCCCACTAAGCCACCCTTTGCTGCCTGAGAAAAGGGCCGGCACAAGGGGTCAGGACCCTAACTTCTAAAGACCCTAAAAGGTGTCAAACACCTTTTTGACCCTTACACCGGCGGAAAGGGAGGAGGGACCTTGATGAAAGGTCCCTCCCGCGTGTTTCCTGTTGCCAACCCGGATGCTTATCCGGATGATCGGGGGCTTCCAGGAACGCCCCCGTTTGACCAGAGTTGATGATTGTTCAGTGGCCGCTGCTACCCGGCTTTCACCTCCCGGTTTCGAGAGTTATGTCGTATCCTGTAATAGATACTTACGGCCCCAGGTCGCACAATATTTCTGAAATCGGGGGCCGAAGGCCATGTAATATCTGCCTCCGTTTCCGGGCGCCACCGACCCGCCCCGCCGGCCCGCATTGCGGGAACAGCAGTGGGGAAAGCTAGGGTCTATGAACGTGGAGGAACGCAACTACCTGGTGCTGGACAAAATCATCGAACGGTACGGCGACAGGCCGGGCGGGTTGATCCGGGTGCTCTACAAGGCCCAGGAGCTGTTCGGGTACCTGTCGCGCGACGTACAGACCCACGTGGCCGAGAAGATGTGCCTGCCCGTGGGGCACGTCCACGGCGTGGCCACTTTCTATTCCCAATTCGTCACCGCCCCGCAGGGCAAAAACGTGGTCCGGGTGTGTATGGGCACCGCCTGCTACGTGAAAAACGCCCAGGACATCCTGAACCGGTTCCGGGAGCTTCTGGGGGTTGAGCCGGACGAGACCACCGCGGACGGCCTGTTCACACTGCGGACCACCCGCTGCATCGGGGCCTGCAGTCTGGCGCCGCTGCTGACGGTAAACGAGAGTGTGCACGGCCACCTCTCCGTGTATGACGTGGCGCGGCTGGTGGACCGATACCGAAAAGAAGGCCCGGACGAGGAGGTCAGCCCGGTTGAGCATAAGCGTCAGCGACCTGCAAGAGATCAGAGAGCGGCACCGCCCCCAAATTGAAGAACGGCTCCAGGATGGGCGGTTGGCCCCGCCCACCCAGGTCCTGGTCTGCACCAGCACCGCCTGCCGGTCGTCCGGCGGCGAACAGCTTTTCAAGGCGCTGCGGCGGGAAATCAAGAACCTCGGCCTGGACGTGCGGGTGGTCAAAACCGGGTGCTACGGCTTTTGCGGCCTCGGATCGGTGGCTGTCGTCCATCCGGGCGCGGTGCTCTACTGCAATATTGACGAGAACGGGGCGGGCAACATCGCCCGCACCCACCTGCGCGACGGGCGGCTGGTACAAAACCTGCTCTACCGGTCGATGAACGGCGAGGGCAACCGGAACTTTCTGCACGAGATTCCCTTTTTCGAGAAACAGCAACGGGTAGTGCTGGACAACTCCGGGCTGATCGACCCGGAGGACATAAACGAATACATCGCCCGGGACGGCTATTTCGCGCTGGCCGAAGTGCTCCGCTCACGAGCCGGTCCGGCGGACGTGGTGGACGCGGTGCGGCGGTCTGGCCTGCGCGGCCGGGGCGGGGCCGGCTTCCCGACCGGGGAAAAGTGGTTTTTCGCCGCGGCCCAGGAAGGCCCGGAGAAATACATCATCTGCAACGCCGACGAGGGCGACCCCGGGGCCTTTATGGACCGGAGCATCCTGGAGGGGAACCCGCACGCCGTGCTCGAGGGCATGCTGATTGCGGGCTACGCCGTCGGGGCGCAAGAGGGCTACGTGTACGTCCGGGCCGAATATCCTCTGGCGGTGAAGCGCCTGGAAATCGCCATCCGCCAGGCGCAGAAACTGGGCCTCCTGGGGAAGGGCATTCTGGGCTCCGATTTCGACTTCGACGTCGACATCGCCCTAGGGGCGGGGGCCTTCGTGTGCGGCGAGGAGACGGCACTATTGCGTTCGGCCATGGGTTTTAGGGGCGAGCCGCGGGTCCGCCCTCCCTATCCGGTGGAAAAGGGACTTTACGACAAGCCGACCATCATCAACAATGTCGAGACCCTCGCCAATGTTCCGGCGATCATCCGGAACGGCCCGGAGTGGTTTGCCGCTATGGGCACCGAAGGCAGCAAGGGCACCAAGATTTTCTCGCTGGCCGGACAGATCAAGAACACCGGGCTGATCGAAGTGCCCATGGGCATCAGCCTGGCCGACATCGTTTATGACATCGGGGCTGGGCCCCCGCCCGGGCGCCGGATCAAGGCCGTGCAGACCGGGGGACCTTCCGGGGGCGCGGTGCCCGCCGAACTCTTAGACGTGCCGGTCGACTACGAATCGCTCCAGGCCGTCGGGACCATTATGGGTTCCGGGGGGCTGATCGTCCTGGATAACACCGACTGCATGGTGGACCTGGCCAAGTTCTACATGCAGTTCGCGGCCCACGAGTCCTGCGGCGCCTGCACACTCTGCCGGGTCGGCGTGGTGCACGTCGTGGACATTCTGGAGCGGATCACTCAGGGCGAAGGGACTCTGGACGACCTGCAGGAACTCGAGGAGTTGGCGTACGACGTCCGGGACGCCTCCCTGTGCGGGCTGGGCCAGACGGCGGCTAACCCCGTGCTGTCCACCATGAAGTATTTCTGGGACGAATACCTGGCCCACGTCCGGGACCGCCGTTGTCCGGCCGGCGTGTGTAACGCGCTTTCCCACTGACCGCCGCCGCAACGCTTATTCTTCGGTGTGAGTGTAAGGTTTAAGTAGGAGATGTGAGGTCGGAAATAGAAGTGAGACCTCAAAACGGCTTCCCCTGAGGGGAAGCCCTCCCCGCCAAAGGAGTGAGGTCTCATGTTCAAGATTCGCTTTCTGCTTGAGGTAGTCCTGTTTCTGGCCAAGGGAATTTTTGAGGTGTTCAGGTCGGTGCGCAATGTGGATGAGTTGGAAGAGCGGGTGCAGCGGTTGGTTCAACAGGCAGGCGGCAAAATGCTGGAGGAGGCGCTGGCACACATTGACCTTGAGTTAAGCGGCAAGCGGGATCCAGCCCTCAAGAACGTGGGACAGCGGTCGCGGACCCTGGTCACCAGCTTCGGTGAGATTACGGTTAAGCGCCGACTGTACCGTAACCAGAAGACCGGCGCGTACCGGTTCCTTCTGGACGAAGCCTTGGGAATCCCTGAACGCCAACGGGTGACACCGCGGATGACCCGTATGATCCTGGAGCTAGGCACGGAGATGCCCTTCAGGCGCGCGGCCCGGGTTATGGGTTTTCTAGTACCGGGGATTCACTGGATGACCGTCTGGTCTAAGGTTCAGGATGCTGGAGAAAAGGCCGC
Source organism: Candidatus Desulforudis audaxviator MP104C (assembly GCF_000018425.1). Classification (GTDB taxonomy): domain Bacteria; phylum Bacillota; class Desulfotomaculia; order Desulfotomaculales; family Desulforudaceae; genus Desulforudis; species Desulforudis audaxviator. The sequence goes on along the minus strand of NC_010424.1, from coordinate 2,024,227 downwards.
CCGGGATGCTGAGGCACTACGCGAGGCCGTCTTTGAAGACGGTGTGGTTCCTGAAGGCGGCAAGGAGGTTCGGGAGTTATCCATTGAAGCCGATGGTGTAGTAATACCCTTGCAGCGGTCGCCCAAGGCGTTTGGTGAGATCAAGCTGTTTATCGGCTACGAGGGCAGGGAACAAAAGACCCGGAAACTGGTGAACCGTTACACGGTGGCCACCGCCAGGGGCAGCCGGGTGGCTTGGGAAGACACCGGGGCGGCCTTCGGCCACAAGTGGGACCTTAGCAGGGTAGAGCGGATCCGCATTGGTGGGGACGGCGCCGAGTGGATCAAACAAGGCCTGGAGATGTTCCCCGGGGCGACTTACCACCTTGACCCCTTCCACCTGCGCCGGCGTTTAACCGAGGCTTTAAGTTACAGCAGCAACGTCTATGAAACTGTCACCGAAGGGTTAGCCGAGCTAAACCAAGATGCGGTAGTTTCCGCCTTGGATCAGGCGATTCGGGTCAACCGGGGTGCACGCCGTAACGGGATCATGCGGCTTAAGGAGTATCTCCTGGCTAACTGGCAAGGTATCGCCGCCTTGCCGGAGGGAGACCGTTTAGGTGCGATCGAGGGCCAGGTCCGTCACACCATCGCCAGGCGAACAAAGCGGATTGGGGCGCGTTGGAGCCCGGCCGGTGCGGAACGGATGGGACGCCTGTTAGCGGTACGGGCTAATGATGAGCTGGACAGATACGTGGTACACTCGGAACCCCGGTTCGACCTACTGAAAAAGGCTGTCGGAGCCGAGGCAATCCAACTGCCCAAACGCTTCGGCAAAGATCCCGAGGCCTGGCTTCAAGCCAACGTGCCCGCCCTTGAAGGACCGCACGCCGGAAAACACTGGGTCAAGCACATAGTAAGAGAGATTAGTTCACCGAGGTGGTCTACGGTCTAATTCAAATTAAATCGGCTGGGAGATCGCCTACTAAGTCTTGACACGGACTTCTTCGGTACCGGCGTTGACGTTCAAGTGCCGGAAGCCATATTATCTTTGTAAGGCAGGATTAAACTGGAGTGGTGGCCATGAATATCTGGGACCGGGTGCGCAAGGGAACCCAGACCGTCTCCGAGAAATCCAGCGGACTTCTGGAGATGGCCCAGACCCGGGCGGCGATCACCAAGCTCGAAACCGAAAAGATCAGGAAGTTCACCGAACTAGGCGAACTGACCTACCGGGTCTACAACCGGGAGCACGTGGCGGACGCCGAAATGGAGAAGCTCTGCAATGAGATCCAGGACCTGGACCGGGAACTGGAGGCGCACCGTGCCCGGTTGGAGGGCGCGACCCCGGTCTGCCCGGGCTGCTCGCGGCCGGTGAAGCCGGAGGCCAGGTACTGCCCGGAGTGCGGTCAGTCCCTCCGCCCCGTGAGACCCTAGTAGTTCTTTAAGGAGCCGGGTGAACAGCAATGGGTGAGGCCGGGCTTTTTGTTCTGTTTTTGTTGATCGGACTGGCCCTCGGGGCGGCCGGCGCCTGGCTGGCGCTGCGCCACCGGGCGGCCGCGGCCGCGGCGCAGGCCCGGTCCGCCGGCGAAGCGGAGCGGTCGGTGCTGGCGGCCCGGCTGGAGGTCGCGGAGCGGCGGAGCGCGGAACTCGCCGCCGGGGCCGCCGAGCGGGAGGCGCGTCTCGATCAACTCCAACAGGAATTAGCCGGTGAGTTGGCGCGGCGGGCAGCCGCTGAGGAGTCGGCCCGGCGGATACCGGCCTTGGAAGCCGAGATCGAGGCGCGGGAGGCCCGGCTCACGGCGGCGAACCAGTCAATCAGCGACCTCAGGTCCCGGGTGGCGGAACTGGAGACCACCGTGGAAAAGGAGCGCCAAGCCGCGGCGGAGAAGCTCCGCCTGCTGGACGAGGCCCGGCAGAAGCTCACGGACGCCTTCAAGGCCCTCTCGGCCGAAGCGCTGACCAGTAATAGCCGGGCCTTTCTGGATCTGGCCCGGATCACCCTGGAGAAGTACCAGGAAGCGGCCCGGGGAGACCTGGAAAAACGGCAGCAGGCGATCTATGAGCTGGTTAAGCCCGTTCGGGAATCCCTGGACAAGGTGGACACCGAAATACGCCAGTTGGAAAAGGCGCGGGTGGGGGCCTACGAGGCGCTGCAAGAGCAGGTCCGTTCCTTGCTTGAGACCCAGCACCAGCTGCGCTCGGAGACCTCGAACCTGGTGCGTGCCCTGCGCACGCCCGTGGCGCGCGGCCGCTGGGGCGAGATCCAGCTCAAGCGCGTGGTGGAAATGGCTGGGATGCTGGAGCACTGCGATTTCTACGAGCAGGAGAGCGTGGATACCGGCGAGGGCCGGCTGCGTCCGGACCTGCTGGTCCGGCTGCCCGGCGGGAAAAACATCGTTGTGGACGCCAAGGCGCCCCTCGGCGAGTACCTGGAGGCCGTCGGCGCGGAAGATGACGGGGTGCGCCGGGAGAGACTCCAGAACTATGCCCGCCTGGTGCGTAAACACATGGCCGAACTCGGCAAGAAGTCCTACTGGGACCAGTTTCAGCCGGCACCCGAATTCGTGGTGCTCTTTTTGCCCGGAGAGATGTTTTTCAGCGCGGCGCTCCAGCACGACCCGGCGCTCATCGAGTTCGGCGTCGAGCAACACGTGATTCCGGCGACGCCGACCACCCTGATCGCGCTCCTGCGGGCGGTGGCCTACGGCTGGCGGCAGGAGCGGCTGGCCCAAAACGCCAGGGAGATCAGCGACCTGGGGCGCGAGCTTTACAAACGGCTTTCCGATATGGGCGGCCACATGGCCAGGCTCGGCAAAAACCTGGGGAACGCCGTGGACGCCTACAACAAGACGGTAGGCTCGTTAGAGTCCCGGGTGCTGGTCAGCGCGCGCCGGTTCAAAGACCTGGACGCGGCCTCCGTAGGCGTGGATCTGGGTGAATTGAACCCGGTCGAACAATCGGCCCGTGCCGTCCAGGCTCCGGAACTCCTGGCCCCGGCCGGCGGATCGGACGAGGCGGCTGCGGCCGGGGAGGATGAATAAGCCCTGCTGATGGAGGTTTGCCGAAGCCGAAAAGGGCCGCGCGGCCGCCGCGCCGGAGCAGGTTTATTGACCGGGCCGGTACCGGGTAGTATAATTGAAATGCGGCGCACCTTTGCTAGTGCGTCCTCTGTGTCGCTTGCCGGAGTGGCGGAATAGGCAGACGCAAGGGACTTAAAATCCCTCGGGTGTTACACCCGTGTGGGTTCGACCCCCACCTCCGGCACCACTAATTTTCAATATAAGTCCAATTCCCGAAAACCCGAGGTGCGTGAGTCTGAAGTGGTGACGCCACGGTATAACTAGCCGTGGCGTTTTTCCTATTGTCACCGCTGGCAAAGCAGGTTATAATCGAAGCAGCAATACAGAAACGCAGTAATGCTGTCAAACGACCGGAGGGATAAACATGGGCGAAGTCGTGGGTAACGTATTTGTGCAGAAGCGGGGTGTGGTCAGCCTGGGATTGGTCAAGGGCCGGATTCCACTTGAGGACGGGGACGTGCTTCAGGTAATGATTGAAGACGGCAAAATCGTGCTGGTACCGATGAAACTGATTCCCGCGGAACAAGCCTGGTTCTGGACTACAGAATGGCAGGAAGCGGAGAGACAGGCGCAGGCGGACATCAAGACCGGAAGAACAAAGGCTTTCCCCAACGTAGATGAACTGCTGGAGGATCTGGACTCGTGAGGTTCGAACGGACCGAGCGGTTCAAGAGGGCTTACCTCAAGCTGGATGAGCAGAAGCGCCAAGCACTAAAAAAGGCCCTGCGGCTGATGTCCACCGACATCAACCATCCTTCAATCCGGGTCAAGAAAGTCCAAGGCACAAAAGACGTTTGGGAAGCCAGAGCCTCAGCGGGCCTGCGCCTCACCTTCACTTGGGTGGGAGACCTGATCATTCTCCGCAACTGCGGCGAACACGACAAAACCTTGAAGCGCTGCTAAGCCGTAGCGGCCTCGGATAAAACTCGGCTACGATCTACCGCCTTGGCATCGGTTCACACAAGCAACAGAACACTGGTGATCCACGGTTTTACCTCTTTTGCCTGCTTTGCACAGCGGTGAAAGGGGTTTATGATTGCGGCCTTGCAGGATGCCGCCTGGCACGTGCACGCCCTGACAATGGAATAGCGGTTTCGGCAGGGAATTAGCAGGTTCCGGCGAAGTTGCCTTGAGTGAAAGAATCAGGCTTGTTGTACAGTGTGGAAAGGGTGGGGGGTACGTGGGAATGTACAGGCGCCTGCTGTTGGTTGTTTTCGTGGTGGCGGCGGCGACGGCCGTTGCGGCTGCTCCGTGCTATGCGCAGACCGGGATCGGGCCGTTGCGTGAAACCATTGAGCAAACCCTGCGCCTGGACGGTGTTGCCGAACCTTTTCGAACCGTCATCTTCTACGGACTTGTGGGACTGGTACTGGGGGGTCTGTACGGTGCGGTCAAGACCCTCTTGGACCAGCGGAAGCGATAGGATGAAGGGGAAGAAAGGCGAGCGGCTCGGAACCACCATCGAACGACTGGGGTTTAAGGAATTCCAGCGGCGAATTCTGGATTAGTGGATCACATCGCGGTACAGCTAGGTGGCATTCCGGTCCCGGTGGCCCTGAGGGCAAACCCCTACGCAGACTCCACACACCGGTAGAACGGGACTCCGCCCCGCCCGTTCCACAGCTTCGCGGCAGCGGGTGGTGTCCAGAAGCGCCCCTCGCGGCAAACCGGCCTTCCAGGCTGTGCCGGTGAGGGCCCGGGTTGGACAGGCATCGACGCATTCGGTACAGCGTCCGCAACGGGAGGCCTTGAAGGGGCTGCCCGCCGACAGGTTCAGATCGGTCAGCACGGTTACCAGCCGCACACGGGGTCCGTACGCGGGCGTGATCAATAGGGCGTTCTTGCCGATCCAGCCCAGCCCGGCGCGGGTGGCCGCCGTCTTGTGCGGAAAGAGACCCCGGAGTTCCTCGGCGCTGGCCCGGACCGAGGCCGGCACGACCAGGGCGCGGCCGCCGGCCCGCCGCAGGTGCTGCGCGGCCAGGCCCGCCAATTCATCCAGCTTCTCGTTGGCCCGGCGGTAAAATCTTAGATACGCCGGGGTCGGACCGGCAACGATTTCTCGGGCGACCTCGTCCGGCAGCCGCAAGGCAATGGAGACGGCTCGCGGGTAGGGTTGCAGGCCCGGGGGCAAGAGCCCGGTCAGGTCGGCGAACCCGACGAGGCAGGCCCCGGCCGTTTCCAGACGCCGGCGGAGGTGGACGACATTCAGACCCGTCACGTGCGCCATCGCCCCCTCCACTTAACATCCCTCGGATTATAGCACGGATTCTGCAGCCCTGCCCGTGGAAAACACCGGGTTGGCCCTGTCGACTAAATCCGTGTTGGTCTCCCAGTCGGGGGTCATTACTCCGGCCGCAGTGAGCGTCGACGTGAAGATCGTGGACGGCAAGGGCGAGTCTCAGGTCTCGGCAAGCACTTCCCTGGATAAAACTTCAACCAAGAAAAGCAAGTCGGTGACTCTCACTGTGCCCGCCGGCCTCCGGGGGCAAGTACGACGTGGTGGTGGCCGGGCGCACGAGCGGTACGGCGTTGGCCGTCCAATAAGGAAGCGGTTCAGCTGTCGAGCCATCCCGTCGGTGTGGCGGTCCGGTTCGTGATCGGGCAGGCCGGGCGCTGGGCGGGTAACGCCTACCAGACTACGGACTGCGCGCCTATGCTGCTGAATGGCCGCACTTTCCTGCCGGTCCGCCACGTGGGCGAGCCCCTCGGCTGGCAGTTCACCGGTCTTAGCGCGTTCACTCTTTTCCGGTCAGGAGCACCGGTCGGACCCGGTCCATCAGGTTGCCCCCGAAAGCGGTTCCGGGTTCAGCCTCATTGACCCTTCTGGCTCGCGGGCCGTACCCCAGCACGGCGGCGAGGTCGGTCAGGATCACCTTCAGCGCCAGCAGCCGGCGCCGGTAGAACTCCTCGTGGTCAACCGCGGTCTCCGGAATGCCCAGGCGGGCGCGCAGGATCTCGGGACCGTACAGGAACGGGATGATCATTCTGACGGTGTCCTCGTGCAGCCACTTCCGGGACCGAAGGGTGTCCACCGCGTAGTGGATCAGTTCCAGGTGCAGGTCGGAGAGTTCGTGGTAGTGTCCCAATTCCGAATCGGCGATCCACTCCTCCAGGGTCCAGCGCCGCGAGCCGCCGTGGCACAAGCACCCGGGGTTGGGAGGGAGCAGAAAAAGCCGCTCCTCCTTCCGGGGCGGATCACCGGGTGCGAACCGGACGGCCCGGGCCACGGGGTGGGCCCGGCAGTTTCGGGGCCGGGCCGGGTACACCCGGCATAACTTGTCGTCCCCGAGAAAGGCGCAAACTCCTTCGGCGGCGTGCCGGAGCTTGACCACCGGCCAGTTCCACTCGGGTCCCAGTTCAAAGAGACAGTAGCGGCGTACGAACTCCTGTCCGGTGAGGCCCAGGTGCCGGCCGAGCGTTTCGACGTCCCAGGGATCGAGGAAGATCTCAATCTCCTGGCAGCACAGGCCCATACACTCTTCCTGGCACTCGAAGTAAAAAACGTGGTCTTTGTCCAGGCCCCGCAGGGCATCTTCCTCCAGCTTTTGCAGGTATTCACGGTGCACTTTCCCTATGAACACAACCAGCTCCCTTCTTGGCGGATTAACCAGTCAGTCCAACCGCAAGCGGCTTAGAGCCGCCCCTAACTCCGGGGGCCGTCGAACTGGCCCCGCAGCCAGCGGAACTCGCAATTGCGGCAGTAGAACATCTCGAGCCGCTCCGCGGGAATCAAGAGGACCACCCCGATCACCGCGAGGCCGCCCAGCCAGACGTAGAGGGCCGCGGTCACCAGGGCCGGAGACAGGAAATAGCCCAGGAAGAAGAGCAGGGCGGTCAGAATACCGATCACCATGATCAGCCCCTTGATCAGAATGCGTTTCCCGCGGACCGTCACTTTAGTGGACCGGCAGTTGGGGCACCGCAGTGTCTCTTTCTCCATTGATGCACTCCTTCCGGTGGGGTTCCGCCCAGCAATACTATACCCTTTTGATTACATTTGTTACAACCCCAACAATTTCGATCTCCCCGGCCTCCAGCCGGAGGGGGCGAAACCGGCGGTTGGCCGGTTCCAGGGAGACCACCCGGTCGGTGCGGTAGTACCGCTTGCAGGTGACCTCGCCCTCCACCCTGGCGATCACGACCTGGCCGTTTTCGGCGGTGGGCTGGAGCCGCACCAGGACGTAGTCCCCGCTGTCGATGCCGAGGTCTTGCATGCTTTCCCCCCGGACCTCCAAGCAAAAGGTGTCCTCCGAAGCCAGCTTGCGGGGAAGCGGCAGGTAATCCAGGATTACTTCCTCGGAGACAACAGGGCCTCCGGCCGGGACGCGGCCCAGGACCGGGACTTCGACCACTTGGCTGGAGAACCGGTCCTGCCCCTGCAGCAATTGTCCCGGCGCGACCTGCAGGGCACCGGCCAGTTTCTCCAGGCTTTTCAGGCTGGGTGAGGTGCGACCGACCTCAATGTCGCTCAAGTACTGGGACGACAGCCCGGCCTTCCGCGCGAGTGCGCGCTGGCTCAGCCCCGATTCCTCGCGCAGGCGCCTGATGGTTTCTCCTACTCCCGGCATCGGGAAACGCCTCCTTCCGGAAATTACGTATTATTACCAGCATACCAGACAAACAGGTCCCTGCCAAGCACCACGCGGGCAGGTATTTACGGATGTACGGCATTAAGCCGTTTTTGTCGGAATGGGGCAGGACTTCGCCCGGACACGCGGAGTCTAAAAGAGTGTTTGACGTGAAGGATGGATGGAGGGAACAACCAGCCAGGAACCCGGCTGAAAACGGAAAAACATCATCCAAAACTTTAAAATTTCTATGGAGGGGGTCGAAGTGTTGTACCGGGTAAACAAGCGGGCTGTCAGCAGTTGAACAATTAACTATACATATACATATAAAGAAATACGTGGTATAATATACCCACTATGGAAAAGCTCTATCCGATGCATGAAACAATGAAAATCCTAGGTGTATCTTTAAAAACACTCCAGCGCTGGGATAAAGCGGGCAAAATAAAAATTGTTCGCACTCCCGGCGGTAGGAGGAGGATCCCCGAATCTGAGATCAAAAGGCTACTTGGGGAAAAGGAACCGGTGTCTGCCGGCCGGGTGCTGGCCATTTACGCCCGGGTTTCTTCCCACGAGCAGAAAGCCAAAGGAGACCTGGACAGGCAAGTTGAGTCGGTCAGGAAGAAATTCGACCACCGCCTCTTCGACGATATTCTGGTGGTCACCGACGTTTCCTCCGGCTTAAATGACAGAAGAAAGGGTCTGCTAAAACTGATGCAGTTAGCCCGCAAAGGCAAAATAACCGACCTGGCCGTAAGCTACAAAGACAGGCTGACCCGTTTCGGTTTCAACTACCTGAAAACCTGTTTTGAAAGCTATGGCGTGAAAATCCACGTCATAAATGGTGAAGGAGACAAGAAAACGGTTTACGAAGAACTGGTGGAAGACCTCCTCAGTATCGTCACCAGTTTTTCCGGAAAGCTCTACGGCATCAGGAGTAAGAAAAAAGAAGAAGTGACCTCAAAAATAAGGGAGGTGATTGAAAATGCAGGCCACCTACCGGGCTAGAATAGATGAAAGAGTACACTACCCTTATTTCGACGCCATGGTCGAATACTTCGGCCGTCTGGAAAGGAAACTCTTCGTTGGCCATTACGTCCGCGGAGCACCGGTAACCGAGCTTAAAAAAAGGTATATAAAAGAGTACAGGATAACTGCCCGGCAGTTCAATTCACTTAATAACAGCCTTTCCGGGAAAATCGAATCGATAAGAGAGATCCAGGAATACCAGGAACGCGACCTCCTGGGCCGCATTGCTTCGACGGAGAAGGCGATTAAGGAAAAAGAAGAAAAACGGGATAAAATTATAAAGTCACTCAAGAAACTCCAGCCCCGCACGGAGAAGTGGCAGGAGAAAATCGACCGGTTAAAGGGAATCAAGTTTATCATTCACCAGAAAAAGAGGAGGCTGCGGAACCTCCGGCAGAGACTGGAGAACCTGAGCAAAGACATGGCACGGGGCATCGTCCGGATCTGTTTTGGCACCCGCAAGCTCTTCAAGGCCCAGCACAATTTGGCGGCGAACGGTTTTAAGGACCACGCAGAGTGGGTCACTGCCTGGAGAAAAGCGCGTTCTTCCAGCTTTTTTATTCTTGGCTCAAAGGACGAGACCTGCGGCAACCAGACCTGCACGTACTTTCGGGACAACACCCTGAGGATACGGGTAGCCGGTAAGTTCACCAAAGAATTCGGCAGATACATCGAGTTGACCGGCATCGTTTTTCCCTACGGCCAGGAACACCTGGACAGGGCCAGGACAGTTAGAAGAATTGTCAAGGGCAGGAAGGAATGCACAGCGGCTATATCCTACCGTTTTCTCCGCAGGGGTGATAGCTGGTACGTACATGCGACGACGGAGGTGGAAGCTTCGCCGCTGCGGACCAGCAGATGGAATGGCGCCGTGGGTATTGACTTAAACGACGACTTCCTCCGGGTGAGCGACATTGACCGCTTCGGCAATCCTTTAAACGAATTCGAAATCCCGGTTCCGATGCGTGACAGGAGTAAAAACCAGGTAAAAGCTGCTCTGGGCGAAGCAGTCAAAAAAGCAGTTCTGTACGCGAAGGAAAGAGGGAAACCCATAGCAATCGAGAACCTGGACTTCGCCAAAAAGAAACAGGCCCTGCGGGAGTCAGGTACAAAACATGCCAGGATGCTCTCCGGCTTGACTTACAGGCAATTCCGTATGATGGTGGAATCCTGTATCCTCCGGGAAGGGGTGGAACTCCTGAAGCCTGATGGGAAAAACGTTGATCCCTTCGCCACATCAGTCATCGGGCAGCTCAAGTTCATGGTCCGTTACGGCTTGTCCTCCCACGGTTCAGCGGCCTGCGTCATTGCCCGGCGCGGCCTGGGATTTAAGCTGGAAAAAGCGACAAAAAGCTCCGTGTTGAAACTACCCGAAAGGAAGAGGACTTCCAGGCGCAATTACTGGTTGAGAGTATCCAACAGGCTTAAAAAGACTCATTTCAGCGACAGGGTAGCGCTTCTTTACGCAGACAGGTTTTAGATTCTGCGCCGGTCTGGCAGGTGGAGGGCAGCGGCAACGCTTCCCGGGGACCTGCAAGGATGCCCGGGACCACGTACTACTCCCTGATGAAGTCCGGCCCACCGGCGCAAGACTGTGAGCGGCCCTAACAGGGCAGGAGGGGCGGGGAGGAATCCATGGACATCGGACCCCCCTATCCTTATCAGGCACCGGCTGAGGGTGGCACCCCTGGCGTCGCCTGATGACGTACGGCCCTGACTGTGATTGGAGCGATGAAACCTGTGCCGGTGCGAACTGGTACAGCGCGGATGTTCCGGCTCTGCCATCCGGGGTGGAAGTCCCCGGCGCAAACCGCAGGGAGCGCCGTTCGCCCTGCGTCGGTCAAAAGCAGCCTGGTTGCAGCAAAATTTTGGCCGGAGTATGAGTTTATCATGCTTGGGTACGTATGTCCACGTGCTTAGGAACGGTTGAACAAGCGTGAGCGGGGATTTCATGATCGCCGTTCTGGCCACCGCCATCGTGGCGGGCACCCCGCTGCTGTATGCGGCACTGGGGAAAATCCTGGCCGAGCGGTCCGGGGTCTTGAACCTCGGGGTCGAGGGCATGATGCTGGTCGGAGCGGTCAGTGGGTTCATGGTCGCCGTGGGCACCGGGGATCCCTGGCTGGGGGTGCTCACGGCGATGCTTGCGGGCGGGGCGCTGGCTTTAGTCCACGCCTTCCTGAGCGTTACCCTGAAAGCCAACCAGGTGGTCAGCGGCCTAGCCCTCACCCTCTTCGGGACCGGCTTCAGCGCTTACCTGGGCCGTTCTTACATCGGCACGCCGCTGGACCGGCCCCTGTGCGAGATGCACCTGCCCCTCTTGTCCGACCTGCCGTTGCTGGGGCCGATTTTCTTCCGCCACGACGCCCTGGTGCTGCTGAGCTACCTTTTGGTACCGGCCCTGTGGCTTCTGGTTTACCGGACCCGGGCCGGGATGAATTTGCGGGCGGTGGGGGAAAACCCCGCGGCCGCAGATTCCTTGGGTGTGAACGTATCCCTGACCCGCTACGGCTATGTGATCGCCGGCGGAATGCTGGCCGGTATCGGCGGGGCCTACCTCTCCCTGGTGTACGTCCCGGCCTGGATGGAAAACATGGTCGCCGGCCGGGGCTGGATCGCGATTGCCCTGGTGATTTTCGCCACCTGGAACCCGCTGAACGCCATGCTGGGGGCTTACATTTTCGGCGGCATCGACGCGCTGGGCTTTCGCCTGCAGACGCTGGACGTGGCGGTCTCCCCGTACTTCCTGAAGATGTTGCCCTACCTGTTCACCATTGGGGTCCTGATCCTGGTCACCGGGAAGAACGTGCGCCGGCGGATCGGCGCCCCGGGGGCCCTGGGGACTCCGTACAACCGCGAGGAACGGTAAGTAGTTTCTGTAGGCAGCACAAAATCGCCAACCCAACCCCTATCCTTCTGAAACATCAGCTTTTCCGCCATTCTTCGATCTATTCTCCTAAAGGAATTTGTGGCTTCTAAGCCAATAGACTATGGGTTGACAATTTATCCCGATTATTGAGGAGGCCTTAGTAGATGCCGGAGCATTCCCTGGGACTTTTGGACTTGCCCCGGGGCAGTCACGCGGTTCTTTTGACTTCACGCTCCAACTTCAATTACGAACCGATCGCCGAGTTCATCGCCGCCGGCCTGGCCGCCGGCGAGCGGTGCCTGGTACTCACCGGGGATGGCCGATTTGCGGAACGGTTCTCCCACTGGTTCCAACAGGTGCGCGAACGGGGAGCCCTCGACCTGAAACCGCTCTACGAGTATGTCGCGCGGGAGCAGTTCGGCTTCCGGGCGTCTGACGGCTTCTACCTGCGGGAAGGAACCTTCCGGTCCGACGTGGTGATCCGGCAGTGGCGGCACCTGCTGGCCGAGGCGCGGGCGGCGGGCCACCGGGGGCTGCGGGTGGTCGGGGAAGTCGGCTGGCTGTGGCACAGCGTGAACCTCCGGGGCTTTCTGCGCTACGAAGACGAACTATCCCAACGGCTGCCGGACGGGGACTTCACCGCTCTTTGCGTGTACTTTGCCGAAGACTTAAAGCCGGTAGACCTTGAACAGTTGATACAGTCTCATACCGATGGCTTCTTCCAGACCCGGGAGGGGTTGGTGCGGCCGCCGGCCGGGAAGCGTCTGCTATCGGTACTCCACAGCAGCCTGATCAACACCGCCCGCCTGGTGGAGGCCAACCGGCAGATCACCTTTCTGGGCCAGCTCGCCGGGGCGATCTCTTACAAGCACGAGCCATCGGAGATCGCGCGGACCTCGGTGGACCTGTTGGTGCGGTACCTGGAAGCCCGGGCCGGCTTCCTGATGGAGATCGACTTCGCCTCCGGCGCGGTGGGGGAAGTGGCGACCGTCGGCCTGGAGCCTGCGGAGGTGGGAAACATCCGCGCGCTCGAACCCCCGGAGTTGGGCCGGACCCGCTGTTACCAGGCGGCGGTAAACGGCCTGCCGCTAATTCAAAGCCGCAGTGATTGTCCCTTATGTGACCGGTTCTTCAGGTGTGACGACGGGCTTTGCCTGGTGATTCCGGTAAAGCACCTGCAGAAGAGGATCGGGGCGCTGGTGATTGTCTGCGAAAACACGGCGGATCTGGCGAACCTGGGGACGGACTGGCTGCTGGCGGTCGGGGACACCATCGGCACGGCCTACGAGTACCAAAAGCAGCACCGCCGGTGGATCCAGGAAAACTCCCGGGCCGAGAAAATGCGCTCCTTGGGGATCCTTACCAGCGGCATCGCCCACGATTTTAACAACCTGCTGGCAGTCATTATCGGTAATCTCCAACTGGCCCGGGAAAAGACCACCGACCGGTTCTTGCAGGCCAACCTGGAACAGGCGTACACGGCGGCCCGGGACGCATCCGCACTGGTGCGCCGGGTGCAGGAGTTCTACCGTCCCGCGGCGCGTGAGTTCCGATTGGTGAGTGTTTCCGAACTGGTGCGGGACGCAGTGACACTCACCCGCAACCGCTGGCACAACGCCGCGCTAGCTGAGGGGGTCCATATCGAGATTGTCCAGGATTTGCGCTCCGCGGCCTTTGTCTCCGGGGCCGCGTCCGCCCTGCGCGACGCCCTGGTGAACATCCTGATCAACGCTTTTGACGCGGTGAACGGCCGTGGTGGAACGGTCACTATCCGGACCTGGGATACCGGGTCGTCGATCAATGTTTCGGTGAGCGATGACGGTTGTGGGATACCGCCGGAAGCCCTACCGTACGTTTTTGACCCCTTTTTCACCACCAAGGGGGAACGGGGAAGCGGCCTGGGCCTGGGGATCACCCACAACATCATCACCGCCCACGGGGGGAGCATCGGGGTACAGAGCACACCGGGACAGGGCACCACCTTCGACATCGTCCTGCCCGCGGCCCAGCCGGAACCCCAAGCCCCGGAAGAGTCCGGGCGGCCGCCCGAGTCCCATAATTATGCCGAGGTGCTGCTCATCGACGATGAGCCGGTGGTGCTGGACACCCTTAAAGGCCTTTTGTCGGCGCTCGGCTGCCGGGTGCAGGCGGCGGCCGGCGGGTATGAGGCCCTGGAGTTACTGGAGCACAATCGGTTCGACGCTGTCTTTTGCGACCTGGCCATGCCCGGTTTGAACGGGCTGGAGGTCGGCGTCCGGGTCAAGTCGGCCTATCCGGACCTGCCGTTCGTGCTGGTGACCGGTTGGGTGGACCCCGTCCTGGACGAGGTGATGAAGGAAAGCGTGGACCTGGTGCTCCGCAAGCCGGTAATGCTGAGCGACCTGCGCGGCGCCCTTCAGCGTGTGGTGCGCCTGCCCGTCCCGGACCGGGTGAAAAACCGACCTGGCCGCGACCGCCGGGCAGGGCGGGCGCGGCCAGAATAAGGAACCAGACCGAGTTGAAGGGCCCGCGGGCCCCTTAGGTGGTATATTGGGAACGTGTTTATCAAGCCAAGCGTATATCCTTACCGGTTGATGGCGGCGGCTTTAAGGATAAGGAATAGTGGTTTAGGGACCGCCGGGACCGGGGTCACCGGTCGTATTTCAGTACCTGTTCCGGTTTTCGGGGGTTCCACAGGTGGTCGCAGTCGTCACAGCCCAGGAGCGGCCGGGAGAGGTAAAACCACAGGCTGGTCAACCAGAAGACCGGCAGGGCGAGCCAGAATATGGGGTACGCGATCGCCGCGGCAATCAGCACCGCGCAAACGGTCAGGCTGACCTTCATGAACTTGGCGTACTGGCCGACCCGGACCACGCGGTACGAATGGCACTTGGGGCATTGTCCGTACAATCAGAGGACCCCCTTCCAAATAAGATCACACGGTGCTCGTCCAGATGATTATACGCCAAACAAAAACATTTTGCCAACCGGCGCAACGCCCGGTGGCATCTCGGGTGCGTGTGCATATCCTGGTTGATGCGGGGTATGACCGGTTCACGGTAGTGAGAGAGCCCGACTTCGTACAGGAGTACCTCCTGATTTCGGCTTTTTTCCGGTATTTTGGTTTTTTTCCGTTTGACAATGGGCACAGGTCCTGGTATGATACTTTTCAGCAACTTAATCATGCAAAGGCCGTGACGGGGAAAAGTAGGCGGTTTTCAGCTCTCCAGGGAGAAAGCGTCGTCGACTGGAAGCGCTTTCAGGGTCTGACCCGTTGAAGTTCTCCCCCGAGTCGCCCGGTTGAAAACCGCCGGCAGGCGGGTAAGTAGGCCGAGACGGATTTCCCACCGTTAAAAGGGATGGGTATCGGACGCTTAATGGTCCCGTACCCGGCGCAAAGAGCGGGTCCTTTGACCAACCAGGGTGGTACCGCGGAAAGCAAAAAAGCTTTTCGTCCTTGCAGGGATGAAAAGTTTTTTATTTGCGCCGGGTTTTGGGAAAGCGCTCCCGTACCTTTAGTATAGAGTGGACTCACTTTGTGGGTCTATCGGGGTGGTACCGCGGAAGCCCGGCTTTCGTCCCGGACGAAGGCCGGGCTTTTTTATTCTTAATACAAAGGGGATGCTTGAGATGATGGGGATGGAATTGGTAGAACCGCAAGCGGTGCCCGGGGCGGTCCGGGCCTGCGCGGCGGGGCGGCCGTACCGGCTGGCCGGCAGGGGCCACGGCGGCGCAAACACGGTGGTCCGGGTGGGCCGGGCGGAGTTCGGCTCTGGCGCGGTGAACGTAATCGCCGGCCCGTGCGCCGTGGAGAGCCGGGAACAAATGACGGCCGCGGCCCGGGCGGCGGCCGGGTCCGGGGCGAAGGTCCTGCGGGGCGGCGCCTACAAGCCCCGGACTTCTCCCTACAGTTTCCAGGGCCTGGAGCGCGAGGGGCTCGAGTTGTTGGCCGAGGCCGCGGCGGCGGCGGGGTTGGCCAGCGTGACCGAAGTGATCGACGAGGAGAGCCTGGCGGCGGCGGTAGAGTACGTGGATATGCTCCAGGTCGGTTCGCGGAACATGCAGAACTTCCACCTGCTGCGGGCGGTGGGGCGGGCGAACAAGCCGGTGCTTTTGAAGCGCGGGTTCTCCGCCACGATCGAGGAGTGGCTGATGGCGGCCGAGTACATCCTGGCCGGGGGAAATACCCAGGTGGTGCTGTGCGAGCGGGGCATCCGTACTTTTGAGACCTACACCCGGAATACGCTGGACTTGAGCGCCGTCTCCCTGGTGAAAAAACTGAGCCACCTGCCGGTGATCGTCGACCCGAGTCACGCCACCGGCAGGGCGGAACTGGTCGCTCCGATGTCCCTGGCGGCGGTGGCGGCCGGGGCGGACGGGATCATCGTCGAGATGCACCCGGAGCCCGAAAAAGCCCTCTGTGACGGCAAGCAGTCCCTGGACCCGGCCGCCTTTGACCGGCTGATGCGGGAAGTGGACATCATCGCCCGGGCGTTGAACCGGGGCGTTGTGGATTGAAGGAGTGTTGACGATGGAAACCATAGCCTATCTCGGGCCGGAGGGAACTCATTCGGAAGAAGCGGCTTCCCGGTGGGCGGGTGACCGCCCGATGCTTCTCCGCCCATTGCGTTCCCTGGTCGAAGTGGTCGGGGCGGTGGAGGGCGGGAGCGTGGACTGGGGTCTCCTGCCGGCGGAAAACTCGGGCGAAGGTTCCCTGGGACTGACACTGGACCTTTTGGCCCACCAGGCCGACCGGGTCCAGATCTGCGGGGAGGTGGTGCTCCGTATCCGGCACCACCTGCTGGCCCGCCCGGGGGTGAGCCGGGAGCGGGTCACCCGGATCATTTCTCATTCCCAGGCGCTGGCACAGTGCCGCGAGCACCTGGCCCGAGACTTTCCCGGGGTCGAACTGGTGGAGAGCACCAGTACCGCCGAGGCGGCACGAGCGGTGGCGCAAACCGGCCGGCCGTGGGCGGCGGTGGGCACCCGGAAAGCGGCTCGGCTGCACGGCCTGTCGGTGTTGGCGGAGGACGTGGCCGACCTCAAGGAGAACGCCACCCGCTTCCTGGTGATCGGGCGGCGGGGCTGCCGGACCGGGCCGGGCGACAAGACCACGGTCCTGGTCGCGGTCGATGGCCGCCGTCCTGGTTCCCTGTACCGCCTGCTGGGCGAATTCGCGCGCCGGGGCATCAACCTGACGCGCATTGAATCGCGGCCGGCCAAGACCCGGCTGGGGGAATACATTTTCTTCATCGATCTGGAGGGACATCCGGGTGAACCCGAGGTTGACGAAGCTCTGGCTGGCGTGCGGGCGAGAAGCAGTTTTTGCAAAATCCTGGGATCCTACCCGGCGGACGGTGCTTCTCAGACGCCGCGGGACCCGGTGTCGTCCGACCTGGAGACGATCCGGGCCGAAATCGACGTGACCGACAGCCAGATTGTGGCCCTCTTGGCCGAGCGGGCCGAACTGGCGCGCCGGGCCGGGAAATTCAAGGACGGGAGACCGGTGCGCGACCCGGAACGGGAAGCGGAGATCAAGGAACGGCTGCGGGCGCTGGCCGTGAGGAAGGGACTCGATGCCGACATAGTCACCGGAGTCTATGAGTTGCTGCTGCCTTATTTCGTCGAGTTGCAGGGTGGCCCCGGCTAGTCCTTGCGGCGCAGCTGTTCAAAGCCCCGTAACAGAAAGAAAAAAAGACCGGCACTGATCCCGCCGAGTACAAAAACGGCCATGGCGACAAGGTCCATCTCCGTACCCCCTTTGGGGGGTTAGGATTTGCGGGGGTGGTTCACCTTATGCGCAGGAATCCGGTGCGCCGGGTGCTAACGGCCTTTGCGCCACCGGGGCCGACCATAGGCGCCGCCTCTGAACATTGCGAACGCGAGTCCGACCAGCAGCCCGAGCGATAGGCCGATGAAAATCGGTCCGACGCCCACGTCCGTTACGAATATCCCGTAAAAAGCCAAGGCCAGGATGGCGAAAACCACGACAATGATCCTAGACATCCGAAACCAACCCCCCTCTCTCCCGCGGATTCGTCCGGCGGTTCTTTTTCCTCTAAAACATATGCTAACACAAGCCCCGGGAGACGGGCAAATCCATTCAGTGTCCCCTGTGAGACACGCGACACGCGCGACACGGGGACCGTTCCGCTGTCGCAGGAAAAGGCGATTCTCCAATGCGATAGTAGGACGTTTCTTCTGGCTGGCTACCTGGGCTGGACCAACCGGTTAGTCCTCCACATTTCCCGCGTTGGGCTCCGTGGGTTGCGCTTGCGGTGCCCGCGGGGCCGGGGCGGGTTGTCCTATCTCGGACAGCAGGACCGGCCGCAGGCGGGGGTCGTGGGCCATATCCCGGAGCAAGTCCCGCATCTGGCGCTGTGCCATCATGTCCAGCACTCCTTGCCGGGACTCGGGCTGCCTGAGGATGTTGCCGGCCGCCGTTTGGAACCGGGGCAGGGTGAACATCCGGTGCGTGGCGTTGACCGTGTTGGTGCTCACCATGATGTCGGTCACGTTCTCCTGCATGCGGGGTTCGTTCAACATCGCGGCGAAAGCGGCCTGCATCCGGGCCGTGGACATAATGTCGATCCAGGGTTCCCGCATCTGTGGTGAACTCAGGATATCGGCTACGCGTTCCCGGTTGGCGGGATCAGTCAGGTACGCGGCTACTTGCGCCTGGGTCGGCTGCTGGTCCGCCGGCGGTCCAGGCCGGGCTTCGGGCCCGGGACCCAGGCGTGAACCGGACCAGAAACCGATCAGGAACGCGATTGCCACTGTGCTGACCAGGAGCACGATCCACCACCGGGTGTCGAGGCCTTCGGGCAATCTTGGCCGCCTGGTCCGTTCAGATCTCTCATCATAATACTCTTCAGACATTTTGGGGCCCGCCTTTCATGCTTTTGAAGCTAGGCTTTCTCCCCCGCCCCGCACTTATACGGAGTCAAAAAAGAGTCAAAAAAGGGGCCAGGCCCCTTTTCACCTTCTTTGACTTTCATCTTGGCTTAGACCCGGGAATGGGGACGGTCCCTTCGCCGAACAGGTTGGGGATTTTGCGACAGAGAACCATCCCCTTGTCGCATTTTGCGGGGTGATTTTCGCCCGCCGGGGTAAAATGGTACCTTAGTAGGGTGAGAGTGAGGGAGAGTATTCTTTGAATCGGCGCTGGGTGCTGATCATAACCTTGTTAGTGGCCGTCGCCGCGGCAGGCGGCGGGCTGATCCTTCGGGGGGGGCGGCCGATGATGACGGATCACCGGATGCCGGAAATGGTGGTCGAGCCCGGCACCTTGGCGCGTGCCTTCGAGGTGGAGCCCGGCGAAAACGGGTTGCGGCAGCAGGACGTTAGGGAGATCGAGCTGGCTTTCGGCCGTGGGGCCATGCACTATCCGGAAGCTCCCGCGGCAATGTTCATCCTGGGGGGCACGGCCTACGTGGACGGCCCCGGAGAGGCAGCCCGGACGGCCAGCGTGCTGGTGAACACCAAACAAGCTCTGGGGGTGTACCGGGGTGCCTTGCCGAGCGCGATCCTCTACCTGCCGGAGGGCAGGACCGGCGTGCCTCTGGGGGCCGTTCTTAGTCACGCTGCGGGTGATTTCGGGGGACCGGTGCTGGTTTTCGGGGTAGGGCGTTTCCCGGCCGGTCCGCAAAAACGGCTCGGGCCCGCGCTCCGAAAAGAGGGCCTTGTTTTCCTGGCTTTCCGGCCAAGCGCGTCAGCCGAGCCCTGGCGCCTGCAGGGGATGCGCACCGCATATCTTCCCAGGAGCGGTCCATCCGGAACGGCGGAGGAAGTGCTGGCGCGGGCCCGGGAAGCGGGTCCGCAGGCCCTGACCGAACTGCCGGCGGACCGCGGGGCGGTGGAGCTGGTGCTGCTCGTCTACAGACTGGAGGCCGTGGAACCGGCCGGGGGCTTTGTCGACCCGCCCTTGGTGGAGGTGTCCGCCCTTGATCCCTCGATCATCCTGGACATCCGCTACGCCGGGACGCGCAATTTCGCGGGTCTGCCCGTATACGGCGCGCCGCGGGCCTACCTGGTGCTGCCGGAGGCCCAGCGTCTGGCGCGCGTCAACGCCCGGCTCCGGGAGCAGGGATACCGTCTAAAGATCTACGACGCGTACCGGCCGCTTTCCGCCCACGCCAGGCTGTGGGAACTCGCACCCGACAAGGAATTCTGGGCCGACCCGGAACGCGGGTCCCGGCACAGCCGCGGGGCGGCCGTGGACTGCACGCTGGTGACCCTTGACGGCCGCGAGGTGGAAATGCCGAGTGATTTTGACGACTTTACTCCCCGGGCGCACCGGGATTACCGGGACGCGCCGGAGACTGCCCTGCGCCACCGGGCCATCCTGGAACAGGCAATGGCCGCCGAGGGTTTCGTCCCCCTGGACAAGGAATGGTGGCATTTTGACAGTCCGGTTTGGTGGGAATACCCTCTGCGGGACGTGCCACTAGCCTAAATTCTCCCCGGATTTCGATCGAATGTCAAGCCAAAGATGCGTTATTGCCGGCTATTCTCGGCTCTTGGAGCCGGGTGGTGCGTGTCCCGTTTGACACCGGCGCCCAAATCAATATACTTTTGTGGTAGCGTTTAAATGAGAAGAGGGCAGCCGTTTGCGAGCTGCTTTTTCCATGCTCCGGTGGACCGCTTTTTGGCAGGGGAGGGATGGCGTGGTGGAAGCCTGGCTCGGTATGTTGCTGGGGTACTTTTTGATTTTCTTCGCCCGGGTGGCCGACATGTCGCTCGATGTCATCCGGATTCTCCTGTTGACCAGAGGCCGCAAGTGGCAGGCCAGTTTGGTCGGCTTCCTGGAGGTCAGCATTTTCATCTTGGTCTTAAACTTCGTCCTGCAGGGCGGCCTGACCGACCCGGGGAAAATAATCGCCTATGCCGCCGGGTTTGCCACCGGGAACCTGGTCGGTGCCTTCTTGGAGGAACGGCTGGCGATGGGGTTTGTATGTCTGCAAGTGTTTCCACCGGTGACGCAGGTGGATGAGTTGACCGCCCTGTTCCGCAAGGAGGGGTTCGGGGTCACCCTGGTGACCGGTGAGGGCCGCGACGGCTACCGCAAGATCCTGTTCCTCTTCATGAAGCGCAAGAACCTGCCCCGTGCGCTGAAGGTGCTAAACGGGCACGATCCGAAGTGCTTTTTCAGTGTTTCCGATGCCCGGAGCATGCGCGGGGGGATTATTCCGGGCAAGAGTGTCATCCCCGGGCGGTAACGCGGCCACCAACGCCGTGCCGGTGTTGGCCCGGTTCTTGTTTCATCATCCCCGGGCGATAAAGCGCCCAGAATAGTTGAAAACGTTGGACCGCCCCCCGGGGGCCGCCAGGTGCGGCCCTTTTTCACTTGACAGGCGGTCTGCCGGAGAATACTATCTATATTAGAATATGCTCATAAACTCCGAGCGGAGGGGTAGCGTTGGGAAATGACATTTTTGCCTTGCAGGCCGGCATCTTGAAAGCTCTGGGCCATCCCACCCGGATCCGGATCGTGGAGCAGCTGCGCGGGGGCGAGCGGTGCGTCTGCGAGATTATGGCCGACATAGGCCTGGAACAGTCCAATACGTCCCAGCACCTGGCCGTTTTGAAGCGGGCCGGGGTGCTGGGCTCACGCAAGGACGGGATGCGGGTGATGTACTGGGTGCGTCGCCCCGAGGTGTTTGGGATGATGGACATCCTGAGGGAGATGCTCACCCGGCAGGCCCGGGAGCAGCTGCGCCTGCTCGGGCGGGAATAAGGCAGTCCGCACAGTTTTTTCTTTATGCTTTATGTTAGTTGACTGAGGAGGTCGACATCCGCTTGGAATACCTGTGCAGCGGTTACCGGGAGCTGATGGAATATCTCACGTTGCACACCCTTACCTGCCTGGTGCCGGCGTTCTTCATCGCCGGCGGGATCGCGGTCGCCGTCTCCTCGGCGGCGGTGCTGAAATACTTCGGCCCCACAGCTAACAAGTACGTCTCTTACGGGGTGGCCTCGGTGTCCGGAACGGTGCTGGCCGTTTGCTCCTGCACCATCCTGCCGCTCTTTGCCGGGATCTACCGCAAAGGGTCGGGGCTGGGTCCGGCGATCACCTTTCTTTACGCCGGTCCGGCCATCAACCTGCTGGCGATCGTGTTTACGGCCCGGCTCCTGGGTTTTGACCTGGGCGCCGGCCGGGCCGTCGGGGCGGTGGTGTTCGCAGTGGTGATCGGCCTGGCGATGTCCGTGCTGTACCGCCGGGAAGAGGCGGCCAAGGCCGGGGCGGCGGCCGCCGCCGGACAGGGTTTTAATCCCGCGGCGGGGACCGGCGCCGGGAAGCCCCCGGCCCAAACCCTGGCTTTCTTCCTGATCCTCGTGGCCGTCTTGCTGGCCGGCAGCTGGGGCCTGCCCCACCTGACCTACCTGGCGGTGCTGGGGGGTCTGCTCGCCGCCCTGGGCCTGGTCCTGGCGGTCTGGTTCACCAGGGAGGAAGTGGTGGAATGGCTGCGGGAAACCTTCACCCTGGGTCGGCTGATCGTGCCGGTTCTGCTGGTCGGCGTTTTTCTCGCCGGGGCGCTGAAGGCGGTCGTTCCGGACGCCTGGGTGGCGGCGGCCGTAGGCGGCAACAGCCTGCAGGCCAACTTGCTGGCCTCGGTGGTCGGGGCGCTGATGTACTTCTCCACCCTGACCGAGGTGCCGCTTGTAAAAGCGCTCCTGGACATGGGGATGGGAAAGGGGCCGGCGCTGGCCCTGCTGCTGGCAGGCCCGGCGCTGAGCCTGCCGAACATGCTGGTGATCCGGAACATCCTGGGCACCAAAAAGGCGCTGACCTATATCGGGCTGGTGGTGGTGGCGGCCACCACGACCGGCATGGTCTTCGGCCGCTTCTAGTCAATCAGGCTGTCGGCGGCCGGAAGGGTGAAGAAAAAACTTGCGCCCTCGCCCGGGCTGCTCTCAACGGCGACCTCGCCGCCCTGCGCTTCGACGATCTGCTTGACGATTGCGAGCCCGAGACCGGTGCCTCCGGTCTCCCGGGCGCGGGATTTCTCGACGCGGTAGAAACGATCCCAAACGTGGGGCAGGTCCTCCGGCGGGATGCCCGGACCTTGGTCCCGGACGGTGACCGTAATCCTGTTGTGCGGCCGCTTTTCGGCCGCCACCGTGATTTCCCCGCCCGGCGGGGAGAAACGGACGGCGTTTTCCACCAGGTTGGTCAAAACCTGCTCCAGCCGGTTTTCATTGGCCAGCAGAGGCGGCAGGTCTGGCGGCACCTCCCGCCTGATGGCGAGCCCCTTCTCGGACCGCGGGGCCTGGAGCCGGATTTCCACCCGGTCCAGGATTTCTCCGAGTTCCACAGCGTGCAGTTCCCAGTCGGCACGGCCGGCCTCCAGTGCGGCCAGGTCCAGCAGGTCCTGCACCAGCCGGTTCATCCGCAGGCTCTCGCCGTGCGCCACCCGCAGGTAGCGGCCGGCCTCGGCGGCCGGTATCACCCCGTCAATCAGCCCTTCGATGATCCCCTGGATGGAAGTCAGCGGCGTGCGCAGTTCGTGGGAAACGTTGGCCACGAAATCGCGGCGCATCTGTTCCAGTTGGCGCAGGGCGGTGATGTCTTGCAGCACGGCCACGGCACCGAAAACCGCACCGTCCCCGTGGCGCAGGGGAGAGCACTGGGCCAGCAGGTGGGCCCCGTTCAGATCTATTTCGACCGCGCCCCGCTCGCCGTTGGCGAGCACTTCCTGAAAAAGCGTCGTAAGTTCGGGGACGGTTCCGTTTTTCAAGATGTTCCGGGCGGGGGCGTTGGTCAGAATCACCTCGCCGCTGCTGTCAACGGCTACCACGCCCTCGGCCATGTTGGCCACCACGCTCTCCAGTTTTCCTTTCTCGCGGGCTAGTTCGCCCACCGAGCGGTCCAGGGAGCCAGCCAGGAGGTTCAGATTCTCCGCCAGCCGCCCGATTTCATCTTTTCTTTGCACCGTTACCCGCCGGTCGAAACGGCCCCGGGCCATGTCTACCGAGACCCGGCTCATCTCCAGGAGGGGTTCCGAGAGGGAACGGGAGAGCCAAAAGCTCAGGCCCATCGCCAGGAGCACCGCTACCCCGGCCGCCGAAAGGGTGATCCGCCGCACGGTCGTCACCGTGGCGTCCAGGTCGGCCACGGGCGCGAACACCAGCACCGCGCCGGTGACCTCGCCGTCGTGGCGGATCGGCGCGGCCACCGCCAGGACTTCCTTCTCGATATGGGGCAAATATCTCCGGGTGGCCGTTGTCTCGCCCGCAAGGAGCCGGGATGACTCTTCGGGGCCGAGCCAGGAGCGGGGGCCCGGGCCGCGGCCCAAATGCGAAGCTTCGATCTGCCGGCGGTCGAGCACGACCAACCGCTCGTTGAGCAAACTTAGAATATTTCCGCCCGGACCCCACCGCTGCCGGCCGGCCTCCACGGCCAGGATCCCGGCCCGGGCCTCCGCCTCCTGGAGCAATTCCTTTTCCCGGGCGGCGAAGTAGTAGTCGGCGAACAGGTACGCGGTCGCCAGGTGCACCACGGCGAGCGTAACGACGATTACGGCCAGGTACGAGCCGAAGAGCCTGCCAAAAATACTGGACACTATTACACCTCAAACTTATAGCCGAGTCCCCAAACTGTCTTTAGGTAGTTCCGCCCTGTGCCCCGGAGCTTCTCCCGCAGCCGCTTGATGTGGGTATCCACGGTGCGCGTGTCCCCGGGGTACTCGTAATCCCAGACACCGGCCAGAAGTTGCTCCCGGCTGAAAACCCGCCGGGGCCGGGAAGCCAGAAAGGCCAGCAATTCGAATTCCTTGGGGGTGAGCGCGATGGGCTGCCCTTCAACCTCCACCCGGCGTGCCTCCGTGTCGATGGTCAGTCCCGGGTAGCGGAGCGCCGGTCCGGCCCCCGTGCCCGCCGGGGCATTGCTCCGGCGCAGGACGGCTTTGACCCGGGCCACCAGTTCCCTTGGGCTGAAAGGTTTGGTGACGTAGTCGTCGGCACCGAGTTCCAGCCCGAGCACCCGGTCGTACTCCTCGCCCTTGGCCGAAAGCATGATGATCGGTACGGCCGTTTGCCGCCGGATCTCGCGGCAAACACTCCATCCGTCCTTCTTGGGCAGCATGATGTCCAGGATCACCAGGTCAGGGTTCACCGCGGTCAGTTGTTCCAGGGCCTGTTCCCCGTCGAGGGCCGGCACCACCCGAAAACCCTCCTTTTCCAGGTACAACCGGGCTACGTCCCGGACCGCCGCCTCGTCCTCAACCATTAAAATCACGCCGGCGTGCAAGTCAGATCACCTCAAAAAAGCGCGTTCTTTCGCGATTACGCGAAGTCGTTCCCCGTTTGATTACAGTTTTAGTGTACAATATCGGGCCCATTAACACAAAAAATGCCGAAACACAAAGCGGGACCAGGCGCGTGGGGCCTGATCCCGTTTGTGCTGGTGGCGTGCCTATTGCGCGGGGCCGCTCCGGCCGCCCGGCATTTTCGAGAAGTAACGCGGGCCGTCCGGGTTCGGGCATAATCCCCCGCGGCGCAGTTCGGACCATTTGGCCAGCTGCTCGTCGGTGAGGATCCCCTGCAGTTCGGTCCGGAAAGCGGCTGCTTCCTGCCGCATCTGCTCCCGGAGTTCACCGGCTTTTTTGATCCGATCTTGCATCTGGGCCTGATCGACACCGCGCTGGAAGCGCAGTTGACGCATTTCCTGGTGGAGCGCCCGCAGTTGGTTCTGGAGCGGGTTCATCTTTTGGAAATGGCGGGCCTGAAGCTCCTGGATCTTCGCGGACTGCTCCGCAGTCAAGTCGAGCTCATCGGCCAGGTTGGTCCAGCCAAAGGTGCCGATGCCCCGGCCGCCGGGTCCCGCCCCGGCGCCCCAGCCGGCGGCGGCGATCTGGGCCGCGGCAAAGACCAAGATCAAGGCGAGGGCCAGGGGTATAATGGCGCGACGCACTGTGAATCACCTCCTTTGCTGAGTGATAAAGACATGTTCCAAAAACTTGCTCCATGAAAAGTATAACCCGCAATTTTGACCGAATTGTGAACGCCGGTTAACAAAATTACGAAAACCCAAGCAAACCAGCAAACCAGCAAACCAAAAAGTCTTCGGTTGTTTCCGAACCCGGCAGGGTTTTCGTCTCGGTTCAAGAATTTCATTACTTCAAAGATTCTCCGAGTTTATGGGCCTAACACTTTCAAGGTCATGGCCGTAAACCGACAGGGTGTGCCGGGAAACGGGTACGCCTCCCATTGCGGAAAGGGGAACACAGCTGGGTGCGGGGTTTTTTCGGGTTGAACCCGGGCTTGTGCTTTCCGCGCGGCCCGGGTTTTTGTGCGGCACTGCGGACAGAATAATGGTAGGATGAGGTAGAATCGTGGAGCGGAGGTAAGGTTTATTGGACCTTTTTAGAGCATACGTCATTGCGGACGCGCTGTCGATTCTGCGGGACCACGTACGGCTGGAGACGCCGGGGGAAGACACGGGGCTTTTGGCGGCCCTGCACCGCACCCTGGACGAAGACGTCTTCGCCCCGGAAGACGTTCCGGCCTTTGACCGGTCCACGATGGACGGTTTCGCCGTACTGGCGCGGGACACTTTCGGGGCTTCGGAAGGACTGCCGGCCTACCTGGAGGTTGCCGGGGAAGTGTTGATGGGACACTCCCCCCCGGGGCGCCTCGAAACCGGGCAGGCGTTCCGGATCGCCACCGGCGGGATGCTGCCCGAGGGCGCCGACGCGGTGGTGATGGTCGAGCATACCGAGGATCTGGACGAGCGCACCATCGGGGTCACCCGCCCGGTCGCGCCGGGCGAGAATTTGATCCGGCGGGGTGACGACCTGACGCAGGGCGTGCTTCTCCTGCCGCGGGGTCACCGGCTGCGGCCCCAGGACGTGGGGCTGCTGGCGGCGGCCGGGGTGACCCGGGTCCGGACCCGGAAACGCTTGCGGGTGGGGATCGTCACTACGGGGGACGAGGTTGTGCCGGTGGGCCAGACGCCGGGACCGGGGCAGGTGCGGGACGTGAACTCCTACACTCTAAGCGGCCAGGTACACGAGTGCGGGGCGGAACCGGTGGTGTACGGTATTGTGCGGGACGATTTTGACACCCTGGCCGGCGTGATGCGCCGCGCCCTGGACGAGACACAAGCCGTCCTGATTTCGGGCGGGAGTTCGGTGGGCCGCCGGGACGTGACGGTGGACGTGGTGGCGAGCCTGGGCGCGCCGGGGGTGCTTTTCCACGGCCTGGCCGTACGCCCCGGCAAGCCCACTATCGGTGCGGCCATCGGTGAAAAGCTGGTAGTGGGGCTTCCGGGCCACCCGGTTTCGGCAATGGTGGTTTTTGCCCTGCTGGTGCGGCCCCTGCTGGACCCCGGTTACCGGGCCTTCCCGGTCCGGGCCAGGGTCACGCGGTCGTTGACCTCCCAGGCCGGCAAGGAGGACTACGTGCGGGTCCGCCTGGAACGGGACGGCGAGGGCCGGCTGACGGCCGACCCGATCCCGGGCAAGTCGGGCCTGATCGCGACCATGGTCCGCGCCGACGGCCTGGCGCGCATTCCGCTCGAGAGCCGGGGCGTGGCCGCCGGCGAGGAAGTGGAGGTAATCCCATTCTAACCCCCCAAAAAGGGGGACTGTCCCCTTTTTCGGAGCGCCGGGAAAGTCAAAGAAGGTAAAAAGGGGCCTGGCCCCTTTTTGGGAAGGGTGTGTTGTGAATGAGGAACGTTTATCTGTCCGAGCAACCCCTGGAAGAGGCGCGGCAAGAGTACCTCGCCTTTCTGGCCCGCGAGGGGGCGCTTGCGCCTGGTCCCCCCGAGGAGATTCCCGTCATCGAGGCGGCCGGCCGGGTGACGGCCGCACCGGTGTTCGCCGCCGTTTCGTCGCCCCACTACCATGCCGCGGCGATGGATGGGCTGGCGGTGCGTGCCCGGGACACGTTCGGAGCGACTGAAATCTCCCCCCTTACGCTGCGGGTCCCGGACCAGGCCCGGGTGGTGGATACCGGGGACCCGCTGCCGGAAGGCACGGACGCCGTGATTATGATCGAGGACGTGCACTGGACGGCGGAGGACGCCTTCGAGATCACCTCGGCCGCCTTCCCCTGGCAGCACGTGCGGGTGATCGGCGAGGACCTGGTGGCGACCGAAATGATCGTCCCGGCGAACCACGTGGTGCGGCCGGTCGACATCGGCGGGCTCCTGGCCGGCGGGGTCACGCGTCTCCAGGTGCACCCCCGCCCGCGGGTCGCCTTCATCCCCACCGGGACCGAGGTCGTTGAGCCGGGCGGCCCGCTGCGCCCGGGGGACATCGTGGAGTACAACAGCCGCGTCCTGGGGGCGCTGGTGCAAGAATGGGGGGCCGACTTCATGCGGCACGACATCGTGCCGGACGACTACGGCCGCCTGCGGGCGGCGCTGGAGCAAGCGGTCGGCACGGCGGACGTTGTGGTCATCAACGCCGGGGCTTCGGCCGGACGGGAGGATTTCAGCGCCGCCCTGATCGGCGAGCTCGGGCGGGTCGTTACCCACGGGGTGGCGATCAAGCCGGGCAAGCCGGTGATCCTGGGCCTGATCCAAGGCAAACCGGTGTTCGGCATCCCGGGGTACCCGGTCTCGGCGGTGTTGAATGCCGAGCTTTTCCTGCGCCCGGTGATCTATGCCCGGCTCGGCCGGGTGGTGCCCCCGCGCCGCCGCGTTTCCGCGCTGCTCTCCCGGCGGGTCGTCTCCCCCATGGGGGTGGACGAGTTTGTGCGGGTGAAGCTCGGCCGGGTGGGCGACAAGATCGTCTGCACGCCCCTGGGGCGCGGGGCCGGTCTGATTCTGACCCTGATCCGCGCGGACGGCCTGTTGGTGGTGCCCCGCTTCAACGAGGGTTTTGAGGCCGGCGAAATGGTGGAGGTCGAGCTTTTGCGGCCGCTGTCCGAAATCGACGAAACCGCCGTGGTCATCGGCAGCCACGACATCGCCTTGGACATGCTGGCGAATCACCTGAAGGTGAAGTACCCGGGGGCCGGGCTTTCCTCGGCGCACGTGGGGAGCCTCGGGGGACTTCTGGCGCTGCGGCGCGGCGAGGCCCACCTGGCGGGCACCCACCTGCTCGACGAAGCCACCGGGGAGTACAATATTTCCTACATTCAAAAACACCTGCCCGGGCGGGGGGTGGTCCTTTTGAACCTGGCCTACCGGGAGCAGGGCTTTATCGTGGCCCCGGGCAACCCGAGCCGGATCAGCAGCTTCGAGGACCTGGCGCGGGGGGGGGTCCGGTTCGTGAACCGGCAGCGCGGGGCCGGCACCCGGGTGCTGCTGGATTACCACCTCCGGCTCGCCGGGATCGGGCCCGAACAGGTGGACGGTTACGGGCGCGAGGAGTACACCCACATGGCAGTGGCCGCCGCCGTGGCGAGCGGGACGGCGGACTGCGGCCTGGGTATCCGCGCCGCGGCCTCCGCCCTGGGACTGGGTTTTGTGCCGGTGGCCGAGGAGCGCTACGACCTTTGCATTTTAAAGGAGTACTGGGATAAACCGCTCGTGCGGCGCCTGCTGGAAGTGATCAGGGACCCGGGCTTCCAGGCGGCCGTTCAGGCCCTGGGCGGGTATGACCTGCGTGATTGCGGCAGGATAATGTGGGAGCAGGAATAGGCTGCCCGGTGTCGAAATCCAGCGATAGAGTTTTCCGGGGTGGTATGTTGGATATGTCCGGGTTTACCCACGTCGATGAACGGGGCAAGGTGAAAATGGTGGAGGTGACCGCCAAGCCCAGCACCGTGCGGGAGGCGGTCGCCCGGGGTGCGATCAGCATGCGGCCCGAAACCCTAAGCCTGATCCTGGATAACCGCGCCGCCAAGGGCGAGGTGCTGGCCGTGGCCCGCACGGCGGGCATCATGGCCGCCAAGGAGACGGCGCGGCTTATCCCGCTTTGCCACCCGCTGCTCCTGACAGTGGTGGAAGTGGATTTTCGGGCCGATAAAGAGCACTCCCGCCTGGAGATCGAGTCCCGGGTGAAGACGGCCGGGCAGACCGGGGTGGAGATGGAAGCAATGACGGCCGTTGCGGTGGCGGCGCTGACCGTGTACGACATGTGCAAGGCGGTCGACCGGGAGATGGTCATCGGGGAGATCAGGCTCATCGCCAAGTCCGGGGGCAGGAGCGGCCGGTTTGACAGGGAGGGGGAAACGCCGTGGCCGGAAAGATTGTAGCGGTCTGCACCAGCGAAATCAAGGGAGTGCGCAAGGACAACGTGCAGCGCGCCTACCTTCAAGTAGGGTCGGGCCTCGTTGGGGACGCCCACGCCGGTCCCTGGCACCGCCAGGTTAGTCTCCTGGCGGTTGAAAGCATCACCCGGATGCGGGAAAAAGGCCTGGAAGTCGGCCCCGGTGATTTCGCCGAGAACCTGACCACCGAAGGGATCGAGCTGCACAGTCTGCCTGTGGGTACCCGGCTCCGGATCGGGCCGGAAGTTCAGGGGGAGGTCTCCCAGATCGGGAAGAAGTGTCATGTGGGCTGTGCCGTCTTCAAGCAGGTGGGGGACTGCATCATGCCCCGGGAGGGCATTTTCATGAAGGTGCTCAAAAGCGGTTACGTCCAAGTGGGGGACGCGATCGAGGTGCTGCCCGATGTTTAGGGTGGCCGTTGTCACGGCGAGCGACAAGGGTTCCCGGGGGGAGCGGGAAGACGAGAGCGGGCGCGTCATCGAAGATATGATCGTCACCCTGGGTTGGGAACTGGTCGACACCCGGATCGTGCCGGACGATATCGAAGTGATCATCGAAACCCTGGTCGAGTTGTGTGATGACCGGGCCGATCTGGTGCTCACCACCGGCGGCACCGGGTTTGCGCTGCGCGACAACACCCCGGAGGCGACCCTGGCCGTGGTCGAGCGCCAGGTGCCCGGTTTGGCCGAGGCGATGCGCGCCGAGACCAGCAAGAAGACGCCGCGGGCGATCCTGAGTCGGGGGGTGGCCGGGATCAGAAAGCGGACGCTGATCGTGAACCTGCCCGGAAGCCCGAAGGCGGTGCGGGAGTGCCTGGAGGTCATTCTCCCGGCTCTGCCGCACGGCCTGGAGATCCTGACCGGCCGGGCTCGGGACTGCGCCCGGAACTAATGAATATCAGTCGTCTGGAGTGGTAGGCAACTTTGCATCCGGTTATAGCGTATTTGGGGCCGTTCACCATCACCAGCTACGGGGTGATGGTGGCGGTCGGGGTCCTGGTGGGACTGTTCGTTGTCCTGCGGGTGGGCCGGCGCGAGGGGATCGACACCGACACCCTGCTTGACCTGGCGCTCTACATGATTGCGGCCGGGGTGGTCGGGGCCCGGGCTGCCTACGTGTTCCTGCATTGGGAGAATTTCCGGACGGCACCGTTGGAGATGCTGCGGTTCTGGGACGGGGGCGGGCTCTCGTTCTTCGGCTCCCTGGGGCTTTGCCTGCTGGTGGCGATTTGGTTCACCCGGCGCCGGCGGCTGAGGCTGGCCCGGGTGGGAGACCTTCTGGTCCTGGGGGTGGCGGCCGGCTACCCGTTCGGGCGGATCGGCTGCTTCTTGAACGGGTGCTGTTACGGGCTGCCCACGAACCACGCGTTCGGAATCGTCTTCCCGTTTGACGAAGTGGCCCGGCACCCGACCCAGTTGTATTCTTTCGGTTTCGGCGTGGTCATCTTCCTGGTGCTCTGGCGGCTGAGCTTGAAAAAGCCGTTTGACGGGTACGTGATGGGTTTTTTCCTGATCCTGTACGCCGCCTACCGCTTTGTGATCGATTTCTGGCGGGTCTCACCGGCCAGCAACATCACGGAACTGACAGTGGGGCAGTTGGTGAGCCTGGCGGTGATCGCCGCGAGCGGCGCCTTCCTGTACGCCGCCCGGCGCCGGGCCTCCAGCCCGCCCGGCCGGCCGTAATTTTCCGGTCGCCCGCCGGAACACTTGTGAACCGTTGCATTTCGTGGTAGTTTTAAGATTAACCGGTAGAGTTTGTACAGCGCGTTTGACTTGCCACTAATTGGGATCGAGATTCTCCTGCCTTCAGGCAGGACTTGACCGGGTTTTTGTTAATATTAACTTATTGAGGAATGTATGTGCCCCTAAGCCGACCTAATAGTCTTCGCCGACCCATGGGGAGGTGGTTTCCCGTTTCGTAGAGTCAGGGTGCGCGGGGGCAGTTTTTTATCCTTAATTATAAGGGAGGGAGAAGCAAGGTGGCACGAGAGAGAGAATACATCGATGCCGACGTTCTGATCATCGGCGGCGGCACGGCTGGTTGCTTGGCCGCCTGGGAAGCGCGTCAGGCCGGTGGTGACAACCTGAAGATCGTAATTCTGGAAAAGGCCTTCATCCGCAACAGCGGCGCCCTCTCGGCCGGGATGAACGCGTTGAACATGTACGTCAACCAAGGTAAGCCGGAAGACCTGGTGGCCTACATCCGCTATGACATGTGCGGCGCGCCGGTGCGCGAAGACATCCTGTTGAGCGTTGCCGAACTGGTCAACGAAACGGTGGCCATGATGGAAAAAGAGGGGCTGCCGATCAAGAAAAAGGCTGATGGCAGTTACCTGAACCGCGGCAAGTGGAACATCGAAATTAACGGTTCGCTCTTGAAACCAATCACCGCCAACATGGCCATCAAGGCGCGGGCCAAAGTTTACAACCGGGTTTACGTGACGGACTTGATTACGGTGGACGGCCAGGTGGCCGGGTGCGTCGGTTTCGGCGTCCGGGACGGCAAGTACTACGTGGCCCGCGGCAAAGTGGTCATGGTTTGCGCCGGCGGGGCTGCCGGAATCTGGCGTCCCCGGGGCCAGGGGGACGCCCACCACCGGATCTGGTACTACCCGTTTAACACCGGCGGGTCCTACGCCATGTGCAAACGGGCCGGGGCCAAGATGGTCGGGTTCGACAGCCGTTTCGTACCGGTCCGGACCAAGGACACCTACGCCGCGACCGGAACCATGTCCATCGGCATGTGGGCCCCTATGATCAACGCTAAGGGCGAGGCCTTCATGCGCGAGCGTGAGGAATACGTCAAGCTCGGCGGGCACACGGCGCCTACCCCGATCCGGGTGCTGGCATACTGCCGGGAGATGCAGGAAAACCGCGGCCCCTGCTACATGGACACCACCAGGGGTGACCCGCAGCGTGTGGAGGGTTTGAAATCCCAGTATCTGGACATGTCTCCCATCCTGGTGCTGTACTGGGGCTGCAACGACATCAACCCCGGCCGGGAGCCGGTGGAGATCGACGCCGACAACCCGTCCATTGTCGGGGCGAACGCGGCCACCGCCGGGGCCTGGACGATCGGCACCTCCCGGATGACCACGGTGGAACGCCTGTTTGTTTCTGGAGACGCGCTGGGCGCCGCGCCGTCGCGCTTCATCTCCGGAAGTTGGACCTGCGGCCGCCTGGCCGGGCGCAGCATGGTTGGCTACATCAAGGAGAAGCGGCCCGAACTACTGGAACTTGACCCCGCGGTGCTCGCGGATCTGGAAAAAAAGATCTTCGCACCCCTGGAAAGGTACGAGAAGTGCAGTTTCTTCACCAGCGGGGACCCGGTGGAAGGCGTGTTCCCGAACCAGATGGAGTGGCGGATGCAGCACATCATGGAGGAATACTGCGGCGGCCGTTCCCGGTGGTTCTACGTGAACGAAACCAACCTGGGCATCGCCCGCAAGCTCATCAACCGGATGCGGCGGGAACAGTTGCAGTACCTGGTGGCGAAAGACCTGCACCAACTGCAGCTCGCCTGGGACGTAATCAACCGTCTGGACGTTTGCCAACTGGTCATTGACCATATCGACTACCGGAAGGAAACCCGGTACCCGGGCTACGTCAACCGTACCGACTACCCGGAAGTGGACGACGCGAATTTCGACTGCTTCATCACCTCGGTGTGGAATGCGGAGACCGACGAACTGACCTTTGACAAGGAGCCCTACGAACAGATCATTCCTGGCGACCGCAAGGCCCAGACCATATGATTGGGTGGCCGTTTTGCAGCGGTCTCCCAGCCGGCAGCTTTGAATACCGAGAGGGGGTAAAAACCAGTGCCGCCGTACGTTATTCCCGACAAATGCGACGGGTGTCAGGGCGAGCAGGAACCGCTATGCGAGTTGGTCTGCCCGGGCAACCTGATGGTGATTCAAGAACACACCGGCAAGGCGGTTTGCCGTGATGTGGGTGATTGCTGGGACTGCATGACCTGTACCAAGTCCTGTCCGCGGCAGGCCATCCAGACCAGGATTCAGTATCAGCTGGCCTTTGTCCCCGGGAAACTCGTCCCGGTCGTCGGCCCGCACAGTGTGACCTGGACCCTGATCGACTGCCACGGTCATGTGGAACGCTTCATTATGCGGACGCTGGCCGGAGACGAAGAGGAAGAGGAAATGTAGAAGAAAGAGATACTAAAGGCGCCCCGCCGTTTCGGCGGGGCGCCGCTCTGATTGGCGGGGCCTATTCGTCCTCGTCATCCTCTGCCCGGCCGTTCTTGGGAATGGACGCGAAGTCCGGAACCTGCTCCTTGAGGATGTCCAGTTCCTGGTCCTCTTTTTGTACCCTGATGATCATTTCGAGTACCTTGTTGATGAGTTCCTGGTATCGGCCCTGGGATTCATGAAACGCCCTGATGCTCGGGTGTTCGGCCATCTTCAGCTCCATCTGCTCCATGGCCCGGATCTCCTGTGGGGACAGGCTTATGTTTTGGGACTGTTTTCTTTGGGCCATTTCCTGCATGCCGTGATAGACCTTCAGCATTTCCAACGCGGTGTTGTCGTTGAACATCACTTTCTGCTTAGCCTTCACGTCCAGGTATTCGGCGCATCTCGTGAGTACCTGGCCCAACTCCTGGGCCTTGTCGAGGACTTCCTGCGACACTTTCAATAACCTCCTGTGCGGGAATACGGTAATTCTTGCCGGTGGCTTGGTTGACTGGTTTCCAGAATTATATCACGGTATCCCCGGAACAACAAACCTGTGATTGTACGGTCAACCTTTTGCCGACCGCTGCACCCGGGGCGTGTCTCCAATTATCGACAATATTTGTACCCATTTCAAGCATAAGTAAGCAATGCTCTTACGAATTTCCCAATTTGGAACACAGAGCGGGTATCCGGACGGAAAAAGCCAAAAGCGGTATTTTTTTTGTGCAAACGGGACTTGCCAGCACCGGTGGGGCATGTTATATTAAACACAATTCCAGTCTGGTACGTGGGAGGCGCTTTGGTTGTTGGCACCCTATGTGCCGAATTTCACAATGCTTCGCTATCGAGTTAATCAGTGAGTGTTTATTACCAAACATCGTAAAAACCATTCCAAAATCTTAAATTAATTTTTTCAGGCAGGAAAACCGATTGTCACGTAGAATATAGATCTGTCGTCACGTAGAATATAGATCTTTCGGAATCTGTGGTCAGCTGTGCGGTACGGCGTGTCTTTCAATGCGGGTGAAAACCCCCGAATAGTTTCACTCGCGCCTGTTCCGGGCTCCTTTTGAGCGGGTGTGGGGGAACCGTTAGTAGGCAGTCCGTGTCTTGGGCAGAGAAGGGAGTGGTGCTCCGGAGAACGAAACGGCCCAAAAGTTCATTTATGGTTCGAATGGTTCCAGCCACAATCCTAATTTGGGAGGTTAGAGTTAATGCCGACATTTGTAATGACCGAAAAGTGCGACGGCTGCAAGGGGCAGGACAAAACCGCGTGCATGTACATTTGCCCCAACGACTTGATGGTCCTGGACAAGGAAAGAATGAAGGCCTACAACCGGGCTCCGGACGAGTGCTGGGAGTGTCTCTGCTGTGTCAAGATCTGCCCGCAGCAGGCGATGGACATGCGGGGTTACGCCGACTTTGTCCCGATGGGCGCGGCTTGCGTGCCGCTCAGGGGTTCGCAGGACATCATGTGGACCGTTAAGTTCCGGAACGGCACAGTCAAGCGCTTCAAGTTCCCCATCCGGACCACCGACGAGGGCACCGCGGTACCCGATGGCGGATACGGTGCGGGCGTGGACGATATCAACGATGTGGTCCACCTGTACACCGAGCCGGCTTCGCTGGGCGTGGCTGTACCCAAGCCCTAAGTAAGCACCGGATTAACGGAATAAATTCGTAATTTGGAGGAGGTTACATAGAATGCCGAATTTTGAAACTGTAGAAGTCACCACTGATCTCTTGATCGTCGGTGGCGGCATGGCGGCCTGCGGTGCGGCGGTGGAAGCGGCGCACTGGGCGAAAAAGCACGGGCTGAAAGTGACCCTGGTTGACAAAGCCGCCATGGACCGGAGCGGTGCCGTTGCTCAGGGCCTCTCGGCCATCAACCTGTATGTCGGCCTGCGCGACAATGAGAACACCGTGATGGACTACGTGGAGTACGTGCGGAATGACCTGATGGGTATCGCCCGCGACGACCTCGTTTACAACATCGCCCGGCACGTCGACTCCACCGTGCACCTGTTCGAGAAGTGGGGTCTGCCGATCTGGCCGAAAGGCGAAGACGACCCCTTCCGGATCGGTCCGTATCAGCGGGGCGGCCGCTGGCAGGTTATGATCAACGGTGAGTCCTACAAGATCATCGTGGCGGAAGCCGCCAAGAACGCCCTCGGCAAGGATAACATCTACGAGCGCGTGTTCATCGTGGAACCGATTGTGGAAAACAACCGGATCGCCGGTGCGGTCGGCTTCAGTGTCCGCGAGGAGAAGTTCTACGTGTTCCGCGCGAAGGCCGTCCTGTGCGCGATGGGCGGCTGCGTGGGCGTGTTCCGTCCGCGGTCCTCCGGTGAGGGTCTCGGCCGGTCCTGGTACCCGCCGTTCTCCACCGGCTCCAGCGCCTACTTCACCATCAAGGCCGGCGCCGAGATGACCTGCCAGGAAGTCCGGTTCATTCCGGTCCGCTTCAAGGACGCTTACGGCCCGGTCGGCGCGTGGTTCCTGCTCTTCAAGTCCGTCGCGACCAACGCCTTCGGCGAAAACTATATGGTGACCAACGCCGCCGAACTCGAAAAGTGGGGCAAGTACGGCAAGGTCAAGCCGATCCCGGCCAACCTGCGTAACTACCTTGGTATGATCGACGTCTCGGCCGGCAAGGGCCCGATCTACATGCAGACGGCCGACGCCATCAAGCGCCTCGCCGCCAAGTACGAGGGCGACGAGAAGGCCTTCAAGAAGAAGATGAAGCACCTCCATGATGAAGCTTGGGAAGACTTCCTCGACATGACCATCTCTCAGGCCCTCCTGTGGGCGGCCTGCAACATCAACCCCGAGGAGAAAGAGTCCGAAATCGCCGCCGCTGAGCCGTACTTCATCGGTTCGCACTCCGGGGCCTCCGGCGCCTGGGTCAGCGGTCCGGACGACGTAGCGCCGCCGGAATACTTCTGGGGCTACCCCAACCTGACCACGGTCGATGGCCTGTTCGCCGCCGGTGACGCCTCCGGCGCGTCCAGCCACAAGTTCTCCTCCGGTTCGCACGCGGAAGGCCGCATCGCCGGCAAGGCCGCCTGCAAGTACCTGGTTGACAAGAACCCCGACCTGCCGAACGTGGACCCGGCGGTTGTCGAGGCCCTCAAGGCCAAGATCCTGGCCCCGCTTGACCGGTTCCAGGAGTTCAAGGACTTCACCACCGCTCCGGAAGTCAACCCGAACTACATCCTGCCGAAGCAGTACAAGCACCGCATCCAGAAGCTGATGGATGAGTATGCCGGCGGCTGGGGCTCTAACTTCACCACCAGCAAGATGCTGCTGGAGAAGGGCATGGAGTACCTGCAGATGTTGAAGGAAGACTCCGAGAAGCTCGCGGCGCGCGACCTGAACGAGCTGATGCGCTGCTGGGAGAACATCCACCGTACCTGGGTGGCTGAGTCCCACATCCGCACCATCCTGTTCCGCGAAGAGACCCGTTGGCCGGGCTACTACTTCCGCGCCGACTTCCCGAACATGGACGACAACTGGGAAGTCTTCGTGAACTGCAAGTGGGACCCGAACACGGGCGAGTGGGAAGTCTTCAAGAGAGACATCATCAGACTGTAGCTTCCAGAGGGGAAACGCGGGCGAAATCCTGGATTTCGCCCGCGACTTCCCTTTTTTCTTCACAGACGAAAGAGTCTGCGGTCTGCCTGAGACAGAATGCGAAGCGCAACGACCGTGGAGATGGGCAGCGGATACACCAGCAGCCGTAGACGGGAGGCCTCCAGCCTCCCCACTATGTGTTTAGTTCCCAATATTTACGTAGGGTGATAACAATATGGCAAACAAAAGCATCCTGGTTGTCGGGGGAGGGATAAGTGGGCTGACCACGGCCCTGGAAGCGGCGGAGGTGGGCTACGAGGTCTATCTCGTGGAGAAGAACCCCTACCTGGGCGGCCGGGTCGCTCAACTGCACCAGTACTTCCCCAAACTATGCCCGCCGAACTGCGGGTTGGAAATCAACTTCCGGCGCTTGCGCAAAAATCCCAGGATCAAGTTTTTCACCTGTGCCGAGGTCGAGAAGATCTCCGGCCGAAAGGGAGACTTTGACGTCACCGTCAAGCTGAGCCCGCGTTACATCAAGCCGGAGTGCACCGCGTGTGGCGACTGCGTGGCGGTCTGCCCGGCGGAGCGGCCGAATGATTTCAACTACGGCCTGGACACCACCAAAGCGATCTACCTGCCCCACCCGTTCGCCTTCCCCTTGAAGTACTTGATCGACCGTCAAGCCTGTCCTGATGGCTGTGCCAAGTGCGTCGAGGCGTGCAAGTACAACGTGATCGATCTCACCATGGCCCCGGAGACGGTGAACCTGAAGGTAGGGGCGGTGGTGTACGCCACCGGTTGGAAGCCGTACGATGCCGCCAAGATCAGCTACTACGGTTTCGGGCGCTTGAAGAACGTCATCACCAACGTCATGCTGGAGCGGTTGGCGGTACCCAACGGCCCGACCGAGGGCCGGATCGTCCGCCCGTCCGACGGGAAGCAGCCGGAGACCATCGCCTTTGTGCAATGTGCCGGCTCGCGGGACGAGAATCACCAGGCCTACTGCTCGCAGATCTGCTGTCTGGCTACCTTGAAGCAGATCACCTACATCCGGGAAAAGAACCCCGACGCCAAAATCTACGTTTTCTACATCGACATCCGGGCGCTGGGCAAGTACGAGGACTTTTACACCAAGGTGGCCAAGGACGAAAACGTGGTCTTCATCAAGGGCAAGGTCGGTGAGATCACCGCGGACCCGGCCACCGGAGACCTGACCCTCGAGACCGAGGATCAGGAGGCGGGCAAGACCGTCACCCAGAAAGTGAACCTGGTGGTGCTGGCGACCGGCATGGCGCCGTCCACTTTGGAAGCTCCGGTCCCCTCGGAACTGGCCGCGGCCGACGCGGGCGGTTTCGTGGTTTCCGACATAGCCGAGACGGGCATCGGCGGCGCCGGGTGCGCCCGGAAGCCGATGGAGGTTTCGGCGTCCGTGCGCGACGCCACAGCGGCCGCGCTCAAAGCCATTCAGGCTACGGTGGGGGGTGGCAAGTAGTATGACTAAGAAACAAGCCGTATACTTCTGCTCGGGTTGCGGTATTGGGGAGGCCCTGGATCTGGCGGCCCTGACCAAGGTGGCGAACAAGGAGTTTAAGATCCAGGACGTGAAGGAGCACCCCTTCCTGTGCAGCCCCGAGGGTGTCGCCCTGATCAAGCAAGACATCGAGGCGGGATTCAACACCCTCATCATCGCGGCCTGTTCAGACCGAGTCTGCTACGATGTATTCAACTTCGGTCCCGCGGTGATCGTGGAGCGGGTGCCCTTGCGGGAGCGGGTCGCCTGGGTGCAAGAACCCGGTGACGAGGACACCAACATGATGGCCGAAGACTACATGCGGATGGGCCTGTCCCGGGCCAAGGCCACCGAACTCCCAGAGCCCTTTATGGCGGAAAACCCGTCCAGGACCATCCTGGTGGTGGGCAGCGGTCTCGCCGGCCTGACGGCGGCGTGGGAGGCAGCCAACGCCGGTTACGAAGTCGTGCTGGTGGAGAAGAGCGCCAAACTTGGCGGTTGGGCCGGCCAGGCGTACAAACTGCCGCCCACGAAAGAACCGTACACCGACCTTGAGGAAAACCCCATTCCCGCGCTGGCCAAGGCGGTGGAGGACCATCCGAAGATCAAGGTGTACAAAGAGGCCACCATGGAGCAGATCTCCGGGGGGCCGGGCGTGTTCGATGCCAAGATCAAACAAGGCGGCACCGTGGTGGACGAGAGAATCGGTGCTGTCGTGCTGGCGGCCGGATCCCGGCCTTATGACCCGAAGAAGCTCGACTACTTGGGCTTCGGTAAGCCCAACGTGGTCACCCAGTCCGACGTGGAGGCTCTGGCCAACAGCGGCGAATTGAAGAACGTGAAGCGCGTGGCCTTCATCCAGTGTGCCGGATCCCGCGACGCGAACCACCTGCCGTACTGTTCGGCCGCCTGCTGTGTGGAAACCCTGAAGCAGGCCGTCTACCTCAAAGAATTCAACCCGGAAGCCCAGGCCTACATTTTCTACAAGGACATCCGGGCAACGGGCAAGTATGAGTACTTCTACAAAGCCGTCCAGCAGACGGGAGCGGTGTTCATCAAGACCGAAATCCCAGGCGTGGAAGTAAGCGAGGACGGCGGCAAGCTAGCGGTGACCGGCAAAGACCTGATCCTGGGTGAGGACGTCAGGATTGGGGACCTCGACCTTGTGGTTCTGGCCAACGGTATGCAGAGCAACGCCGCCTTCGGCGAGGAGATCGCCGTGGAAGCCGAGCAGGAAGCGGCGGCGGCCAAGGAAGAGGAAGCGGTCAAGCCGGACCAGATCATCAAGTCGGGCCTCCTGAACCTGGCGTACCGCCAGGGACCGGAAATGCCGGCCTTGAAGTACGGTTTTCCGGACTCGCACTTCATCTGCTTCCCGTACGAGACCCGCCGGACCGGGATCTACGCCGCCGGCACCGTCCGGGCGACCATGCAGATCCCGACCGCCATCGAAGACGGCACCGGCGCGGCCTTGAAGGCCATCCAGTGCGTCGAGGCCGTAATCCGTGGTGAGGCGGTGCACCCGAGAGCCGGGGATACGTCCTATCCGGAATTCTTCATGCAGCGCTGCACCCAGTGCAAGCGGTGTACTGAGGAGTGTCCGTTCGGGGCGATCAACGAGGACGAGAAGGCCAACCCGCTGCCTGAGCGGACCCGCTGCCGGCGGTGCGGCACCTGTATGGGTGCTTGCCCCGAGCGGATCATCTCCTTCAAGGACTACTCGGTACCCATGATCGGTGGAATGGGCAAGGCGATCGAGGTTCCAGAGGAAGACGAGGAAAAACCGAGAATCCTTATCTTTGCCTGCGAGAACGACGCCATCCCGGCGCTCGACATGGCGGGCATCAGCCGCCTGAAGTTCGCCGCCTGGGTACGTGTGATTCC
Source organism: Candidatus Desulforudis audaxviator MP104C (assembly GCF_000018425.1). GTDB lineage: Bacteria > Bacillota > Desulfotomaculia > Desulfotomaculales > Desulforudaceae > Desulforudis > Desulforudis audaxviator. The sequence continues at coordinate 1,983,396 of NC_010424.1, read as the reverse complement.
GCTCCGGTGTCTTGGCTCGCTGAACCTGGTCTGGATCTCCGACGCCATGTCGGGGGGCTTTGACGGCGTGATGCTTCTGGGGTGCAAACATGGCGAAGACTACCAGTGCCACTTTATCAAGGGCAGTGAGCTGGCCGAGATCCGCCTGTCCAAAGTTTCGGAGACCTTGGACCGGTTGGGCCTCGAGTCCGAACGCTGCCGCATGCACCAGATCAGCATTATGGATTACTTCCGGATTCCGCAGCTCATCGGGGACTTCATGGAGAAAATCGACCAACTCGGTCCGAACCCGATGAAGGGCTTCTAGTTCCGAAGCGGGGGCGCCCGGGTCACCGACACCGCCTGCGGCCCGGCGCTCCACCCCCGCAAAACCGCGGGGGCGGCGGAATGAGGATTTTTGGATCTTTGGTAAGAGGGCAAGCGCGTCGCGTTCCCCATCCCGGTTTCACCGCTGCTTCCAAAAAAGTTTTGGTGTGGGCCGGTGTGGGGTGGGGTGCCGTACCGGGATGACCCGCTGATTTGAATTCCCCGGCGGAACAGTCAAGCGCTGCGCTTTCAGGCCTGAAAGGTTTGGTTTTGATTCTACGGTATAAAATCTGGACCAGTCTGGAGGGGGTAGAGCAATATGACCGCCGATAAGGGGGCATTCAGGTACGACCCCACCTTTGCGAGAGAACTCTCCAGGATCGAAAACGGGGAGTACATCAGCCAGTGCATGCAGTGTGGTTTGTGTGTGGTAACCTGTCCGGCCCGGCACTTGATGGATCTGCAGCCGCGGAAGTACTTCAAGGCGATCCAGGCCGGCGACAAGGAAAAGGTTTTGAAGGCGAACACGCCGTGGCTGTGCACGTCATGCAACCTGTGTACGGTGAGGTGCCCGCGCGGCATTCCGATCATCGACTTCATGCACGGGATGAAGAAGTACCTGGCCGACACCAAGGGCGTGAAGGTTACGCCGGGAGCGCTCTTTAGCAAGACCTTCTTCGACAACATGATCAGCCGTGGCCGCCTGTGGGAGGCCTTCCTGACCGGGATGTTCTACATGAAGGCCGGGCCCAAGGCTATACGCGAAGCGATGAAGATGACCGATGTGGCCATACCGATGGTGATGAAAAAGCGTTTGCCTCCCTTGCCCGGTAAGGCCGTCAAGGGCAAAGGGGATCTGAAGAAGATCTACAAGAAGGCCTCCAAACTGGCGAAGGAGGGACACTAGATGGCGTACATTTACTATCCGGGTTGCGCATCGGAGGCGACCGGTAAGTCCAACCACATTTCGTTCGAGGCGGTAGCGCACGCTCTGGGCCTGGAACTGGCGGGCGAGATTCCGGACTGGAACTGCTGTGGCGCGACCCTGGTGGCCAATGCCATCGGCGACTTCGCCCAGATGGCGCTCGCGTGCCGCAACCTGGCCCTGGCTGAGAAGAAGGGGCACGACATCATTGTCGCCTGCAGTTCCTGCTACCTGAACCTGGCGTGGCCGAACGAGTTGATGAGGACTAATCCGGATTTCGCCGCGAAGCTCAACGAGGCTTTGGGGGCCGCGAACCTTTCCTACAGCGGCAAGCTGAAAGTCAAGCACGTGGTGGACGTACTCGCCAACGAGATCGGCGCGGAAAGAATCAAGGAACGGACCATTAAGCCGCTGGAGGGCTTGAAAGTGGCCTGCTACTCCGGCTGCCAGACGGTGCGTGCTCTCCGGCGCCCGGACTTTGACGACGTGGAGTATCCGCAGGTTATGGGCCGGATCGTGGAGGCCGTGGGCGCGGAGGCGGTGGACTTCCCCTTGGCCGCCCGGTGCTGTGGCGGTTCGCAGCAGTTCACCAACCCGGAACTGATCTACGACCTGACCGGCAAAGTGCTGGATTCGGCGGCGGCCGCCGGGGCGGACGTTATCGTCACCACCTGTCCGATGTGTGCCATGAACACCGACGTGTTCCAGGAAAAGATCGGCAAGCTTAACAAGAAGAAATACAACATGCCGGTCCTGTTCCTGACCCAGTTGATGGGCGTGGCTTTCGACCTGAAGCCGAAGGACTTGGCCTTCCAGTACAATATCGTTTCGCCTTATGGCAAACTGAAGAAGTACGGGGTCAAGAAGTAAGGCACCGAAACATAACCAAAACTGAAAAAGGGGGACAGTCCCCCTTTTTTCTTTCCTTGACCCTGGAAAAGGTGTCAGATACCTTTTTCCCCTGACTCCGCAGCATAGGGAACCGGGTGTGGAACAAGAATACGGACAAGCGCAATCCCCAAGACCCCGCCATACCCGCCGCCCGGAAAGACGGCCACCTTGACCTTGTGAGCTCAAATGATGATAATGAAAGCATAACTATTTCGTTCGGGGGGTTAGGTCTCATGAGTTGGAGACGGAAGTTAGTGTTCACCACCCTTTTGGCTCTGGTAGCCGGGATAATGTTCGCCGCCGGCAATATGGCGACCAGGGATTTTTGGCCACAGGAGCCCCTCGTCAACACCAACAACCGCACGGCGGTGGCCGCTCCCGAATTGCCCGGCGTAAACCCGGGTACGATCGTCGAAATCGTTGGCCGGGCCGGGCCGGCGGTAGTGAAAATCGACACAGTGGTACCAACCTCCGGCAGGGAATGGAGCCCGTTCTTTGACGATCCCTTCTTCCGTGACTTTTTCGGCCTTCCCGACATTTCACCCCCGCAGTCGAGCCCCAGCCGCCGGGGTATGGGGTCCGGGTTTCTGTTTTCCGAGGACGGTTACATCCTGACTAATGAACACGTAATCCGCGGTGCCGAGGAGATCTGGGTGACCCTGACCGGGTTCGAAACACCGCTGGCCGCAAAGGTGGTGGGTTCGGACTACGACCTCGACCTGGCGGTGCTCCGGGTGAACGCCCCGCGCAAGCTGCCCCACCTGAAACTTGGTGATTCGGACAATGTCCGGGTTGGTGAGTGGGTGATCGCTATCGGCAACCCCTACGGCCTGGACCATACGGTCACCGTCGGGGTGATCAGCGCCAAGGGCCGCCCGGTGACCATCGAGGACCGGTACTACGACAATCTCCTGCAGACTGACGCCTCCATCAACCCAGGGAACAGCGGCGGCCCGCTGTTGAATCTCCGGGGCGAGGTCGTGGCGATCAACACGGCTGTCAACGCCCAGGCCCAGGGGATCGGCTTCGCCATCCCGACCAGCACCATCCGTCCCGTCCTGGATGAGTTGATCAGAACCGGCGGCATCAGTCACGCTTGGCTGGGTGTGCAGTTGGACACTGTTTCTCCGGAACTGGCCCGGTACCTGAAACTTCGGGGCACTACCGGGGCGCTGGTAATCGGGATTGTGGCCGACAGCCCGGCGGCCAGAGCCGGTTTCCGGCCGGGTGACGTGATCCTGGAGTTAAACGGGGCTCCGGTGAACAACCCGGAAAAAGTGATCCGGGCGATCAGGACCCATAAGGCGGGCGAAACCCTAAAGGTGAAGATATTCCGGGACGGCAGCGTCCGCGAGCTGGAAGTGAAACTGGGCGAGAAACCGGTCCGCCGTTAAACACACCACCGGCGCCGAAAAAGGGGCCTGGCCCCTTTTTTAGGCAGGGGCGGGTTTGAACCAGCGCAGGCGGAGGGAGTTCAAGACGACGGAGATTGAGCTGAAGGCCATGGCCGCGGCCGCGAGCATGGGGTTCAGCAGGATGCCGTAGAAGGGATAGAACACCCCTGCCGCTACCGGGATGAGCACAATGTTGTAGGCGAAGGCCCAGAAAAGGTTTTGCTTGATCATTCCGATGGTGGCCTTCGACAGCTGAATGGCTTTGACCACGCCGCGCAAGTCCCCGGTGATCAGCGTCACGTCGGACGCTTCCATAGCCACGTCGGTGCCGGTACCGATGGCGATCCCCACGTTCGCCTGGGCCAGGGCCGGCGCATCGTTCAGACCGTCTCCGACCATGGCCACGATCTTCCCCTCTTCCTGAAGCCGCTTGACCTCCCGCGCCTTGTGTTCCGGCAGCACCTCCGCCAGCACCCGCTGGATGCCCGCTTTCCTGGCGACGGCTTCCGCCGTCCGGCGGTTGTCCCCCGTCATCATAATCACCTCGAGACCGAGCCTTCTCAACTCCCGGACCGCTTCGGCCGAATGCTCCTTTAGGGTATCGGCCACCGCCAGGACTCCGGCGGCCAGGCCGTCCACGGCCACGAATACGGGCGTTTTTCCCTCGTTCGACAGGCGCTGGACATCTTCTTCCAGGTCTCCGACGGCGACCTGCCGCTCGTCCATAAAAAGCCGGTTCCCGACCAGCAACGCGCGGCCGTCCACCCGAGCCTGCACGCCGCGGCCCGGGACGGCCTCGAACTCCTCCGGTTCGACCAAAACCAATCCCCGTTCCCTGGCGCCTGCCACGACCGCCTCTCCCAGCGGGTGCTCCGACCTGGACTCGACCGAAGCCACCCACCGCAAGAATTCCTCTTCCCCGAACCCCTCCCGCAGGACCACGTCGGTTAAAGCGGGCTTGCCCTCGGTCAGGGTGCCCGTCTTGTCAAACACAACCGCCTGCACGCGGTGGGCGGTCTCCAGGCTTTCGGTGCCCTTGAACAGGATCCCGTTTTCGGCGCCCACGCCGGTGCCGACCTGGATCGCGGTCGGGGTGGCCAAACCCAGGGCGCACGGGCAGGCGATGATCAGCACGGCGATAAAGGTGGTCAGCGCGAAAATGAAGGTCGGCGGGGGCCCGAAAAGGAACCAGAGCACGAAACTCAAAACGGCCGTGCCCACCACCGCCGGGACAAAATAGGCGGCGACCACGTCGACCAAGCGCTGGATGGGCGCTTTCGACCCCTGGGCTTCCTCCACCAGCCGGATGATCTGGGCGAGCACCGTATCTCGGCCCACCCGGGTCGCTTCAAAAGTGAAGGTGCCGGTCTTGTTGATGGTCGCCCCGACCACCTTGTCCCCGGCGCTCCTCTCGACGGGAAGGCTTTCCCCGGTCAGCATCGACTCGTCCAGGGTGGACCGCCCGGACACAATCACACCGTCCACCGGCACCCGCTCACCGGGGCGCACCAGGATCAGGTCGCCCACCTCCACATCGGCGACTGCAATGTCCACCTCCCGACCGTCCCGGATCACCCGGGCCGTTTTGGCCTGCAGCCCCATCAGTTTGCGGATCGCCTCCGAGGTCTTGCCCCGGGCCCGCGCCTCCAGCAGGCGGCCGAGCACGATCAGGGTGGTGATCACGGTGGCGACGTCGTAGTACAACTGGTAAGGAAAGCCCAGCCCGGTCAGAAAGTCCGGGAAAAGTGTCATGGCCGCACTGTACGTCCAGGCTGTGGTCGTGCCTAGGGCCACCAGCACGTTCATGTCCGCCGCGCCGTGGCGCAGCGCCGCGTAGGCGCCGGCGTAGAAGCGCCAGCCGGAACCGAACTGCACGGGCGCCGTCAAAAACAGGAGTACCAGCGGCGTGGTGAGGATGTGCGGCGCGAACCCGGCCCAGGGGGGGTACATGTGCGGCAGGCTGCCGATCAACACCACGGTGGTGAAAAAGGCTCCGACGGCAAAGTCCCAGGTCAGCCGGCGCATGCTCCGTTCCCGGGCGGCGCGCTCCCGGTCCTCGCCCGCCTGCGCCGCGAGGGCCTCCACCTGGTAGCCGGCGTCCCGTACGGCCTGCTCCAGCGCACGCACCGAGACGACCCCGGGATCGTAGTCCACCGTCGCTTTCTCCGTGGCCAGGTTGACCGCGGCGTGGTGCACGCCGCCGGTGCGGGAAAGGGCTTCCTCTAGCCGCCGCACGCACGAGGCGCAAGTCATGCCCCGCACAGGCAGAATCACCCGCGTGCTTTCGGCCGGCGCGGCCCGGTACCCGGCGGCGGACACGGCCGCCACCAACTCCGGAACCTTGACCCGGTCGGGCTCGTAGGTGACGGTGGCCTTCCCCGTGGCGAAGTTGACGGTGGCCTCCAGCACGCCCGGGACGCCCGCCAGCACCTGTTCGACGCGCCGGACGCACGAGGCGCAGGAGATACCTTCCACCCGGAGATCGAGCCTCCGGGTGGCGGCGGCCCCTCCTTCGCCGGGTACGGCAACGCCGCGGAGTTCTTCGGTCACACTTACGCCTCCAGTCCGGTTTGGGCTCTAGTCCTTTAAGTTTCGCTTGAGACGCGCGAATTCCTCGTTAGAAATCTCTCTTCGCTCCAGTTCCTCTTGGGCCGCGTTCAAGAGGTCTCCTTCGTTTTCCGCGGCCGGGCCGCGCCCGGGGCGTTTCCGTAAAACCCAGACGTAGGAAAGTCCGCCAGTCACAATCAAGATCAAAAGTACGTCCATCAGGAAACCGAAAAGACGAAAAGAACCCTTGAGCAGCGTGACCAGCACCAGCCCCGCCGCGACCGCCAGGCCCAACCAGCCGGCATACCGGATAAGCATCAGCACCTACTCCCGTTCAGCAGCCTTTTTTCTTCAGAATCCGGAGGTGTGTCCAAGAATTTGCCCTTATCGTTTCCCTGACTTGCGGCGCGCACTCATCGTGACTTCTTGCCTGCGCATATCTGTTCACAAGGCGGGACAACTCCGATATAATGGAAAAAACAAACTGTCTGGGAGAAGAATGAACAGCAGGATCTTTTATTTCTTAATCCTAATTCCACTTTGCTTTCTGCCGGCGGCCGGTGGCGCGCAGGCCGGGGAACCCGAGATCACGGGCGAAGCGGCGGTATTGATGGACCTGGACACCGGCCGGTTCCTGTACGAAAAGAACGCGGACCGGGTGATGTACCCGGCAAGCACCACTAAGATCCTCACCGCCTTAGTCGCCGTGCGGAATGGTTATGATCGTATGGACGACCGGGTCACGATGAGCGAAAATGCGGTTTACGCCGGCGGGTCGGCGATCTGGTCCGCCCCGGGTGAAGAGTTCAGCCTGGAGGAGTTGCTCTGGTCCGCCTTGCTCGGCTCGGCCAACGACGCCGCCACGGCGGTGGCCGAACACCTGTGCGGTTCGGTCGAGGAGTTCTCAGCCGCGATGAATGCGGAAGCCCGCCGGCTGGGGGCCTGGAACACTCACTTTGTCAATCCGCACGGCCTGCACGACGAACGGCACTACACGACCGCCCGGGATCTGGCCTTGATCGCCCGCGCCGCCCTCAACGAGCCCCTGATCCGGGAGATGGCCGGCACGAAAACATATCAGCTTTCCCGCGCCGACCCGGACGCGTTGAGTCTTCTGGTGAACACTAATAAGCTCCTCTGGCGTTACGAGGGGGCCATCGGGCTCAAGACCGGGTACACCTCTCAGGCCGGGCAATGCCTGGTGGCGGCCGCGGAGCGCAACGGGCGGACGGTGCTGGCCGTGGTGCTGAAAAGCGAAGGCAACAATATCTGGACCGATTCGATCGCCCTTTTGAACTATGGGTTTAACCGCTTCCGGGCTTTGGTCCCCGTGACCGAGGGGGACGCAATCTGCTCGGTGCCGGTGGTGTTCGGGGACGGCGAGGCCGTCTTGCGCGCCGGTTCCGGCCTGACCCACGTGGTGCCGGTGGACGAGCCCGCACCGGTGCGCTGGGAACTGCGCCTGAACCGGGAGTTGGTGGCGCCGCTGCGCGGTGGCGAACAAGTGGGAAGCCTCGTGGTGCACTGCGGGGGCGAAGAAATCGGACAGGTGCCGGTCCTGGTTGCCGCCGACGTCCCCCGCCTTTTCCATACCACCTGGTGGTATCGCGGGGGGCTGGTGCTTGGGGGCTTGTTCCTGCTGGTGGGGGGCTTGCGGTTTAGCATCCGGCGGAGCCGCGCCCGGTTCTACCGCCGCCGCTAGCTTTGGCAGGGTACCAGCCGGTCCAGGAAAGCGGCGAAGGGGTGGACGAACGGGAGAAAAGCCAGTGACGAGGCGGCGTTGAAGATGGTGTGGGCCATCGCTACCTGGCCCGGCAGCTCGGGGCTGGTGGCCGTGATCAGCCCGGCGAACTGGACCGTGAACGGCAGGACGGCCGCCGCTCCGGCCAGGTTTATCAGCAGGTGTGCCAGAGCGACCTTTTTGCCGGCCGGGGAACTGCCCAGGCTGGCCAGGATGGCCGTGAAACAGGTGCCGACATTGTTGCCCAGGATGAACGCTACGGCGGTGGGGAGGCCGAGCAGTTCCTCCCGGGCCAGGGCGATGATCAGGCCGGTACTGGTGGCGGAGGAGTGCAGGATTCCCGTAACCACGGCTCCGGCTGCCGCTGCACCCAGGTAATGGCCGCGCAGCCCGGACAAGAGGTCCACAAACCACGGCTCGTGAGCCCACGGGTCGAAGGCCAAGGGAAGGGCTTCCAGCCCCAGGAAGATGAGGCCGAAGCCGGTCAGGGCTCGGCCCGCGGACGACACCCTGGTTCCGCGGCCGGCCAGCCAGAGAATGCTGCCGGCGACGGCCGCCGGCAGAGCCGCGCATCCGATGTCCAGGGACATCAGCTGGACGGTGAGGCAGGTGCCCACGTTGGCGCCCAGGATGATGCCGATGGCCTGGGGCAGGGTCAGGACGCGGGCATGCACAAAACCGATGGTCAGCACCGAAACCGCCGTACTGCTCTGGACCAGCGCGGTGATGATAAGACCGGTCAGGGCGGCGGTGAAAGGGGTTCCGGCCAGGCGCAGCAAGGCCCGCCGCATTTTTCCCCGGGCCAGGTGTTCCAGACCGCCCTGCATCAAACGTAGCCCCGCAAGGAGTATGAAAAGCCCGGCCAGGAACACGAACAGCCCCGCCAGTCCTGATCACCCGCCGTTCTTAGGGCTTAAGATTGCAAACATCTGCGAAGAGAATACTTGGTCTGAGGTACCGGTAAGGCTTGCCGCAGTTTTGGTTCTGGTTCTTGTTTCTCATTCTGAATTCTGGATTCTGAATTCTGGTCTATCCAGGAAACTCTTCTTAAACACTATGAGCCGGCCCGGTCATACTTGCCCGACTGCACCGGATGTGCAGGAGAAAAGTCTTAGAAGGGAATGATGAGCTGTGTCGGAAGAGTTGCTGCGGTTCATCCGGAACTACAGCCACGACTTTCAAAACCACCTGCAGGTCATTTCGGGGCTGGCGCAGTTGAATAGAACCGAGCGCATCCGTGAATACATCGGACAGATATCGGGTCAGCTCAGGGAAATCACCAAAATCGCGGTCATCGACCCCCCGGAACTGGCAGCCGCCCTGCTTGCCTTCCAGCAGCAGGTGACCAGGTACGGGGTTCCCGTGTTGGTCGAAGTGCAGGCCGTGGCATCCGCAGAATGGCCGGCGGCGCCAGGGAACGAGGCGCCCTTGCGGCAGGCTTTCGGGGAACTTGGGGCCTTGATGGGTTTCCTCGAAGGGAGTACCGGGCCGGTGGCGCTGCAAGTGGCAAAAACCGAGGAGTACCTCATCTGTGACCTTGATCTGCCCCTTGCCGGGGGCATATCCGTTGCGGAACTGGAAAGAAACCTGGTGCCGGTCAACGGACTGCTCGAACCACTGGGCGCGCGGGCCGGCGTGGTCGAAACCGGCTTTGGTCTTCAGATCAGGCTTGAATTTCCCCGGGGGGAGGGATAACCGGTTGTTCAAGGACTACGCCAAAATACATGTCAAGGCTGGGGACGGCGGAAACGGCTGTGTCGCCTTCCGGCGTGAAAAGTACGTCCCCTACGGCGGCCCTTCGGGAGGGGACGGCGGCCGGGGCGGGCACGTTATCCTCCGGGCCGACGGCGGCCTGCGCACGCTGGTCGATTTCCGGTACCGCACCCACTACAAGGCCGGCCGGGGGACCCACGGCCAGGGCAAGAACATGCACGGGCGTAAGGGCGAGGACCTAGTCTTGCGGGTGCCGGTGGGCACGGAGGTTCGCCGGGCCGGAGACGCAACCCTGATGGCCGACCTCACGGTCGACGGGCAGGAGTACCGGGTGGCCCGCGGCGGCCGGGGCGGCCGGGGAAACGCCCGCTTTGCCGCCGCCAACCGCCGGGCACCCAGTTTTGCCGAGAAGGGTGAGCCCGGCGAGGAACTCTGGCTGGAACTGGAACTTAAACTTTTGGCCGACGTCGGGCTGGTCGGGTTCCCGAACGCCGGCAAGTCGACCATCATTTCGAAGGTGTCCGCGGCCCGGCCCAAGATCGCGGACTACCCCTTCACCACCCTGGAACCGCACCTGGGCGTGGTGCGCGTGGGCGAGGGCGAGAGCTTTGTACTGGCCGACATCCCCGGGCTGATCGAGGGCGCCCACCGGGGTGCCGGCCTGGGTCACCGGTTTTTGCGGCACGTGGAACGCACCCGGGTCCTGATCCACGTGGTTGATGTTTCCGGCCGCGAGGGCCGGGACCCGGTGGCCGATTTTGAGGCCATCAACCGGGAACTGGCCGCCTACGACCCCCGCCTGGCCGCCCGTCCGCAGCTGGTGGCGGCCAACAAAACCGACCTGCCCGGGGCGCGTGATAACGCCCGGCGCCTGGCGGAGGCCGCCGGCGGGCGTTACGAGGTGTTCGAGATCTCGGCGCTCACCGGTGAGGGCCTGGACCGGCTGATCTACCGGACTTACCGTTTGCTGGAGACCATCCCGGTGGAACCGGCGCCTGCCCCCATTGTTCCGGACGAGCGGGAGACGGATGTGACTCTGTTCCTGGTCGCCAGGGAGGGGAACACCTACGTGGTGGAAGGAGAAGGGATTGAGCGCCGGGTGGCGATGACCGACCTGGATAACCCGGAGGCCGTGCAGCACCTGCAGGAACTGCTCGTCCGAATTGGAGTGGAGGACGCCCTGCGGGCGGAAGGAATCAGGCCGGGCGACAACGTCCGCATCGGCCGGTTTGAATTCGAGTACAGCGAGAACCCTACCGGTTAACGTCGGAATATGCTATTCTTTTAGAATAATCCTAAGTAAAGAGAGAAGTGAGCAAAAAGAGCGTGGAGAGGGCGGACTTCAAAGAATTCAAGCGGCTGGTGGTCAAGGTCGGCACCAGTTCGCTGACTTACGAGACCGGCAAGCTGAACCTCGCCGCCATGGAGATTCTGGTGCGGCAGCTGGCCGACCTGCACAACCAGGGCCGGGAAGTGATCCTGGTCACCTCGGGCGCTATCGGGGCCGGGTCCGGGAAACTCGGACTCCGGCGGCCGCCCCGCACCATTCCCGAAAAACAGGCTTGTGCCGCCGTGGGACAGGGAGTATTGCTGCACATGTACGAGAAGTTCCTGGCCGAGTACGGCATCACCGCCGGCCAGGTCCTGCTCACCAGGGAGGACTTTTCGGTCCGCCGGCGGTTTTTAAACGCCCGGAACACTCTCACGAGCCTGCTGCAGTTCGGGGTGGTGCCGATCATCAACGAAAACGACACGGTGGCGGTGGACGAGATCAAGCTCGGCGACAACGACCACCTGGCCGCCCTGGTGGCCGGGCTGATGGACGCCGACCTCTTGCTGATGCTCACCGACACCGATGGCCTGTATACCGCCGATCCCCGCAACGATCCGGAAGCCCGCCTGATTCACTGGGTGGACGAGATCACCCCGGACGTCGAGAAGCTGGCGGGAACCGCCGGCAGTCGGCACGGCACCGGTGGGATGGTCACCAAGTTGCAGGCGGCCCGAATTGCCACCCATTCCGGAGTGGTCACCGTTATTGCCCGGTCTTCGGTGGAGAACGTGATGCGCCGCGTCCTGGACGGGGAGGAAGTCGGCACCGTCTTCCAGGCGGTGCCACGCCGCATGGAGATGCGCAAGCAGTGGATCGCTTACGGCGCTTCGGTTGCCGGGAAGATCACGGTGGACGCCGGCGCGGCCCAGGCCCTGCGCGAAAAGGGCAAAAGTCTCTTGCCCTCGGGGGTTGTGGCGGTGGAGGGCCGGTTCGGAATGGGCCAGATGGTCAGCATCGTCGATCCGGCCGGGACGGAGATCGCCCGCGGGCTGACCAACTACTCGGCCGCGGAAATCGAGCGCATCAAAGGCTGCAAGACCGCCGCCGTACCCGAGATCCTCGGTTACCGGCACTTTGACGAGATCGTGCACCGGAATAACATGGTACTCAAGCTCTAAGACGGAGGTGTGGCTTATTGGATAAACTGTGGGCGCCGTGGCGGAGCCGGTACGTTACCGGGGCGGCGAAAGATCCGAACCCGGAGTGCATCTTCTGCCAGAAACTGCATGACGATCCGAAACGGGACGCTCCGAATTATCTTCTCACCCGGACCGAGAACTGCTTCGTCATTCTGAACCTTTTCCCCTACAACAACGGCCATTTGCTCGTCGCTCCCAAACGGCACGTTGGGGACATTGAGGAACTGGCCGCAGAAGAGATGCTCGAACTGTTCGAAGTGACGCGCTGGATGGTGGAGGTACTGCGCCGGGCCTTCCAGCCGGACGGGTTCAACATCGGGATCAATGTGGGCCGCGTGGCCGGCGCCGGCATCCCGGGGCACTTCCATATCCACATCGTGCCGCGGTGGAACGGGGACACGAACTTCATGCCGGTGCTCGGGGACGTCAAAGTGATCTCCGAGGCGCTGGACGACTCCTACCGGAAACTGCGCGCCGGCTTGGAGGAAACAAGAGCGAGGGAGGAAGACCAATGAGCGATTCCATTACCCAGGCGGTGGTCGACAAGGCGGTTCGGGCCCGGGATGCTTCCCGGAAGCTGGCCTACCTGTCCACCAGCGTGAAAAACGAGGCGCTGGCCGCAATGGCCCAAGCCCTGATCGACGAGGCGCCGGTCATTCTGGAGGCGAACGCGAAAGACATTGCAGCCGGTGAAGCACGGGGTCTTTCCAAGGCCCTGCTGGACCGGTTGCTCTTGAACGAGGCCCGCATCCGGGACATGGCCGGCGGGCTAGACGTGATCATCAACCTGCCCGACCCGGTGGGTGAGGTGTTTGACATGGTCACCCGCCCCAACGGTCTGCAGGTCGGAAAGATGCGGGTGCCGCTCGGGGTGATCGGCATGATCTACGAGGCCCGCCCCAACGTCACCGTCGACGCCGCCGGGCTCTGCCTGAAGGCGGGCAACGCCGTCCTGCTCCGGGGCGGGACCGAGGCGATCCACTCCAACACCACCATCGCCCGGATCATCGCCGCGGCGGCGGCCGCCGCCGGCATTCCCGAAGGGGCGATCGAATTCATCGAGCTAACCGACCGGGCGGCGGTGAACACCATGCTGAAACTGAACGACTACCTGGACGTGGTCATTCCCCGGGGCGGCAAGGCCCTGAAGCAGGCCGTGATCGCCAACGCCACCGTGCCGGTGATCGAGACCGGAATGGGCAACTGCCATGTTTTCGTCGACCGGGAGGCCGACCTGGAGATGGCGGCCCGGATCGTGATCAACGCCAAGTGCCAACGCCCCGGCGTGTGCAATGCCGCCGAGACCCTGCTGGTGGACGCGCCGGTCGCGGCCGCGTTTCTGCCGGGAATCCTGGAGCAGTTGAAGGAGCGGGGCGTGGAGATCCGGGGCTGCCCCCGGACGCGGGAGCTGGCACCCTGGGTGGTCCCGGCGACCGACGAGGACTGGGACACCGAGTACCTGGACCTGATTCTGGCCGTGCGGGTGGTGGACGGGCTCGAGGAGGCCGTGGACCACATCTTCCGGTGGGGCACTAAGCACTCGGAGGCGATCGTGACCGAGAACTACACCCGGGCGCGCCGTTTCCTGAGGGAGGTGGACGCGGCCGCGGTGTACGTGAACGCTTCGACCCGGTTCACCGATGGCGGCGTATTCGGCTTCGGCGCCGAACTTGGCATCTCCACCCAGAAGCTCCACGCCCGGGGACCGATGGGTTTGAAAGACCTGACCTCCACCAAGTACATCATCTTTGGTGACGGCCAGACCCGGTAGTTGGACCCCCTGAGTGACGTTATGGATAGATGTTCCATATACTGTCGCCAGGGGGGATTCCATAATGCTGGTATTTATCGATCCGGGCACGGGGGCGAGGAGCCGGATGCCGTTTCCGGGGATCTCCTGGAAAAACACCTGAACCTGCAGATCACTCTTGAACTGAACACCGCCTTGCGGTGCAACTACCTGGTGGACACGGTCCTGACCCGTACCGTGGACACCACGGTGTCTCTCTACGACCGGGTTCGCCGGGCGAACGCCGCCTGCGCCGATCTTTTTGTGTCGGTACACGTGAACGCCGGGGGAGGAACCGGTTTCGAGAGTTTCATTCACCCCCAGGCGCCGGAGAAAACCCGCGGCATACGGCGGGCAATCCACACGGAGGCGATGAGTTTTCTCCGCATCCACAGTGTCACTGACCGGGGGATGAAGACGGCCGGCTTCTACGTATTACGCGCGACAAGTATGCCCGCGGTTTTGCTGGAGACCTTGTTTATCGACCACCCTGTGGACGCGCAACGCCTCCGCGACCGGGTTTTCATTGCCCGGTACGCCCACGCGGTGGCCCGGGGTGTGGGCAAGGCCTTGCAGCTGCCGGCCCGGGATCCATTCCGGGACGCGGAGAAGGATGCCCTGATTCTGGTACTGGAGACCGAGGTCCAAAGGCTGCAGGGCGAGGTGGACCGGTTGCGGGGTGCTTTGAGGCGGATTCACAACACCGCCCTGGAGGTGCTTTAGTAACCTCTAGATGCCTAAACATCGAAATCGCTTGCATTTTCCGGGATTAACCATTATAATTGTCCCAACCCAATACGGGTCGAGGTATCGAGTATGAAGCTGGGAGTAATGGGCGGGACTTTTGATCCCGTTCATTACGGTCACCTGGTGGTGGCCGAGGGTGTCCGTTACGAATACCGGTTGGACAAAGTGATCTTTGTTCCTGCCGGGCGGCCCCCGCACAAAGCGGACCGCCCGATGTCCGGTCCCGAACATCGCCTGACCATTACGGCCCTAGCCATAGCTTCAAACCCCTATTTCGAAGTATCGGATCTTGAAATAAAGCGGCCGGGTCTTTCGTATACGTACGACACCATCCGGGAATTGCAAAGCCTGTACCGCCCGGAGGTCGTTTATTTCATCACCGGTGCCGACGCAGTTCTGGAACTCCTGTCGTGGCACCGGATCCGGGAATTGTTGGCGATGTGCCGTTTCATCGCCGCCACGCGGCCAGGGTACAACCTTGAAAACCTGACCGTGAAACTCAAGCTGTTGCCCGCCTCCCTGGTGGAGCGGATCGTGCCGGTCGAGGTGCCGGCGCTGGCGATTTCCTCTTCTGATATCCGGCGGCGGGTGAGCGAGGGCAGACCGATCAAATACTTGCTTCCGGAGGGGGTGGAAGAGTACGTTTTGAGCACCGGTCTTTATCGACAAGGATTGCATCAGGAGACATCCTTTTGCAAATAATATGGAACAAAGTGAGGTGAGAGTATTGGTGCGAACCCTGTACGTAGGTAATCTGCCCTGGGGCACGAAGGCCGAAGATTTGGATGAGGCTTTCGGAGCTTACGGCGAAGTGGTTTCCAGTCGCATCATCACCGACCGGCAGACGGGCCGCTCCCGTGGCTTCGGCTTTGTGGAGGTTAAGGACGAAGATGCCGAGACGATGATCAACGCCCTGAACGGAACCGAGTTCGGCGGTCGAATCATCACGGTGAACGAAGCCCGTGCCAGAGACGACAATAATGAAAGACGCTTCTAGGGCGTAGAACCCGCTGCGGCATTGCAGACCAAGTGCCGAGGAGGAATGGCATGTCGTTGAGTCCCCGGACCCTGGTTGAAGCGGCGGTGCGGGCGGCGGGGGAAAAAAGAGGCGACGACATACTGGTTCTTGATATCAGTGGTCTCACGGTATTAAGCGACTACTTCGTGCTGGTCAGTGGCCGTTCCACCACCCATGTCAAGGCCATCGCCGATCACATCCGGGAGAAACTTGGCGAGCTGGGCGCAAAGGCGCCCCGGTTGGAAGGATACCGGGAGGGTCTCTGGATCCTGCTGGACTACAGGGATGTCGTGGTGCACGTTTTCACGCAGAGCGAACGGGACTTTTATAATTTGGAACGCCTCTGGGGAGACGCGCCGGTGGTCCGTTTGCCGGTTACCCTCTAGTGCGATTGACTTTTGTATTGCTTTGTCTTATACTGATTTTTGTGATGGGGCTGTGGCGCAGTGGGAGCGCGCTACCTTGGCATGGTAGAGGCCGCGGGTTCAATCCCCGCCAGCTCCACCATTACAAAAAAGACTTGAAGCCTCTCATCTTGGCCGGGGTGAGGGCTTTTTGATTGAGAATTCAGAATCAAAATAAAAATAGGGGAACCAAGAATATAGAATTCAGAATCCGGAATAAGGGTAACCGAAGAACCGGAGAATGCGGGAGAGAATACGGGAGTAGGAGGGGACGGCGCGTTCCGTATGGGAGCGCTTTTTTAATTCCACCCTTCTTACAGTAGTCGGAATAATAGAGTATGAGATACAGGAGTCGGAATACGAAAGGTAGAATACAGAGAGAATCCGGTATAAGAGCGGCAGCGGTGGGCGGACTTCCACGCCAAGGCCTGGGTACCGAATTCAGATATCATACACAACCAGGGTATACGGCCGACGGACTGCGCAACTGCCGCAGAACCGGACGTACTTGTGCACCTCTGTTTCCACTGTACTTTACACGTATACGGTGGTGGAAAACGGACCAAGTGCCATGCTGTTGGCTCTACTCTGAATCGATTCCTGGCTCCTAACTCCTGAATTCTGGATTCTGAATTCTATATTCTATATTCTATCCCCAACGGAGGTTCGCCGGGTGGAAGAGAAGTACGTTTTCGCCGAGATTGAAGAGAAACTGCGCCGCAGGTGGGAAACCGAGGGCATCTATCATGTGCCGGACTTTTCGAACCGTCCCAAGTACTACTGCCTGGAGATGTTCCCCTACCCTTCGGGAAACTTGCATATGGGACACGTGCGCAACTACGCCATCGGCGACGTGGTGGCCCGTTTCAAGACGATGCGCGGCTACGACGTTCTGCACCCCATGGGCTGGGACGCCTTCGGGCTGCCGGCGGAGAACGCGGCCATTCAACACGGCGTCCCCCCGGCCAGGTGGACCTGGGACAACATCAACGTCATGCGCACCCAGCTCAAGCTCCTGGGTGTGAGTTACGACTGGCGCCGGGAGCTCGCAACCTGTCACCCGGGGTATTACCGGTGGACGCAGTGGCTCTTCCTGCAGTTCTACCACCGGGGCCTGGCTTACAAGGCCAAGGCGCCGGTCAACTGGTGCCCTTCCTGCGCCACAGTGCTGGCCAACGAGCAAGTGGTGGCCGGGGGCTGCGAGCGGTGCAAGACTGCCGTTGAACGGCGCGAACTGGAACAGTGGTTCTTCCGGATCACCGCCTACGCCGACCGCCTCCTGAAAGACCTGGCGAAGCTCCCGGGTTGGCCGGAGAAGGTGAAAGTCATGCAGGAGAACTGGATCGGCCGCAGCACCGGCGCCGAGATCGCCTTCCCGCTGGCGGGGACGGACGAGGCGATCCGGGTCTTCACCACCCGCCCGGACACGCTGGGCGGGGTGACCTATATGACCATCGCTCCCGAGCACCCGCTGGTGTCTAGGGTGACCACCCCCGAGCACCGGGCCGCGGTGGAAGCCTTCACCGAGCGGGCGCGGAGCTTAAGCGAGCTGGATCGCACGGCGGGAGAACATGAAAAGGAGGGCCTTTTCACCGGCGCATACTGTGTGAACCCTCTCACCGGGGAGCAGGTGCCGGTGTTCGTGGCCAACTACGTGCTGATGGAATACGGGACCGGCTGCGTGATGGGTGTCCCGGCCCACGACCAGCGGGACTTTGAATTCGCGCGCAAGTACGGACTCCCGGTCCGGGTGGTCATCCAGCCGGAGGGGGATCTTCTGGACGGGGACACCATGTCCCAGGCCTACACCGGGCCGGGGCGTCTGGTGAACACTCCGGGCTTTGACCGGATGGCGAACGCGGAGGCGATTCCGGCTATCACCCGGTACCTGGAGGCCCGCGGCGCGGCCCGGTTTCAGGTGCAGTACCGCCTGCGCGACTGGCTGATTTCCCGCCAGCGGTACTGGGGGGCGCCGATCCCGATCGTGTACTGTGAGGGGTGCGGCGTGGTGCCGGTGCCCGAGGAAGGGCTCCCGGTGCTCCTGCCCGAGGACGTGGCTTTCAAGCCGACCGGGCGGTCCCCCCTGACTGAGTCACCGGACTTCGTGAACACCACCTGCCCTACGTGCGGCGGGCCGGCCCGGCGGGAAACCGACACCATGGACACCTTTATGTGTTCGTCCTGGTACTACTTCCGGTTCACCAGTCCCCGGGAGGAAAACGGGCCGTGGGGGTTGGAGCGGGTCGACCGCTGGCTGCCGGTGGACCAGTACATCGGCGGGGTGGAGCACGCCATCCTGCACCTGATGTACTCGCGCTTTTTCACCAAGGTACTGTACGATATGGGCCTGGTGAAGGTCCAGGAACCATTTACCAACTTGCTTACTCAGGGCATGGTCTTGAAGGACGGGGCCAAGATGTCCAAGTCCAAGGGGAACGTGGTCAGCCCGGAAGACATCCTCAACCGGTACGGGGCCGACACCACCAGGCTGTTCGTTCTTTTCGCCGCCCCGCCCGAGCGCGACCTGGAGTGGTCCGACCAGGGCGTGGAGGGTTGCTACCGCTTCCTGCAGCGGGTCTGGCGGCTGGTGAACTCTGTGGCGGACGAAATCCGGGGGGCGGCGCCCGTGCCGTCGGCCAACCTGGTCGGGGTGAACCGGAGCATGCGCCGGCTGACCCACCAGACCATCAAGAAAGTGACCGAGGACATCGAAACCCGCTTCAACTTCAACACGGCTATCAGCGCGGCGATGGAGTTGGTCAACGGGATGTACCACTTCCGCGACCGGGTGGCGCCGGTAAACCGGGACCCGGCCGTCATGCGGGAGGCGGTGGAGCGACTGTTGCTCCTGCTGGCGCCGTTTGCCCCGTTCCTGGCCGACGAGCTGTGGGCGCGCACGGGGCATCCGGAGAGCATCCACCGGGAGCCCTGGCCGGAATACGACCCTGAGCTTCTGGTCGAGGACCAGGTGGAGATCGTGGTTCAGATCAACGGGCGGGTGCGCGACCGCCTGATGGTCGCGGCCGACATCGCCCCGGAAGCGATGCGGGACACTGTGCTGGAACAGCCCCGGGTTCAGGCGCTGGTAGCGGGGAAAGAGATCGTCAAGGTCGTGCCGGTGCCCGGCAAACTCGTCAACATTGTCGTCCGTTAATACGGTGAACATATGGGACTGAATGCGAGCTTGAGAAGCGACGTCCCTTTGACCCCTAACTTGCAGGAGAACCGGGGACCTGTGAAAAAGGGTCTGCGCGGGGGGAGAGGGGTCTGGCCCCCTCTCCCCCTGGGGTCTGACCCCTTTTTCACGTGAAGCCGGTAGGAGGCCGCTGAAATGACGGAAGAAAACAACGCGCGGCACCGGGACAGCGAAGCCCCGGGTATCGCAAAGCCGGTGGATAGCCCTGAGCCGCTGGCCTCGGGTGGCCGTGCCCCGGAACCTGAGGCCGGGTTTGCAGGCGAGCCCACGCCCCGGCAGATGGACATTTTGGTGTTCCTGAACCTCGTCGGCGAGGCCGACGAGGGCGACATCGCTTACAGTCTCCGGCTGGCACCGGAGGAGTTGGCCCGGGTACCGGCCGCCTTTCTGGACAGCCCCGGTGAGTACGTGGCCCGCCGGGAGCTGGAAGCCTTGGCCCGCCTGGGGCTGGTCGTCGGCGACGGGGTCACCTGGGAATTGACCGGTCGTGGGAAGGATGCGCTCCAAGCCCTGGAGCGCGGACAGCCCCACCCGAAAACATCTTGACAGGCTCACAGAATTATTATATTAAGTAAGTTAGGTAGAGGGGAGTAGCTCCCAGCAGCGGTCATCGTCAGCACGTTTCACTTAGCGTGGACCGGTGCCGCAGGTCAGGGCATATACATCTTACTATGTCTGATGAGCAAGACCTTTACCTGGCGAGACGCTTTCGTGTAAGTGTTCGCTGGGTAAGGGTTGTTTTTTTGCTGAAATGACAGCACCACGGCAGGTATATTTAAGAGGGTTTGTCCCAGACGAAAAGGAGAGATCGTCCTTGCCGGCATCTACACAGTGGCACTGCCTGAGCAGTGAAGAAACGCTTAGGGAGCTCAAGACATCGCAGAAGGGGCTGACCTCGGACGAGGCCCGGAAGCGCCTTGCCGTCTACGGCCGCAATGAGCTGGAAGAAAAGAAAAAAAGGACGCCGCTCATGATGGCCTTGGACCAGTTCAAGGACTTCCTGGTCATCGTGCTGATCATTGCCGCGGTCATTGCCGGCGTCGTCGGTAAGCCCACCGCCTCCCTGGCGATTCTCGCCATCGTGATTTTAAACGCAATCATCGGCTTCATTCAGGAGTACCGGGCCGAAGAGGCCATGGCGGCGCTGAAACGAATGGCGGCGCCCCTCGCCACTGTTGTGCGAGACAACGTGCCCGTGCAGGTCAAGGCGGCCGAACTTGTCCCCGGGGACCTGGTGTTGCTGGAGGCAGGCCAGGTCGTACCCGCGGACCTGCGCTTGGTGGAAACGGCGAATATCCAGATGGACGAGGCGGCATTGACCGGCGAATCCGTTCCCGTGGAAAAGCACACAAAGAAACTCCACGACGCCCATCTTCCCCTGGGCGACAGAAAGAACATGGCCTATCTGGGGACCGTGGTCACCTATGGCCGCGGCTCAGGGGTCGTCGTATCCACGGGCATGGACACGGAAATGGGGACAATCGCGACCCTGCTTCAGGAGGAGGAAGCGGCGAAAACCCCGCTTCAGCAGCGGTTTGCAGTTTTCGGCAAGCGGCTTGCGGCAGCCATTTTCGTGATCTGCGCTATAATATTCATTGCGGGCCTGATGCGCGGAGAACCTGTCTTTCTTATGCTGCTCACAGCCATCAGCCTTGCCGTAGCGGCCATACCCGAGGCCCTGCCCGCCGTTATTACCATCACTCTGGCCATCGGCGCAAAGAAGCTGGTAAAACAAAATGCCCTTATTCGAAGACTGCCGGCTGTCGAAACTCTCGGCTCTGTAACCTATATCTGTTCGGACAAGACCGGCACCCTCACGCTTAACAAGATGACGGTGGAAGAGGTGTACGTCGACGGACGCTTGGCGGCGGCCGAAGAACTGCGCGGTGCTCCTTCATCCGCCGTTGGTGTCTCCTTTGCCACGTTGCTCACGGCGATGAGTCTGTCGAACGATGTAAAGGCCGACGCCGGTGGCTCCGTAATCGGCGATCCCACCGAGGTTGCGCTCTTTACTCTGGCGGAGGAGAGCGGGTTCGCCAAGGCCGAGATGGAGAAAAAGTATCCGCGCCTCGCGGAGTTGCCCTTTGATTCGGATCGAAAGCTCATGACCACCTTTCATGCCTGGAACGATGGGAAGGTCGTCTCATTCACGAAAGGCGCAGTCGAGGTGGTGTTAGAGCAAACCGAGCGGATACTCACGCCGCAGGGCGAGACCCCCTCCATTCCGTCCGAACTTCTTTGCGTGAGTGAACAGATGGCCGCGGACGGGCTGCGGGTCCTGGGCTTTGGGATGCGGATCTGGGACAGTCTGCCCGACGACCTTTCACCCGCCGGCGTGGAGACCGGACTCACCTTGATCGGTCTTGTGGGCTTAATGGATCCGCCCCGGCAGGAGGCGCAGGAGGCCGTTGCCATCTGCCGGTCGGCTGGTATCACGCCCGTGATGATCACGGGTGACCACCCGGCCACGGCTCTTACCATTGCGAAGCGCGTCGGCATCGTGACGGACGGCGCGGAGACGGTTATGACGGGCAGGGACCTCGAAAAACTGCCGCAGGAGGCGTTCGAGGAGCGGGTGGAACACATCCGGGTTTATGCGCGCGTGGCACCGGAGCAAAAACTCAAGATCGTCAGGGCTCTGCAGGACCGGGGCCAGTTCGTCGCCATGACGGGTGACGGTGTGAACGATGCACCGGCGCTCAAGCGGGCCAATATCGGAGTCGCCATGGGAATCACCGGAACGGACGTGTCCAAGGAGGCGTCGAGCATGATTCTCCTTGATGACAACTTCGCGACGATCGTAAAAGCGGTGAAGGAAGGACGGCGCATTTACGACAACATTCTTAAATTTATGAAATACTCTCTGACCTGCAATGCGGGGACCGTTTGGGCCGTGTTCCTTGCTCCATTTTTTGGACTGCCCCTTCCCCTTTTACCACTACAGATATTGTGGATGAACCTCTTGTGCGACAGCCTTCCCGGACTCGCCTTGACCGGGGAACCCGCCGAGAGCAATGTGATGCGCCGTCCCCCCCGAAGGCCGGACGAGGGAGTCTTCGCTCAAAACCGCGGTCTTTTCATTATCCTCTTCGGGCTGGTAATCGGCGTATCGGTGCTGCTTTTTCAGGCCTACAGTATGAGCGCGGGGCTGGCGTGGCAGACCATGGTGTTCACCGCCCTGGTGCTAGGAAGAATGGCGGCTATCCTGGCCATGCGCTCGGAGAATGAATCGCTCTTCACTATGGGCGCCTTCAGCAACAGATCGCTCCTGGGTGCGATTCTTCTTGTCGTTCTACTTCAGATGGCGGTCGTGTATCTGCCGTTTTTAAACGGTATATTTGACACAACGCCGCTTACGTTCCACGAACTGGCGCTCACGCTCGCTCTGTCGGTCGTGGTGTTCTTTGCCATCGAGGTAGAAAAGGTATTCAAACGGAGAGCCCGACCGTCCTTTCCCGTCCCGGACCGCCCCCAATCCGTTCCGTTAAACAAATAAGGGAGGCACGCCGCAACTGCGGACATACGGGCGGCGGTGCCAACAGCAGATGGGCGAAGAGCCGTCGGGACTGTCAATGGCCAGTGAAAATGTCACCCTAAAACACACTAACTTGGACTGAGAAAATGTCACCTTTGTAATCGTTAAAATGGTCTGAGGAAATGTCACCTTTGAAACCGCCGTCCAAGATTATTCCTCTCGCCTGTTGGCCGTCAAGGGCAAGGGCTACGCCGCCGCGGACGCGGCCCCTTGACGGCCGGCCAGGCGAGAGGTGACGGGTGACTCAAGGGTTTCAAGGTTGCTCATTTAAAAGGCGTACTTGCGGAAGCGCTTTCTCTTGGCTTCCAGGTACGCTTCCACTGGTGTTGAAGGCTTGGGCGCTATGGGAGAAATCTGGCGCCAGGGATGATCCGCAGTCACCGGAGCAGGTTCCCGGCGGGGCTTGGCTTGACGGATCTCCGCCTTAGGTGCCGGCTGGGGAACGAACTCCCTTAGCGAAAACACCTTATCGCCATACTTGGCGCTTATCGTCCCGTCCAGATGAGTAAGGACCGTAACCTTCGCCCTGGGCGCCAGGCTAACTGCTTGATCTTTGACATCGATAAGCTGGTAAGTCTTACAGTGAAACGAGATCGTGGAACCATTGGAAGCCGTACGCTCTTCCCGAAAGGCAATAATCTCGTTGAGCCGTTCACTGGTGGGTGCGGGTTTAAAGGCCGGTTCCGGATCGGCGGCCCAAACGGCGAAGCGGGCGTTGAAGCGCTCAATAAAGACCGGGAGAAAGGCGTTCGCGTCTTCAATGTTGGAGATCCCTCGCAGGCGCATCTCTATCACCAGACGGCTCTGCAGGGTTTCCCACAAACGTTCTATACGCCCTTTGGCTTGGGGAGAGCGTGCCTGAATATGATTGATTCCCAATTCCTCCAGGGCCTTACCGAACTGGGTCAGGGCAACGGTTTTGCCGGCCAGCTCCTCATCAATGGACAACTTGTCCTTCTTCGGTGAGAAGAAGATGGAGTGGCCGTCCGTATAGAGGCTCACCGGGATTCCGTGATTTATGACCGTTAGGTTTAAGA
This sequence comes from Candidatus Desulforudis audaxviator MP104C, assembly GCF_000018425.1. Lineage (GTDB taxonomy): Bacteria > Bacillota > Desulfotomaculia > Desulfotomaculales > Desulforudaceae > Desulforudis > Desulforudis audaxviator. Next base: position 1,959,681 of record NC_010424.1, on the reverse strand, counting down.
CCATCAAGTAACCGTACAGATCCTCTTCGGGCCGGAACCAAAGTGCCAGGATCTTACCGGTGGCGTCATCAATATTACCGTGGAGGCAGGCCTTGGGGCCACGATCTTCAAACCAGGCGTACGGGCTGGCGTCGCTTTGGACCAAAAGCCCTTCTTGAGGCATGCGCTCGCGGGAGCGCCGTTTCCGCCGCTTGGCTCGGCGGCTGTGCCGATTCTTGATACCGGCCTGCTTGAATATGCGACGCAAGCTGCGGCCCGAGATCGAAATTTCATATAGTTCCTCAAGCAGCTCAGCCATATGCTCGCAACTTGCGTCCTTGAGTTCTTCTGAGGCGAGGCTGATGATCCGGTCCCGGACGTCGTGGGTTATAGCGTGTTTTGGTTTACGGCCTCGGTTTTTGTGGACGAGGAAAGCCTCACCCTCCTGTTTCATTCCTTTCTTGAGGCGCATAACCTGACGTTCGCTGAGACCAAGGAGGACGGCAGCCTGCCGAATGGATACCTTGCCTGCAAGGACCCGTTCCATAATACCTAGTCTCCTGGCTTCCTTGGGTTTCAAGAAAACGTCTCCCTTCATGGGTGACATTTTCTCAGACCGCTTATGAGGTGACAATATCACAGGCCAATAGCACGAAGAGCCGTCGGGACTTGCGCGGCGGGTTGAATCGTGCTATAATGCAAATTGTACGGGCGCGTAGCTCAGGGGGAGAGCGCTTGACTCACATTCAAGAGGCCGCAGGTTCGACACCTGCCGCGCCCACCAGTAAAATCAAGGATACCGGGGTTTTACCGAACCCCAGCTGAGCGAGGATCTGCAACCATTTTGCAACCGAGCGGTGCAGGTCCTCTCGTTTTTGCCCCCGTCATTACCTGAGCGTCATACTTCATCAACACCTGTTTCTGACCTCCTCCTGCATGCCGGGCAGCACATGCCCCTGGCGTGTCCCAGGACCTCTGACACGATCTTGACGTTCACACCGTCTTTGAGCATCATCGTGGCCGCGGTATGCCACAGATCGTGAAAAGCCTTAGGACCGCCAGGACGAAAGGCTTGACAAACACTGGCAGGTGAAATTCTTGTCTTGAAGAACAAGCGCCGTTAACCCCATCAAAAAACACAACCAGCCGGATTCCCAGCCACATCTCTGATTGATTGTCAGTGCGCATTCCGACACATTGCGCTTGACAACCGGTTCAACGACTCTTATACTTTGGACAAACACCATCTATAACATTAATGTATAAATGTAGTAATCCTGGGTGCCCCGCTTAACGGCGGGGAGAATAGGGAAGCCGGTGCGAATCCGGTGCGGACCCGCCGCTGTAACCGGGTACGAAAGCCACAGCAGACCCACTGGCGGTAAAACCGCCGGGAAGGTGTGGCCGTAGGACGATCCGGAAGCCAGAAGACCTGCCCAGGGTGGAGAACATACCCGCCTCGCGGACTAAGGGGGTATGGGGGTGATGCCGGGATTGAATACGTAATCCCTGATTCGTTCACTAACGGATCAGGGATTTGTTTTTCGCCCTATTTGGCAAAAAGAGAGGATGGTCATCATGCATATTATGGAAGGTTTTCTGCCCATCGGCCACGCGCTGGCTTGGGCGGCGGCCTCGGCGCCCTTTGTTGCGCACGGGCTGTACTCCATAAAAAAGAAAGTCCGTTCTCAGCCCGAAACAAAAATGCTCTTGGGTCTTTCAGGCGCATTTACCTTTACGCTCTCCGCGCTGAAACTCCCTTCCGTTACGGGGAGCTGTTCCCATCCCACTGGTACCGGGTTGGGCGCAATTCTCTTTGGACCCACCGTGATGTCGGTCATCGGCTGCTGCGTGTTGTTGCTGCAGGCGTTGCTGCTGGCCCATGGAGGCATCACCACTTTGGGAGCCAATACCTTTTCAATGGCTGTTGTAGGACCTTTTGTGGCGTACGGATTGTTCCGCCTCTGCCGGTTGCTGCACATGCCCTTCAGTTGGGCCGTTTTTATGGCGGCCTCCGGCGGTAGCCTGATGACTTACGTTACGACATCCGTACAGTTGGCCCTGGCTTTTCCCGATCCTGTCGGCGGGTTTATGGCCTCCCTGGTCAAATTCGGAACGGTTTTTGCCGTCACCCAGCTACCACTGGCTATCAGCGAGGGGCTGCTCACCGTGCTGGTGTTTGGAGCCCTGCGCAGATACAGCGAAAAGCAGTTGCGCGATCTGGCGGTGCTTCCGGGAGGTTCAGGAAGTTGAACAGATTTACAAAGAACGTGCTGCTCGTCTTTGGTATTTTCTTACTGGCCGTCCTGCCCTTCTTCCTGGTTTCCGGAACCGGTGATCCTGACAAAGAAATGTTCGTTGGGGCGGACGGGAAGGCCGAAGAGATAATCAAGGAAATAAGGCCCGACTACGAACCCTGGGCCAAACCCTTCTGGGAACCGCCGTCCGGGGAGATCGAAAGCTTGCTTTTCACTTTGCAGGCCGCCATGGGCGCGGGGTTCATCGGCTACTACTTCGGCCGCAAACACAGCGGGGGGTGAGGCAATTGATTGACCGGTGGGCATACGCCAGTCCCCTGGCGCGCAGGCACCCCCTGGAAAAAGGCGTGCTCGTGCTCCCGGCGCTCGCCGCCTGCCTGGTGGCGAAGTCCTGGTGGGTACCGGTATTGGTTTTCGGGTCTATGTCCGTCCTGATCCTGGCCGTGGCTCTTGTACCCTGGCGGGTTTATCTGCGCCTCCTGCTGGTGCCTGTCGCGTTCCTGGCCGCCAGCCTGCCTGCTATAGCCCTTTCAGTGACCTTTGCACCTTCGGGGGAGGGTTACTGGATAACGCTTGGTAGTGCTTATGTGGGTTTTACGTCAGACGGACTGGCCCAAGCGCGTAACGTTATGGCCCGTTCCTTGGGTGCTGTCTCCTGTATGTGCTTCCTTGCTCTGTCCACGCCGATGCCCGACATAATCGGTTTCTTAAGGCGCTGCCGGGTACCGACGCTGTTCTTGGATCTCCTGGCCCTCATCTATCGTTTTGTGTTCATTCTTCTGGAAACCGGGTTGACGATGCAGAAGGCTCAGGCGCTGCGTCTGGGTTACAGCACGCCGGGCGCCGGCTGCCGATCGGCCGGCTGCCTGCTCACCAATCTCTTTGTGCGGACTCAAGACCGCGCTCGCAGCCTGGAGGTCGCCCTTGCCACGAGGGGCTACGAAGGCCGTTTAAACGTGCTGGAGAGGCCGTGCCGCTTATCGGCGCGCAATGTGGTACTGTCGGCGGTCATGGGCGGGTGGCTGCTTGTCCTGGCTGTTGTGACTGCGGGGGTTGGCTAGTGCACGACGCGGTTTTTGAAGTGCGGGGAGTGACTTACCGCTATCCGGACGGCACGCCCGGGCTGCGGGGCGTCAGCGCGGTTTTGCGCCGGGGAGAGAGGATCGCCGTCCTGGGTGCAAACGGGGCGGGCAAGACGACGCTCTTTCTGCACTTGGTCGGCGTCCACAGACCGAACGAGGGAAGCGTGTATTTTGACGGCCGGCCCCTGTCCTACGACCGTCGTGCCCTGCAATTTTTGCGCCGCCGGGTCGGGATGGTTTTCCAGGACCCCGACGCCCAGCTTTTTTCGGCCAGCGTCTACCAGGACGTTTCCTTCGGCCCCCTTAACCTTGGTCTTTCCGAGACCGAGGCGCGCCGGCGTGTGGAACAAGCGCTTGCCGCGGCGGGCATCGCCGATCTGGTGGAACGCCCGACGCATGCGCTGTCGCACGGTGAAAAGAAGCGGGCGGCACTGGCGGGCGTGCTGGCCATGGAACCGGAGGTCCTGATCTTTGACGAGCCCACGGCCGGGCTCGACCCGCAGGGGGCCTCGGAAATGGTTGAACTCCTGCGGCGCCTGCAGGCCGGAGGGAAGACCGTGCTCTTCTCCACTCACGACGTTGACCTGGCTTATACCGCTGCCGACTGGTGCCTGGTGCTTGCCGGAGGACGGGTCGTCGGACAAGGGCCGCCGGCGGAGGTTTTCAGGAACCAGGTCCTTCTGGCCGCCGCCGGACTGGTCAGGCCGTGGCTGCTGGACCTTTTTGAAGAGGTCCGCCGCAGGGGCTGGGTGGCTGACGGCGAGAAGCCCCCGTTGCACCGGGAAGCCCTTCTGAGGGCCTTGGAGGACGGCCTCGGCGCCGGCAGGATGCCGCCGGAAGGAAGCGTGGGCGCGGCGCCGGGAGTCGCCGGGGTCAGCGGGGCGAAGGACACACCGACGACGCCGGGGGGCTTGCCGCAGAAGAGCCGGGTATACGCCCTCTACGAGCGACCGGTGTCGGGGGATGAGATCGAGGCCGAGTCCTTCCGCCGGATCGAGGCGGAAGCGCCGCTTCACAGTTACAGCCCCGAAGAATGGAGCGTGGTGCGGCGGCTCGTCCATACCACGGCGGACTTCGGCCTGGTGGGAACGGTGCACTTCTCAGCGGGAGCCGTCGAGGCCGGGATAAGGGCGCTGAAGCGGGGCGCCTGTATCTTCGCCGACGCCGATATGATCAGGGCGGGGATTTCCCTCGGCCGGCTCCGGCGGGCATGTCATGCCTACACGGCGGAACACGTTCACTGCCTGATCGCCCATCCGGCCGTGATGGACGAGGCCCGGGCCGCCGGCCTGCCGCGCTCGCTCTTCGCGGTGCGCATGGCCCGCCCTATCCTTGAAGGGGGTATCGCGCTGGTAGGCAATTCGCCGGTGGCCCTCCTGGAACTGAACAGGATGATCCGGGAAGGGGAGGTCAGGCCGGCCCTGGTGGTGGCCATGCCGGTAGGCTTCATCCACGTGGAGGAAAGCAAGCGGGAACTGATGGAGCTGGACGTGCCTTATATCTGCCTGGCCGGGCGGCGGGGAGGAAGCACCCTGGCGGTGGCGGCGCTGCACGCCCTGGCCGTGCTGACCGCCGGCGATCAAGGGCCGACTACCGATGTCTAACGACTGACGATTTGAAAACGAGGTGCTGTTGATGCGCGCAATAATTCTGTTAGGACACGGGAGCCGCGTGCCCGAAGCAGCCCGGGAAATGGAAATCCTGGCGGGGATGCTGCGGGAGATCACCGGAATCCCGCTGGTGCGGGTTTGTTTTCTCTCCCGCCTGGGACCACACCTGCCCGAAACCCTGGCGGCCTGTGTCGCCGACGGCGCCGTGGAGATCATTGTTATCCCCTACTTCCTGCACGCCGGGCTGCACATCCTCGTCGACATCCCCGGCGAACTGCAGAAGCTGGCGGCGGATTACCCCGGCATAAGGATCGTCTACGGGCGGCATCTGGGTTGCGACCCGGTCTTCGCGGACATCCTGGCGCGCCGCGTGCAGGAGTCACTAAGCCTGCCCGACGTGCGCGAGATCAAGGTGCCCGACCGTGCCCGGTACCCGGTACCGCCCGGGCAGGGCGAGTTCGTGGAAGTGCTCCCCGATTTTTGCGCCGGCGGGCGAGGGGAATGAACGGCGGTGGCGGCCGGGGGAGGGGACAAAAACGATTTTGCCGCAACAGCGGCCTGCGGCGAGGTTACACGACCGGAACGTGCGCGGCGGCGGCGGCGCGGGGCGCCGCCCTCTGGCTGCTCGAGGGGCGCTTTCCCGAAAGGGTCGCGATTCTTTTGCCCGGCGGTGAACAGGTAACCCTCCCGGTGCATGCGGTCTTCCGCGGCACGTCCGCCGCCCAGTGTTGCGTGATTAAGGATGCGGGTGATGACCCCGACGTAACCGACGGGATGGCCATCCACGCCCACGTCGAATTTGCCGCCGCCCCGGGCGTTGTCATCGACGGGGGGGAGGGCGTGGGGCGCGTCACCAAACCGGGCCTTCCCGTCCCGGTGGGCGAGGCCGCGATCAATCCCGTGCCGCGGGCGATGATCGCCGGCGCGCTGGCCGGCCTTGTTCCCACCGGCGGGGGCTGGAAGGTTACCGTTTCCGTTCCGGGAGGGGATAATGTCGCCTGGCGCACCTTTAATCCGCGGCTGGGCATTGCCGGGGGCATCTCGATTCTCGGCACCACCGGCTATGTCGAGCCGCGCAGCCTCGACGCCCTGCGGCGCTCGCTCCCGCCGCTCCTGGACGTCCTGCGCGCCTCCGGCTGCGGGGAGGTCTGCCTGGTCCCGGGCAACATCGGCCGCCGGGCGGCGCGGCGCTTGCAGCCGCCGCCCGCGGAGGAGCAGATCGTTGAGGTCAGCGACTTCCTGGGTTTCATGCTCGACGAGGCATCCCAGCGGGGTTTTGCCCGGATCGTCCTCGTCGGGCACCCGGGTAAGCTGGCCAAGATCCTGAACGGGGACTGGCAGACGCACTCCAGATTTGCCGGGCCGGCCAACGGCGCCATCATCGACTTCTGTGCTGCTGCCGGCCTGCCGGAAGACCTCATCCGGCGTTTGGGGGAACTGTCGACGGTGGAAGCGATCCAGCAGGCGCTGATTAATGAAGGGTACGGCCGTTTACTCGGGATGCTGGCGTCCAGGATCAGGGTTCTCGTGCAAGAAAGGCTGGGCCCGGGACCTTACGTGGCGGTGCATCTCTGCGACCTGCAGGGGAACATCGTGGGGGAGGCGCCATGAAACCGGAACGGGGGAAACTGACCATCGTGGGTTGCGGGCCGGGCGGGGCGGAGTATTTGACGCAGCAGGCCCTTACGGCGGTAGCCGAGGCGGACTTGCTCTGCGGCCCCCGGTTTCTGCTCGACCTCTTCCCGGAGGCCCAGGGCGAGCGGGTGGTGACAGGCCCCGACGCCCGGCAGGTGGCGGCCCTGATCCTTTCCCGCATGGACGAATGCCGCGTGGCGCTCCTGGTGACGGGCGATCCCGGGCTGCACAGCCTGGCCGGCCCGGTGGCGCGCCTTCTCGGCCGGGAAAGGGTACAGGTTGTTCCTGGGGTGAGTTCAGTGCAACTTGCCTTTGCACGTCTGGGCCTTCCTTGGGAAAACGCTCGGGTTTTCAGTTTGCACGGCGTTTCCGAGGAAGAGGCAGAGCTTGTCCTAGGCGCTCTGGCTACTGTGTCTACCGCCGCCGTACTTTGTTCACCGGCCTGGACACCCGGGAAAATCTTTGGTGTACTTCGGAATACGGCGGGGCACCGCCGGGCTCACGTTTTCTGGGACCTGGGGCGACCTACGGAAGGGCGGATGGCCGGGACGGTCACTGAACTGGCCGGACGTTTTGAAGGTCCCGGTCGAAGTGTATTGATTTTGACGGAGGCGGAAGAGTGAGAGGTGAAACGCAGGGATCATTCTGGGGCGTCGGGCTTGGCCCCGGGGACCCGGAGCTGATGTCGCTGAAAGCGAAACGCCTTATCGAGGAAGCGGACTGCGTGGTCGTGCCGAAGTCCAGCCTGGCCGGGGAGAGCCTGGCCCTGGAAATCGCCCGCCCGTTCATAGGTGAAAAACCCGTACTGGAATGCGAGTTCCCCATGCGCCGTGACGAGCGGGAACTGGCACCTTACTGGGCGGCGGCCGCCGAGAAAATCGCCGAAAGGGTCCGGCGGGGGGAGAAGGTGGTCTTCCTGACGCTGGGGGACTGCCTTACCTACAGCACCTACTGCTACGTCCTGCGGGAGCTGCGCCAGAGGCTTGCGCCGGGACTGATCCACTCGGTCCCGGGTATCACCAGTTATGCCGCGGCGGCGTCCGCCGCCAACTTCCCCTTGGGCGAGAAGGACGAGCGAATTGCGGTGGTGCCGGTGCCTCGCGGTGACCTGGCACCCGTGCGGCAAGTCCTGGAAGAGTTCGAGACGGTGGTACTGATGAAGGTTGCCAAGCAGCTGCCCGCCGTGATCAACCTGCTGCGCGAAATGGGCTTGGACGGACACGCCGTCTTCGCCAGCCACGTTTCCCAGCCGGAGGAGTACCTTACGTCGGACCTGCAATCCCTGCCGGAGGGCGAACACGGTTACCTGTCGGTGATCCTGGTGCGCAAAAAAGGGGGGCGTGTGTCTTGACCGTTTATTTCATCGGCGCCGGGCCGGGGGACCCCGAACTGATCACGGTGCGGGGGAAGCGCCTTCTGGAGCGCTGCCCAGTGGTCATTTACGCGGGCAGCCTGGTCAACCCGGAAATCCTGCGCTGGGCGCGGGCCGACGCAGAGAAGCACGACGCCAGCCGGCTGGACCTGGAGGCGCAATTGGCCGTGATCACCGAAGCCGCGGCTGCGGGACGCGATGTCGCCCGGCTGCACACCGGAGATCCCTCGCTTTACGGGGCCCTCGCCGAACAGGTCCGCGCCCTGGAGCGCCTGGGCATTCCTTACGAGGTGGTGCCGGGGGTCAGCGCCTGCTTCGCGGCGGCAGCCTTGCTGGGTAAGGAATACACCCTTCCCGGGGGCTCGCAGACCCTGATCCTGACGCGCCGGGCGGGGCGCACGCCGGTGCCCGAAAGCGAAAGCCTGGCGCGGCTGGCCGCGGCCCGGGCCAGCCTGGCGCTGTACTTGAGCGCCGCCGACGCGGCGGGAGTACAGGACGATTTACTCCCCGCCTACGGCGCCGAATGCCCGGCGGCCGTGGTTTACCGGGCGACCTGGCCCGACCAGCGGATTATCCGCTGCCGCCTCGCGGATCTGGCCGCAGCCGTCCGGGAGTCGGGGGTTGAGCGGCATGCCCTGATCCTGGTCGGGTCCTTCCTGGAGCAGGACGGCGGGGCCAGCTATCTTTATTCGAAGGAGCGTTTGCGGGGTGAAGGATAACCGGCCGCTGGCGGTAGTGGTTGTCAACGAGGCGGGCTTCGCCCCTGGCGCGGCGGTGGCCGAAGCCCTCGGGGCCTTCCTGTACGTTCCGGTTCGATTGTCAGTTGTTCAACCGGCACCGCCGCGTCCCGGAGCCGTCGTGGGATACGAGGGTTCGGCGGGTAACGTGGTTAGGCAATTGTTCGGGGAAGGCCGCGGGCTGGTGCTGGTCATGGCCGCAGGCATCGCCGTGCGCCTTTTGTCGGGCCTGCCGGAAGACAAGCGACGCGACCCCCCGGTGGTGGTCCTGGATACCGCTGCCCGCTACGCGATCAGCCTGCTCGCCGGACATGAAGGCGGCGCCAACGGGCTGGCTTACCGGGTGGCGGCCGCGGTGGAGGCCGAACCGGTGGTCACCACCGGCAGCGAGGTCCACCGGACGCTTGTCGTCGGGCTAGGCTGCCGCTGGGGCGCCGGTGCGCCGGCGATTATGGCGGCCATCGAACGGGGGCTGGCCCTGGCGGGGCGGAAGAAGAATGATATTCGGGTTGTGGCCACCGCCGATTTCAAGGCCGGCGAGCCGGGCATCCTTGAGGCTTGCTCCGCCCTGGGTGCGGGACTGCGGGTTTTCGGCCGGGAGGCCATCCGGGGCGTTGACAGGTTGTTCAGCGAGTCGCGCTGCGCCCGCAAGTATTTTGACGTGGGAGGAGTTGCTGAACCATGCGCCTTTCTAGCCGCCCGCAACGGCCGGATCATCCTGCCGCGCTTGGTGGCGGACCAGGTGACGGTGGCCCTGGCCGAGGATCGCTTGTGGTCGCCGGGATCGGGCCGGGGGACGCCGAGCACCTGACGCCTGCCGCCCGCGCCGCCATAGCGGAAGCCGAGGTGGTGGCCGGCTACCCTCTTTACCTCGACCTCGTCCGGGAACACCTGGCGGGGAAAGAACTGATCAAGAGCGGAATGCGCCGGGAGGTCGAGCGGGTCCGGGAGGCCACCGCCGCGGCCCTTGCCGGCCACCGGGTGTGCCTGGTTTCAAGCGGTGACGCCGGGGTTTACGGGCTGGCCGGTCTGGTCCTCGAGGAACTAGCCCGCCGCGACCTGGTGCTGCCCTTTAAGGTCATCCCGGGCGTGACGGCCGGCCTTGCCGCGGCGGCGCTCCTGGGGGCGCCGCTGGCCCACGACCACGCGGTGATCTCCCTTTCCGACCTCCTCACCCCCATCGACCTTATCAAGAGGAGGGTGCGGGCGGCCGCCGAGGCCGACTTTGTCCTTGCCCTGTACAACGTGCGCTCGCAGACGCGCGTCGAGCCGTTTATGGCGACCCTGGACATCCTGCGGGAAACGCGCCCGCCCGGGACGCCGGCGGGCATCGTCCGCAACGCTTTCCGGGAGGGGCAGGAGAGGCGCGTCGTCACGTTGGCCGAACTGGTTCCGGACGACGCCGACATGCTGACGCTGCTCATCGTGGGCAACACGCGGACCTTCACCTGGCGCGGGTTCATGATTACACCCCGCGGCTACTTCGACAGGGGAGCCCACGATGATTAACGTGCCGCGCCTGCTCGTGGCCGCACCATCGAGCGGGCAGGGGAAGACGACCCTGACCCTGGGTCTGCTTCGGGCGTTGAGGCGGCGGGGCTTGGCGGTGCAGCCCTTCAAGGCGGGGCCCGACTACATCGATCCGGGCCACCACACGCGCGCCGCCGGCAGGGCGTCGCGCAACCTGGACACCTGGCTCATCGGTGACGAGGCTTCGCGCGAGCTGTTCCAGCGGGCTGTCGCGGGAACAGACATCGCGATCCTGGAAGGGGTAATGGGCCTGTACGACGGGCTGGGGGACGGCACCACGCGGGCCTCCAGCGCCGAACTGGCCAAGATGCTGCGGGCGCCCGTCATCCTGGTCGTCGACATCTCACGGCAGGGAGCCAGCGCGGCGGCTGTCGTCCTGGGCTTTAAGGCCCTTGATCCCGAAGTGCATGTCGCCGGGGTCATCCTCAACCGCGCCGGCTCGGCACGGCACGCCGGCCTGGTCACCGAAGCCGTTGCGCGCTATTGCCGGGTGCCCGTCCTCGGAGTGATCCCAAGGGAAGAGAAGCTGAAGATCCCGGAACGGCACCTTGGGCTTTTTACCGGAGCGGAGAGCGACTGGGAAACGGTGTACGAGCGGCTGGCCGACATCGTCGAGCAGCACGTGGATCTTGCCGTCTTGCAGCGGCTGGCCGGGACGGCGCCGGCCCTGCCCCGGGTGAACCCCCGGATTTTTGCAGGAGACGCTTCGGCAGGGACGGTGCGGGTGGGGGTGGCCCGCGATGAGGCCTTCAGTTTTCTTTACGCTGACAACTTGGACATCCTGCGTCACCACGGCGCCGAACCGATTTTCTTCAGCCCTCTCCACGACGACCGCCTGCCCCACGGCTGCGCCCTGCTCTACTTCGGCGGCGGTTACCCAGAACTGTACGCCGGGGCGCTGGCCTCCAACCGGGCGATGCTAACCACCGTCAGGTCCTACGCGGCGGCGGGAGGGCGGATCTACGGCGAGTGCGGTGGCTTGATCTACCTGGGGGAGGGGTTGACCGACCTGGAGGGCCGTTACCACCCAATGGTCGGTCTGCTCCCGGTGCGCGCCGGCATGGCCGGCCGGCGGCTTTCTCTGGGTTACGTCGTGGCCCGGGCCCTGTATGACAACTTGATTCTAAGGGCCGGCGAGGAGGTCCGGGGCCATGTTTTTCACTACTCGGAAGCCGACCCCGTGCCCGGCAGCCGGGCCTGCCTAGTTGTCCGCCAGGCTTATGGGATGCAAGCCCGCAAGGAGGGCTGGCAGGCCGGGTCCGTTTTCGGCTCTTACCTGCACCTGCACTTCGCCTCAGCCCGCCAAGTGCTGCAGCGCTTGCTGGAAAAGCAGTGAGCTGTTTGCTGTGGGCTTTTCTATAATCTCCTAATGCTTGATGCTTAACGCTTAGTGCGTGTTTTAGGGGTGGGACTGTGAAGTGGGATCACGGCGGCGCCATGACGGGCGTCACTATAGATTTCAGCGTAAGCCTCAACCCGCTCGGGCCCCCGGATTGTGTCGCCGAACTGTTGCGGGACGCCCTTCCCTTGATAACCCGTTACCCTTCTCTTGATGCGGCTCCCGCGCGCCGTTCCCTGGCGGCATTTCTCGGCCTTGACCCGGGAGAGGTGCTGGTGGGAAACGGTGCAACCGAGCTGATCGGTCTCCTGGTACGCGCCTTGCGGCCGGGCCGGGTCTGGGTTATAGAACCGTGCTATTCGGAATACCGCGGCGCCGCCGAGGCCTGCGGCCTTCCGGTGGCGGCGGCGCCCTCGCGGGTCGTGGATGGACGTTTTGAACCGTTGTGGGAGGCGCTTGCGCCCGAGCCGGGCGACGTGGTCTTTGTCGGCTATCCGAACAATCCCACCGGTCAGCTTCCGCCGCGGGAGGCGCTGGAGCGCTTGCGTAAGACCCGTCCCGGGGTTTACTGGGTATTTGACGAGTCGTTTCTGGCTTTTGTAGACCCCGCAAAGGGGTCTTCGCCGGTCCTGCCGCCCGTACCCGGGGTGGCGGCGGTGTGTTCGCTGACCAAGTTTTACGCCGTGCCCGGGCTGCGGCTCGGTTACCTCGTCGGGACAGGAGACCTGGTGCGGCGGCTCCTGGCGGCGAAAGACCCCTGGAGCGTAAACGGCTTGGGCGAGCACCTCGTCGGCCGGCTGCTCGCCGAAACGGCTTACGCTGCAGAGACCAGGGCCTTTGTGACGGCCGAGCGGGCACGGGTAACGGCCGCACTGGAGAGGCTGGGGCTCCGCGTTTTCTCCGGGGAGGCGAACTTCTTGCTCTGCGCGCTGCCCGACGGTTACGAAGTCCAAGCCCTGAACGCCTGTCTGCTGCGACATGGCATGGCGGTGCGGAACGCCTCCACTTTCGCCGGGCTTTCGGCACGTCACTTCCGTATGGGGCTGCGCAGGGCTGACGAGAACGACCGGCTGCTTGAAGTCTTATCAGGTTTTTTGCGGGGTGACAACGTATGACGGCGCGCGTGCTGATGGTTCAGGGGACGTCCTCTTCGGCGGGCAAGAGCCTTATCGTCGCCGGTCTTTGCCGCCTCTACGCCCGGAGAGGCTTCCGGGTGGCGCCTTTCAAGAGCCAGAACATGGCCCTCAACTCTTACGCCACCCCGGACGGCAGGGAAATCGGCCGCGCCCAGGCCTTGCAGGCCGAGGCCGCGGGCGTTCCGCCCCACGTGGACATGAACCCCATTCTCCTGAAACCGACGGGGGAGGCGGGCAGCCAGGTGGTGCTGCTGGGTCGTCCCCTGGGCGTCTACAAGCCGGCCAATTATTACGCCTTAAAGGAAAAGCTGTGGCCGCTGGCCGCCGCCGCCCTCGACCGGCTCCGGGCGGATGCGGACCTCGTGTTTGCCGAAGGGGCGGGAAGCCCGGCTGAAATCAACCTCCGGCCGCACGACATCGCCAATATGGAGGTGGCGCTTTACGCCGGAGCTTCCGTTCTGCTTGTCGGGGACATCGAGCGCGGCGGGGTGTTCGCCTCCCTGCTCGGGACGATGGAACTGCTGGCGGAGAGGGAACGGGAACTTGTCGCCGGTTTCGTGGTCAACAAGTTCCGGGGAGACGAGGAACTCCTGCGGCCCGGGCTGGCTTTAATCGGGGCGCGGACGGGGCGGCCGGTGCTGGGCGTATTACCTTACCTGCACGACCTCCACCTCGATGAGGAGGATTCGGTGGGCCTCTCCGGGCGGGGAAAGGCGCCCGCCCCGGGCGACCTGGCGGTGGCGGTGATCCGCCTGCCCCGGATCTCCAACTACACCGATTTCCTGCCCCTCGAGACCGAGAACGGGGTGGCGTTGTGTTACGTCGACCGCCCGCAGGAGCTGGACGGCGCACACGCGGTTATCCTGCCGGGCAGCAAAGAGACGCTGGCCGACCTGGCTTGGCTCCGCCGCCGCGGGCTGGACCGGGCCCTGCGTGATTTCGCCGCCCGGGGAAAGCCACTTTTGGGTATTTGCGGCGGTTTCCAGATGCTCGGCCGGACTATCCGGGAAGGGGGGCAAACGGTGGCGGGGCTGGGCCTGCTGCCCGTGCGCACCCGCTTTGCGTCCGAGAAGCGCACCGTTCAGGTGCGCGGCGTTACGGCTGAGGGGGTTTGGGGGATCCCGGGCGGGCTTTCGGTACGGGGGTACGAAATTCACAGGGGATTCTCCGAGGTCTGCGGGGGCAGGCCGTGCTTCCTGCTCGGCGGGCAGGGGACGGGGCTGGCACCCGAAGGCTGCGCCGCCGAAGAAGGTTATGTGGCGGGGACTTACCTGCACGGCTGCTTTGACTCCGACACGTACCGGACACAGTGGATAGCCGCCGTGCGCCGCCTCGCGGGGCTGCCGGCCCGGCCGTCCGAGCAGCCGGGGTTCGCCGCCCGCCGACAGAGGGACCTGGACCGCATCGCCGACCTGCTGGCGGAAAGAATCGGGGTGGAGCGACTGGATGGAATTCTTGGCCTATAGGGCCGGAGTGATCCTGGCCGCCGTGGTCCTGGACCGGCTGCTGGGCGATCCGCCCCAGCTCCCGCACCCCGTTCGGCTGATCGGGTACTTGATCGCCTCCGGCGAGTCCATCCGGCGCCTACCGCTGCCGGTGCGCTGGTCGGGGACCCTGCTGGCGATGGGTGTGATCGCGGTAACCGGTGCGGCGGCATGGCTGCTTGTTAAACTGGGGTACGCGGCGGGCTTTTGGTGGGGCCTAGCCGTGGAAGCCTTGCTCGTCTACCTGGCCGTCGCCCCTCATTCGCTAGCCGGTGAGGCGTTGGCGGTGGACGGATATCTGCAGCGTGGCGACCTGCCGGGCGCGCGCCAAAGGCTGGCGATGATCGTCGGGCGTGACACCGCCGGTCTCGATGAACGGGAGGTCCGCCGGGCGGCGGTGGAGACGGTGGGCGAGAACACGGTCGACGCGGTCCTCTGCCCGGTTTTTTACGCGCTGCTCTTCGGAGCGGCGGGAGCCTGGGTTTACAAAGCGGTCAGCACACTGGATTCGATGATCGGTTACCGGCACGGGCCGTACCGCGATTTCGGCCGGGCCGCCGCCCGGCTGGACGACTTCGCCGCCTTCGTCCCGGCGCGGCTGGCCCTCTTTTTCGTGCCCCCGGCGGCCCTGCTGTCCGGCCTTTCCGCGCGGGACGCCTGGCGGGTGGGCTGGCGGGACCGCCTGGCTCACCCCAGCCCCAACGCCGGCCACGGAGAAGCGCTGTTCGCCGGGGCGCTCAACGCCTGTCTCGGCGGGCCGTCGACTTACAACGGGAGACCTTCGGAAAAACCGTACCTCGGCGCGGAATACCCGCCGCCCGGACCGCCGGCCATACGCCAAGCGGTAACCCTGCT
Source organism: Candidatus Desulforudis audaxviator MP104C (assembly GCF_000018425.1). GTDB lineage: Bacteria > Bacillota > Desulfotomaculia > Desulfotomaculales > Desulforudaceae > Desulforudis > Desulforudis audaxviator. The sequence continues at coordinate 1,944,664 of NC_010424.1, read as the reverse complement.
CTGGGCAACCGCCTGGCTGTTTGCGGCCGCGGGCGCGGCCGTTCTGGTTTTCCTCAGCCGGTTTTAAAAAGAGACCTTCAGGCAAAAAGGCCGGATGCCGGTCGGGTCCCAGGGTTTAAGGTAATTCAGATCAGAGAGGAATACAAGAGAGGAATACATTAAAAAACCGCGAAGTAGGTAATAAATAACAGAAAATAACAGAGAGCGGCAGGATGGTAACAATGAGGATATTGGTCGCTGACGACAGCCTCGTTTCGGCGCGTGTGGTCCAAAAGGCGCTGGAAGAATGGGGTCATTCGATCATTGTTGCCCGGGATGGCGCCGAGGCCTGGGAGATTCTGCAAAGGGAAGAAATCAGGCTGGTGATCGCCGACTGGATAATGCCTGTGATGGACGGGCTGGAACTGTGCAGGACCATCAGGCACTCGCAGCTTGCGGGGTACGTTTACGTCATCCTTTTGACTTCCAAGGGCAGTAAGGACGACATCGTGGAGGGACTGGGCGCCGGGGCTGACGATTATATTACCAAGCCATTTCACCATGAGGAACTGAAGGCCCGCGTTCAGGTCGGTATACGGATCATTGAGTTGGAAGAGAAACTCAAGGAGGCGAACAAGAAAATCGCGGCCCTGGCGTCCACCGATGCCCTGACGGGACTGCCCAACCGCAGGGTCCTACTGGAGCATCTGGAGGCTCTGGTTGCACGGGGTATTCGCGAGGGCAGGCCCGTAGGCGTAATATTTATGGACCTGGATCATTTTAAGCGCATTAACGATGAGTACAGTCACCTGGCCGGTGACACGGTGCTGCAAGACGTAGCTAAAAAACTGCGCGCGGTAAAACGGGTGTATGATTTCCTCGGACGGTACGGCGGCGAGGAATTTCTCATCCTTGTTGAGGGAGTTGACATTGTAACAGCAGGGGCGATTGCTGAACGGTTCCGGCAAAGCATCAAGTCTACACCCGTAAAGCTGGATTCCGGCGTAAGCCTGCGCGTTACGGCCAGCTTTGGGGTCACGGCTCTTAATCCGGCGGCTCCTCAGTCGGTCGACAGGCTTATAGCCGAGGCCGATCAGGCGCTCTATTCGGCTAAGGCCCAGGGTAGGGATAGGGTTTGCTGTTTCGGGCTCAGATGCTGGGACGAGCAGTTGGGGAAGTGTCTCTAGCGTCAACTGGAAAGAAACCTTATGAAAAGGACATTCAGATTCACGGGAATGATTGCGCCGCAAACGGGGAAAATATTTGGGACGGTTTTTTGGAAAGCAGGTGATAAATGTGAAAAGCGGTTTTACAGATCCGGAAGCCGTACTGGACCCCGCCGCGCAATACGGCGGGCCGGCTGTACAGATAGACGGGCTGACGAACTGCGACTCGTTTCCCGCACAACAACCAACCCCTGCGCAATCACCCGCGGCAGATGAAAACGTCAGCATCGGGTGCATTGCTTGCGCAAGAGCACACTTTTCCACGATTGCCGGGACGCTTAAGGAGGCAATCCGGTTCGCCCGCGAGGACGACATCACCCACCCGGAGGTCCAGAGCAGGCTCGAGGCCGCGGAAGAAGAAGTCACAATCGTAGAAAGGCACGATTGGACCCCGGAGAAGACTCTCAACTCACCGCCCGGGGAAAAGCACGTGATACACCGGTTCTTTCCCGACCTTCGCAGGCTGCGGCAGCAAATCATGCAGATTACCACGGTCGACGACCTCGAACATGCGGCAGCCAATGCGGCGCTGCTATCCACCAACTTTAGACTGGCGGTGCTCGAGCTGCGCGGGGTCAACACCGACGGTTTTAAGGACGCCGCATCTAGACCCGGTGCCGGCGGGATGATTGTGCGAGAAGCCGGCTGCGATTCAGTCAAAAACCTGGAAGGCCAAGGAAGCCCCTGAAAGTCCTGATACGGGGTGGAGGTCCCACCCAGAACGACGCCGTGCTGGAGCGTTCGGGGGATTTTTGCGACCTGACATCAACTTCGGCCGCCCCTTTGAGGGTCCCGGCCGGGATGAGCAGCACCGCCTCTTCGTCCAAGCCGATGGTCCCACCGAGTTCTATAAATGCTAAGAATCAGCCCTACAGTCGTCCCAACTTGAGACTATTTGTTAAGATTCTGTCCGGCAATACCTCCAGTATGGCAGCCGACGTGAGACATCCCACTTTTCTGGCCTCCTTCAAGGCTTGGGCGTGTGTTAGAGTTTCCGGCCTGTATGGTCTGGGTTCAAGGCAGGCCGCATAAGCATCGCAAGTGCCGATCAACAGAGCCACCGGGTCGGGGTTTATCAGCTTGCGTGGATAGCCCCCACCCCCTTTTTTTTCGTGGTGTTGCTCTATAAGGGTGGCCACGCTTTCCGGTGCCCCTATTTGCCTGGCCAGATTGGCACTGCTAAAGGGATGTGATTCCATCAAGAAGAAGTCGGAATTGCTTAGCAGGTAGCGGGGCTTGGAAAAGAACTCTTCAGGCCAATGCAGTTTACCAAGATCGTGCAAGAGTGCCGCAAGAATGATTTCATCCTGCCTGTAGCCATTTGCCAGATTTGGGGCGGTCTCAAGAATGTAGGCTACCAGGGATGCAACACGTCGAGAATGAACTAAAAGACCCTGTGGTGAGCCGGACAGTAATTCAGCGGCTTGGGCAGCGATCAATAAAGGCTGCATGGGTATTCCTCCCTTTCTTCCCGATCCATTTAAGGGCTCCAACAAAAAAAACCGTACCACCAGTACGGAATAATCTCTTTAGTGCTTGATATCCGGCAACTGGCTGGCTTGGCGTATTATCGCTGTAGCCCCTCTAGTTTTGCGCCGTCACCTTTCGGCGACTTTGCCCTGAATCAGATACCATTTTTTTTTGAATTCGACACCTAGCAACTATTTCCTTCAGAGTTTCTGTTAGTTTTTGTCGAAGGGACAATTGCTTGACTTTTCCCTTCCTTGATTTTCTCACTACCTTGTTTTCGGGAGAAATCTTGGGGAGTAGGTTTATGTTTCGGCAAATCAAAAGCGTACCGCAGGAGGTCTTTCCAGGTGACAATGCCTCTTATTGTCCGATCCGCGCAAAGAACCGGCAGGCAGGAAATCTTATTGGCCAGCATTAACTCGGCAGCTTGCTTGACAGTCATATCTTCGGTGGCGGTAATCAGGTTTCTGGTCATGATATGGTGTGCCTTTTTTCTCAGTGTGTTCTGGTCACGGGCTTGCTCCGATAGAGTCCCAATAAAGCAACTAACATTGCGATACACGTCTCGGTCCGAGATGATTCCAACAAATGCCCCGGTTTCAGGACTTACGACCAACACATGGTGGAACCCGGCATGCTTGAATATCTCCAGAATCAAGCCAATCGAATCGTCCATTTCCACGGTGACCACTCTGGTAGTCATAATGTCTTTCACAGTAACAGAATCCATCACCGCACTCCTTCCCTGCTTCAATCTTTGGTGCTTTTGCCCTGAATTTGCTTGTTATACCCAATTTAGGCCATTTGGTGGATTCCGGTCAACTCCCGATTCAGGTGCGCCCGTGAGCCGGCCTGCAAGCAATCACAAGATGGCTAATACTGGTGACCATGAGCGCCGGGGCGCGCGCCTTGGCTGGAGGCATCGGGCGCGCTCGAGTAGCGAAAGGTTTTAACCAACACAACACCCGGTTTTTCGTCCGCACGGTCTAGCGTCTGCCGGGAGGAGGCACTCCCATCCTCCATCCCAGGCGCCGCGGCACGCGGGCCGACCGAAGGGCGGAAATGACCAAAATCAGACTGAAGAGCAGCAGCAGGCCGGCGGTAAACACGGTGAGCCACTGCGCGCCCACGTAGAGGAACACCCCGAGCGGCCCGGCGGCGAATGCGGCCCGGAACAGCCAGCGTCCCGGCGGGAGCGCCGGGCGGTCGGTGATCAGGGCCAATACTTCCCGGTAGAGCGCGCCCCCCAGCAAGGCTATGGAGAAAACCAGCCCGGCAGCGGCAGCCAAGAAATCGGCCAGTCCCCTCTCCTCTACCGCGCCGAGCGCGGATAGAAAAGTAAAAAACCCCTCCGTGACACCGTCACCGGCGGTGGGTAGGGGTATGTCCCTGAAACTCGAGCCGAGCCAGAGCACGCCCCCGGAGGCCAGCACCAGGACCAGCCCGCGGGGTCCATGCCCGGTCGTCAGCCGTTTCCACAACCTCCACACCACCATCCCCCCCATGAGCCACCCGAAAAAGACGTCAGACACCTTTCCCGCATTTTCGGTATGTCCCCAAAAAGGTTAGACCGCTTCATTAACTCCTTTACTTCCTTCCCCTCAGTGAAAGCATATGCTTCCCTTAGGCTAAGGTGTCATCCGATTGAAAAGGACTCTCACTGTGAAACCTTATCTTGGAAGGCAAAAAGGAGTCAGGTCGGTCAGGCCCCATTTTTTTCAGAAAGTCAAAGAAGGTAAAAAGGGGCCTGGCCCCTTTTTGGGGGGTTAGTCGAGTTTGACGCCCCGCTGCCGCAGTTCGTCCAGTTTGCGGTCGGAACAGTCGGTGCAGCGAAACTCCGGGTGTTTGTCCCGGGTCTTGTCGTAGTTCTTCGTGCGCACCAGGCGAAAGCCCCGGGCCACCCGGCCGCAGTCCGCACAGGCCACTTTCTCCCGGATCTCCCACTGGGGCGCCAGGACAGGCGAGGTGAAGATGAACTTGTCGACCCAGAAGAATATCAGGCCGCCGATCAAATTGGCGACGACAGTGGCGAAGGTCACGTGAAAGTTGCTCAGCCAGAGCAGCACCACGGCCAGAACCGGCGTGGACAGCTGCCAGCGCAGCAGGTACAGTGCGTACCGCTTGAACACGCTCCCACCTCCCGCATCAATTGTAAACACCGCGGCGGTACCCCGCAACCCGGTTTCGCGGGCGACTGGTACGGGCGGCGCGGCCGGGGCAAGCTAAGGGTGGAGGTGACTCAAAAATGTTCATACCCCACGCCAAAACGCCCCTGGAGGTCGAAGTGACCATCGAGATTCCCCGGGGCAGTTCCAACAAGTACGAATATGACCGGCGGCGGGGGATTATGCGCCTGGACCGAGTGCTGTACTCGCCGGTGCACTACCCCACCGATTACGGGTTCATCCCAAATACTCTGGCCGAGGACGGCGACGAGCTGGACGTGATGGTGATGATCTCCACGGCCACCTTCCCCGGTTGCCTGGTCGAGGCCCGCGTGCTGGGTGCCCTGGAAATGGCCGACGAGAAGGGCCGGGACGTCAAGATCCTGGCGGCGGCGGCACGGGACCCGCGCATGGACCGGTTCCGCACCCTGGCGGACGTTGACGCCCACCGCCTCCGGGAGATCGAGTACTTCTTCACCATCTACAAGGACCTGGAGCACAAGCAGACCCTCGTTCGCGGCTGGCGGAACCTGGATTTCGCCCGCGAGGTCGTTTTCCGCTCCCTCCGCCCCTATTCGGCGCCTACGGTCAAATAGCCGGTCCGTGGCGGCAAATGGCGAAAAGACGAGGGACTTTCATGTGGTATTCTAAAGGATATTCCAACGTAACGTAGAAATAGTATGGCAGACTTCAGCACAAGATGCAGGGGGAGGAGAACATGGACAAGACAGTCACACTCTCCGTTATCAAAGCGGACATTGGTGGGTTTGTGGGGCATTCCGGAGTCCACCCGGAGTTGCTGGAAAAGGCCAAGGGCATTCTCTCGGGCAGCCCGCTGTTGATAGACTTCCACGTGACTCACGTTGGTGACGATATCAACTTGATTCTCACACACGAGTTGGGACGCAACAACGGCGAGATTCACCAGTTAGCATGGGACACCTTCGTGGCTTGCACCGAGGTCGCCAAGAAGCTCAAGCTGTACGGCGCCGGCCAAGATCTCCTGGGGGACGCTTTCTCGGGCAACATCAAGGGGCTTGGACCCGGTGTGGCGGAGATTGAGGTCGTGGAGCGCAAGAGCGAGCCGGTCATCGTGCTCATGGCCGACAAGACCGAGCCCGGCGCCTGGAACCTGCCGCTCTACCGGATCTTCGCCGACCCGTTCAACACCATTGGCCTGGTGATAGACCCGAACATGCACGGCGGCTTCAACTTCGAGGTGCGCGACCTCATCGCACATAAGAAAATCATCTTCTCCGCGCCTGAGGACATTTACGACATGCTGGTTTTCATCGGCGCGCCCGGGCGCTACGCGATCAAGCGGGTTTTCCACAAGGCCAACGGTCAGATCGCGGCTTCGTCCAGCACCCAGCGGCTGAACCTGATGGCCGGGCGCTACGTGGGCAAGGACGACCCGGTGTGCATCATCCGCTGCCAGAGCGGCTTCCCGGCGGTCGGCGAGGTGCTGGAGGCGTTCGCCCGCCCGCACCTGGTCTCCGGGTGGATGCGCGGTTCCCACAGCGGGCCGCTGATGCCCGTTTCGGTCACCAATTCCTGCCCAACCCGGTTTGACGGCCCGCCCCGCGTGGTGGCGCTGGGCTTCCAGTTGGCGCAGGGCAAGTTGATCGGCCCACAGGATATGTTCGACGATCCTGCCTTCGACCGGGCGCGGGCCCTGTGCAACGAAATCGCCGACTACATGCGGAGCCTCGGGCCCTTCGAACCGCACCGCCTGCCCTTGGACGAAATGGAGTACACGACAATGCCCCTGGTGATGTCCAAGCTGAAGGACCGGTTCATCGACCTCAGGTTGAGCAAGACCAAGAGCTGACCAGGGCAGGCGACCCGAGAACGGCAAAGCCCGCCCGCTGTCAGGGTGGGCTTTTTCCTACCCGGTTTGACCCGGTTTCGCCATTCTTAGTTTTGTGAAAGGAAGCCCGGTGATGATCAAGATACCCCTTCTGGAAGTCAACCGCCTGGTGGAAGAAGCACTGGAACGCGAGCAGGCCCGGCACCGAAACGGCGTGATCGCCTTGTCGCGCCTGGAACTCTTTGTGTTTGACAACTTCGAGGTCGAGGTGATGTTCGACCTGGTCCCCGGTTCACCGGACATCAGCGCCCAGTTCGCCCGGGAACTCGAAGACGGGATCTACCGTTTGATACACGGTACCAGCTATACGGGCAATTAGGCAGCGCGGACGCGGGCAGCGCGGCGCCCGGGGTACCCGCGTGTACCCGCTCGGGGTACCCGCGTTAGCGGGTCGGGCGCCGCGTCAGCGAGCGCCAGGGGGAAGAGCCCCCCGGGCCAGAGCGTCGGCACGGTTGTTCAACTCGTTGCTGCCGTGCCCCTTGATCTTCCGGAACGTGACCCGGTGCCGCCGGGCAAGGCGCAGCAGTTCTTCCCAGAGGTCCCGGTTCTGAACGGGTTGCTTCTTGGCGTTCACCCAGCCATTTTGCTCCCAGCGTTCATACCACCGGTCCCGGAAACAGTTCACCAGGTAAGCCGAGTCACTGTACAGGGTGACCCGCCGCGGCTCTTCCCCCAGGGCCTGCAAAGACCTGATCGCCGCCAGGAGTTCCATCCGCTGGTTGGTCGTTTTCGGGTCTGACCCGGTAAGTTCCCGCCGGGCGACCCCGTCCAGGATTACGGCGGCCCAGCCTCCGGGCCCTGGGTTCCCGGAACAAGCCCCGTCGGTGTAAATCACCACTTCACTCATCGTCGGTTGTTCTCCCATCTATCTCCCTGCCTTCCGCCCCCGGCTCCAACCGGCGGTTGTCGGTCCTCCAGATAATATACCCAGGCGATCACTTGCGCCACAACTTGGTATAACTCCGGCGGGATTTCGCGGTCAAGGCCCAGCCCGGCCAACGTCCAGGCCAACTGCGGATCCCGGTACACCGGCACACCGGACGCCCGCGCCACCTCCTCAATCCGGGCCGCAAACAGGCCCTTGCCCACGGCAACCACCCGGGGAACGGCGTCAGGTCCGTCCTCGTAGGTCAGTGCAGCCGCTACCCGGGGTTTGTCCGGCCTCCGTGTTTCGCCGGACTTCCGTTCCCGCTTCACTATCCCACATCCTCACTCCAAATCACACCCGGATGTCCAGGGGTACGTACACAGGGCCCACGGCGCCCGCGAACAACTCCGCCACGGAACCCACCCGGCGGGTCTCCACCGTGAACGGCCGTACCTGGTACCCCAGATCGGCCAACCGATCTTCCAGCAACGGAACCGCCTCCTGAAACCGGGCCGCCCACCGGGCCTCAGGTATGATCAACCGCCCGCCCAGTCCCGTGCGATCCATTTCGAGGCTCACCCAGAACTCCCCGAACACACCGGACCGCAGGTGCAGCGCAACTTTTACGCCGGCCTCCAGTTCCGACCCGCCACCGGGGAAGACCAGGTACACCTGGCCCTGCAGCCGCTCCCCGCCGTTTAACGCCAGCGCCTGCACCACATCACGCCCGGACCTTGAACGGCCCTGGTTGAGCAGTTCCTGGCCCTCCGGGTCCGGATCCCAACCTAGGACGTACGCCACGATTTTGGCCAGGGCTCCCGGGCGCGAAGGCAGTTCCAGCACCTGCAGCCAGGCCAGAACCGGCCACAAATCCTTGCCGCCATACTGGGGCAGATCGCGACCCATCGCCAGAACCCGCAGTATCAGTTCCCGGTCGACCGGCAACCGCCAGCGCAACAACTCTCTGAGCAACACCTCCGTGTCCGCCCCAGGCGGAAGACCGAGCGCACGCACCAGTTCCCCCGCGGGCAGCCCGGGCTTTCCAGCCTCCAGCGGGGCCAGGTGCCGGACCGTGATCTGGTCGGACTGCACCTTTTCGACTATCGCCCAGAAGTGTTCCCCGGGGCGCGCCGGGAGAGCACCGGCCGCCCGGAAAAGCCGGCCGTCCAGGCCGACGATCCCCCCGTTCAGTCCCGGCTCCACCAGTTGCAGGCGGACCACCTGACCGGGAGCCAGGTTCCGGAACAGGTGCAGCCCGCCGCCGTCCCCCACGGGTCCAACAGGCTTGACCATCCCGAGCCACCTCGTATATCGTTCCTGGTCTTAGTTTCTCGCTGAATCCAGGCTTTTCCTTTAACTGATTTATCCATTGAGGTTCCCGGCATCACGGGACCGTTTGCCGGGCACGCTAACACAAACCTGAAGGGAGTGGGCGACGTTGAAGGGTGACATGACCAGTAAAGCGGTAATGGGACTCGGCGTCGGTGTCTCGACCCTTGGACGCCTCATCGGCGGACGCTTGGGGGCGATGATCCTGGGTTTTGGACTGGCACACATCTTCCTGGGCGTGCTTGACAAGTGGCGCCCGAGTGTGCGGTTCTAGGCCGCGGCCCGGCCCACTCCGGGCCCGGCCTTAAGTACTGTCACTTACCGGAGAAGCGCCAGTAGACCGGAACTTGCTCAAGCCATCCCTGTTGCCCGCCATGTTTTCAAAGCTCGTCAGATACAACGGAATGTTTCCTAAGTTTTGATCTATTAGGCAGTCTCCCCGGAGAAGTCCAGGCTCAAAAACAAAACTCCGGGTTAGATTCCCGGAGGCCTTTGCTTCATTGGAGCTGGTGGTCGGATTCGAACCGACGGCCTGCTGATTACGAATCAGCTGCTCTGCCGCTGAGCTACACCAGCCCGTAAACTGTCAAGAGACCACCCTTATCATTTTAGCAAGAATCGTGCCATTGCGCAATTGTCCCGATAGCCCAGCCGGCACCGGGTCTAGATGCGGCGTCCTTAAAACCGTCGGTGTTGACCCCGCGCAGCTCGAGCACCGCCAGTCTAAAGTTGGTGGATAGCAGCGCCGCATTGGCTGCCGCATGTTCGAGGTCGTCGACCGTGGTAATCTGCATGATTTGCTGCCGCAGCCTGCGAAGGTCGGGAAAGAACCGGTGTATCACGTGCTTTTCCCCGGGCGGTGAGTTGAGAGTCTTCTCCGGGGTCCAATCGTGCCTTTCTACGATTGTGACTTCTTCTTCCGCGGCCTCGAGCCTGCTCTGGACCTCCGGGTGGGTGATGTCGTCCTCGCGGGCGAACCGGATTGCCTCCTTAAGCGTCCCGGCAATCGTGGAAAAGTGTGCTCTTGTGCAAGCAATGCACCCGATGCTGACGTTTTCATCTGCCGCGGGTGATTGCGCAGGGGTTGGTTGTTGTGCGGGAAACGAGTCGCAGTTCGTCAGCCCGTCTATCTGTACAGCCGGCCCGCCGTATTGCGCGGCGGGGTCCAGTACGGCTTCCGGATCTGTAAAACCGCTTTTCACATTTATCACCTGCTTTCCCAAAAACCGTCTCGAATATTTTCCCCGTTTGCGGCGCAATCATTCCTGTACCACTCCACCCTTTTCAAATTCCCAGCCCTGACCACTATGCAAAATGGTTGCAAATCCCCCTTGCGCCGGGGTTCGGCAAAAACCCGCAAACCTATGCGGTTTAAGACCATTACGTAGACCGCTTTGTCCAGCGGGCTGTCGATTTCGGTCCGGCCCAGCAGGTGTTCCAGCAGGCCGGCCAGGCCCAGTTTGTCCCACAAGTGGCCGAAGACCAGTTCCGTGCCCCACTCCCGGGCCGACCGGACCAGGAGATCGGCGGCCTCGGCCTGGATCCAGCGCTTCTTGGAGAACTTGGCCAAGCCCTCGATGAGTCGGTCCAGTTTTTGCTCCTGGAATTCTTCCAGACGACCCAGGTTGGCCACGGTCTTTTGGCGCACCTTGCCGTTTTCGCGTACGCTCTCGATAAAACTCACAGTAGATTTCTTTCCACCGACAGCACTGGAATCTCATACGGCTTGCTGGGGAACTCCGACCCCCTCAATGCGCCCAACAAGGTGTGCCTCCAGATGAATTACCAGGGCGTGCCGAATACAAACGAATTTCTCCCCTAAGTATGATTGCCAGTATGCCTCTTGGTATGATATGCTTGTGGCAGGAGGTGGAGTCCGTGAACGCGAAAATCGCCGTAAGTTTGCCGGAACAGCTTCTCTCCGTTTTGGATTCCTTGGCCCGGAAATGGGCCACCACCAGAAGCGGCGCTGTAGCCGAGCTGCTGCGGCGTGCGGAGCAGGAGGAGCTGGAGGTCCGGCTCAGGCAAGGCTATCTTGAAATGGCGGAGCTTCACAAAGCCCACGCCGAGCTTTTCCTTCCGTCGCAAGCAGAGGTGTTTCGCGGTGGAGATTAAACGTGGCGATGTTTTCCTGGTGAACTTTAACCCGGCGCGGGGAAGTGAGCAGGCGGGCTGTCGGCCCGCCGTCGTCGTTCAAAACGATGTGGGCAACAAGTATGGCCCAACCACAATTGTGATCGCAGTGACCACTACTCTCAAGGATTACCCCTTCCTGGTGAAGTTAAGCGCTGGAGAAGGGGGACTGGAGAAAGACAGCACGGCCAATGCCGCCCAGGTGTTGACCGTGGACAAGTTGCGCTTGGTGCGCAAGCTGGGGAATCTCACTTCAGAGAAAATGCGCGAGATAAATCGGGCGCTGGCGGTGAGCCTTGGGTTGACTCTCGGAGAGACCCAGGATTAAGCCCCCACCTGACGGCAGCCGTCACGCCAACGGCTGCGGGACAAGGACCGCGTTTCGAGTGGAAAAGCACGGCCCTAAACCTGTTCGGCTTTCCCACCGACGCGGTGGTGATCAACCGGTTGCAGCCCGCCGAGCTCAAGGACGAGCACTTCCGCGTCTGGAAGGAGTTGCAGGAGCGGTACGTCACGGTGATCGAGGAGAGCTTCGCGCCCCTGCCGGTTTTCCGCGTGCCCCTGTTCGACCGGGGGATGGTGGGACCGGACGCCTTGCGGGAGCTAGCCCGCGCCTGCTTCGGCGCGGAAGATCCCGCACGGCTGTTTTACCGGGGTCTGACGCAGACGATCGAAAAGGACCAAGACGGGTACCTGGTTTCCCTCCGGCTGCCGTTCGTGGACAAAAAGGACGTGTCCCTGACGCAGAAGGGCGACGAACTGTACGTTCAGGCCGGGGACTGCAAGCGCAACATGTTGCTGCCGCGCACGCTGGCGGGAAAAGAGGTCAAAAACGCCGTGCTGGAGGGCGGCGTGCTGAAAATTTGGTTCAGAGGTGAGGCCGATGACCGATGAAAAACCGAAGGCTGGCCTTGACCCGGATGGAATTCCCCCGGAAGAAGCTGCTGAGCGCTTGGCCGTAAGCCCCAAAAGCATCTGGGAGTGGCTGCGGCAGGGGAAACTCAAGGGGGTCAGAGCGGGAAGGCTCTGGCGGATAAGGGAGCGGGATCTGGAGGCCTTCCTAGACCCCGTGCTTCACACCCTGGAGAAGGCTCCAGAAGACGATGAGCCGTTAACCGAAGAGGACAAGAAAGCCGTAGCCGAAGCGGAGAAGGCAATAGCTCAGGGTAAGACCAAGCCCTGGGAGCAGGTCAAAAGGGAAATGGGACTATGAGGCTTGAGGTGACCGAGCCGGCCCAGAAAGACCTGGCCGACCAGGACAAGAAAACCCAAAGGCGCATTAAGACTGCCCTGGACAGACTTTTGACCTACCCGCAAGCCGTAGACCTGAAGAAACTCCAGGGTAGCCCGGGCATTTGGCGGCTGAGGATGAACTGATGGCTAAAAAGAGGAGTGGCCTAAGCCAGGCAAGGGGGTCTCTTTACGGATTAGCTGGGCTCCTGGGATCCGCCGACGGTGGCCGAAAATCCGGCTCGGCTGGCGGTACTTTCTGGCGTCGGTGGTGTGGTTCGTCGTTAGCTCGGTCGGCTTTTTGCTCCTGATCATCCCAGGAATATACATCTTTTACCGCCTGCGCCTTTATTCGTTTTTCCTGGTGGATCACAACTGCGGCACCGTGGAGTTCCTGCGGCTGAGCTGGGCCGCCTTTCTGCAAGCTTGTCTGCCCGGTGCCTGGTAATGAAACCGCCGGCCGCGGTGGCGCTGATCACTATTGCACCGTCCGGAAAACCGGAGGCGGCCTGTGTAAAGTGCGGTCAATGTAATCGTGTCTGCCCGATGGATGTTGACGTGATGTCTTTCATCAGCCAGGGAAAGAAAGTCCGGGACACCGAGTGCATTCTGTGTATGGAATGCCGGCTGGTCTGCCCCGCCGGGGCCATTGCCTGAGCCGCGACCGGACATAGTTTGCATCCCAACCAGCAGCCCGCCGGCGGTCGATTTGTCGAATAGCCCCGAATTATCTCGCATTTCTCCGATATCAGCGTAAATCAGCGGAAAACGACAATATCCTGCAGGAAATCGCCCGGCGACATCGAAATCCCCTTCAACTAATAACAAGCATTTGGCAAGAGAGGTAACACATTACTACGCTAAACGTTAATGAATAAACTGGTCGCCCCGCCGGAAGTGAGGCAGGATGAAAGTGACCCCTGTGATGTCGGGAGCTCCGGGTCGTCATGCTACTTTGATCTGTACCCTGGGAGTGGAACCCCAGGTGGTGACCATTACTCTTGACTGTCTCCTGGCTGAAGGCGCGCCGGTGGATGAGGTAGTAGCCGTCCACACCGAGGACGCCGGTGTCCGGGAGGCCCTGGCGGTGCTGGAAGAGGAGTTCTCCGGTGTAATCTACCCCAGCGTGACGCTGCGGGCGGTTCCGGTGACCGTGCCCGGCGGCCCGGTCGCCGATTTCCGGGGCGAGGATGAGCTGCGCGGCCTCCTGCGCGCTCTTTACACCGAGGTCCGCCGGGCGCGGGAGCAAGGGCGGGTTGTGCACCTGTGTGTGTCGGGCGGCCGCAAAGTCATGGGGATCATGGCGGTGGTTGTCGCTCAGCTCCTTTTCGGCCCCGAGGACCGTGCCTGGCATCTGGTCACCGAGGGCTGGCGGCCCGGCGCTGAGCGCCGCCTGCATCTGCCGCCGGGAGAGAAAGTGTGGCTCGTGCCGGTCCCGGTACTGCGCTGGAGCGAAGCGGCTACGCTGATGCGTACGGTGGCCGAGCTGGATGATCCGGCGGCGGTCGTGGAATGGTACGAGAAACTGAGCCGCGAAGCCCGGGAACGGCGGAAGGGGGAGTTCATCCGCCGCTGGCTGACCCCGGCCGAGCGGGAGGTAGTCCGCCTGGCCTGCAAAGGCTTGGATAACGCGGCCATCGCCAGAGCCCTCTTCAAGGGGGAGCAGACCGTGGCCAACCAACTCGGCGCCGCCTACGAGAAGCTGAGGGAGTGGCTTGAGTACCCTGAGGGCAACGTCGACCGCTCCCGGCTCATCGCCGAGTTCGCGCCTTACTTTGTTTTCACGGAGGAAGAGGGATAAGGTGCAAATAACCTACACCGAAAAGTTTCTCATCTTAGACCAGGAATATGAGTTCAACAACATGGAGCTGGCAAGGGCGCATGGGATCACGGTAATCGAACTTCTCTCAGCGCAAAACGGAGAGTTGTCGAAAGAAGACACGGAAAAGCTGGTACAAACGGTGAAAAAAGAACTGGGAGGATAAAAAACCTTGATTCTCCTTAACTTTTCCCATCCCCTTACTGCGGAGCAGTTGCAACAACTGGAAGAGCTTGCCGGGAGAAAGGTGGACCGGGTGGTCGAGATCGACGCCCAGATCGACCCCCAGCAGCCCATCGTTCCCCAGGTCGTGGGCATGGTGGACCGGGCCGGACTCACAACGGAGGAGTGGCAGACGTTGCCCATTCTTATTAACCCGCCGTCTCTGAACTTCAGCGCGGCGACCCTCCTGGCCGAGCTGCACGGGCGTTGTGGCTACTTCCTGCCGGTGGTGCGCCTCCGGCCGGTGGCCAACAGCGTACCGCCCCGCTTCGAGGTGGCCGAGATAGTGAACCTCCAGGCGGTGCGGGAAGGAGCACGGGGGAAAAGGTAGGCAGAGGAGAGGGGAACTAATGATACCGAAACAATGGTGAACTTGAAGATACGAAGGATTACGAGGATTACAGTGAAACAGCGGAAGTGGGTTGCTTTATGCCTGCGAAACGAATCGCTCACGAAAAACTGCGGCAAGGTGCTGTGTGTGATAGCTTTCTGAGAAAGGGGCAGGAATCGTGAATGAGGCTATTTGGCGGCGCATTAAAAGATATGTTGATCTTGGCCGCGAAGCGCCAAAGGTAGAGCTCAAACAAACCTTGGACCTTTCCACAAGGGAGAAGCAGGCGGAGTTTGTCAAGGACGTTACGGCCATTGCCAACACCCCGGGCGGTACCGGTTACGTTATTATCGGTGTTTTGGACAACACAAAATGTCCCCGAGATCGGTTCTTGCCAGAGAATTACGTAGTGGGCTTTTCACCATCGGATCCGGACGAACTGGAGAGACAAATGATAGTGGCACTGAGCAATTATTGCGATCCGGCTCCAGAAATCGCGTTTACCCAAGTTTTGCATCCCCAAACTGGCCGCAACATCGGCGTAGTAACGATCGCCCGCTCCGCCGGGAGACCACATAAATTCATTCGTGGGAGT
The DNA here is from genome assembly GCF_000018425.1 of Candidatus Desulforudis audaxviator MP104C. Classification (GTDB taxonomy): domain Bacteria; phylum Bacillota; class Desulfotomaculia; order Desulfotomaculales; family Desulforudaceae; genus Desulforudis; species Desulforudis audaxviator. The sequence goes on along the minus strand of NC_010424.1, from coordinate 1,929,427 downwards.
ACTGGGATTGAGCGGCAGGATGTATTCATACGCCGTGGTACCGCTACATTCAAGGCGTCTCCTCAAGAAATCATCGAAATGGCGCAAGCCCCAGCATTTCCAGAAGTCATCGCGATTAATTTCAGTAGCCATCCGCTTACCAGTTTTCAGCAGGAACAACTCAGGGAGAGATTTCATGTCCACATAGAAGAGTTAATTGAACTGCCGGTCCATTTTCTTGCTCAAGAAGACCTAAAGCCTCAGGCGAAGAAGTGGATTGAAGAGGTGGGTCTGGCTCTGGAGGAATGGTCCGAGAAAAATATAGTTCTTATTCTGCCAGGCCTTGCCCCTGGAGCCGCGACTATTTTAGCCGCTATTCACGGCCTGCGGGGAGGCTTCCCCAAGATCTTGTGGGTTTATCAAGCTCCCAACGACCGTACCCAGTACGAGGTTGCGCAAGTTGTTGACTTGCAAGCCTTGCGCGACATGGGAAGGGAGATCCGCAGTAGCGTCCTGTGATAGAAAGATACAAATTCTTTGCCTGGCTTAGTTTTAGGAGGAAGGATGGGGGCTTATGGCTGAGATGCACCTTGTCGTTTTTCACATTGGACCGGTTCAGGATTTCATCGCTACCGCGCGGCGCAGTCGCGATCTTTGGTTTGGCTCGTGGTTGTTGAGTGAACTGGCAAAGGCCGCCGCGCTGGAAATCGTGCAGCAGAATGGGAACGATATTTCCTGCCTTGTGTTTCCAGCCCCTGATAAGTTAGAGCAGTTGAAGTCTTTCGACTTCAACGCGCCCAACAAAGTCGTAGCCCGGGTAAGGTGCGATCCGGCGGAATTGCGCGAGTCCGTCCGGGAAGCCATACTCAGGCGCCTTTGCGAAATTTGTGATGATGCCTACAAAAAGATTAAGGGCGGGTTTGATCGTGAAATTGCTAAGCGGCAGGTGGAAGACTTTCCTGAGTTCTTCTGGGCTTCCTACCCCTTTAACGGTAACTACAAACAGGCGCGTGACTTCGCCGAAGCCCTCCTGAACGCCCGGAAGGTGACGCGCAACTTCGCGCCCATTACGTGGGGAAGCCCCGCTCCCAAATGTTCTCTCGACGGGTGCCGGGAGTCGGTCATTACCGGGAGTGTATACAGTCGGATGAATGAAAGCCAGCTTTATGAAAATTACCGCGTGCAGCGTGGCGAGTATCTGTGCGGGGTATGTTTATTAAAACGTCACGGGAGGCGCGGATCAGAGGAGTATTTTTTCAGTACTTCCCACGTGGCTGCTCTCCCTTTGCTGGAAAGGCTCACCAACCAGCACCAGCCTCTTGTGGATGCATACATCGGAAAATTGAAGGAACTTGGCATCACGGCGGATGCCCTGCAAACGGTGTGGCTGCATCATCCCGTATTTGGTCCCCATGACGGCCAGTTGTTATTTGAAGAGCGCCTGCGCGAATTTTTCAAAGAAGAAGAAGAAGGGAAACTGTTGCAAGCCAAAGAGGCGCTGCGCACTTTCCTAAAACAAGCCTTTGACAGCAAAAAGCCGCTTCCTTATTACACGCTTCTCCTCGCCGACGGTGATCACGTGGGTAAAGTTATTGATACCCAGGAAACTCCCGAAAAGCACCAAGAACTTTCCCGTTCTCAGAGCCGCTTTGCCCTAGAGGTCCGAGATATAGTACAGCACCACCAGGGTTCGCTTTTATATTCCGGTGGCGATGATGTGCTGGCTCTTGTGCCCCTGCACACGGTGCTGGCGTGCGCCCGTAGCCTGGCTGAGACGTTCCGCCAGCGGTTTGCTGGTTTTAAAGCAGAAGATGGCGGAAAGGAAATATCCCTTACCCTTTCGGTCGGCATTGCTGTTGTCCACCATCTTGATCCCCTCTCTGATGCCCTTGAGTTGGCGCGGCGAGCGGAAAAAGCCGCTAAATCCGTAGGTGGCAAAAACGCCTTGGCGGTAACGCTCAGCAAACGAGGTGGGGTGGAGCGGACCGTTAAAGATACGTGGGGCGTCCTGGACCGGCGGCTGGAACGGTTCATTGACCTGCATCGAGCCGAAGCCGTACCTGATGGAGCCGCTTACGAACTACGCGACCTGGCCAGGCAGCTCGAGGCGTCAGATGAAAATTTAAAGAGTACGCTTCAAAAAGCAGCGTACGCAGAGGCTAAGCGTATTTTGCGCCGCAAGAAGGCCCGGCGTGGTACTGAGCCAATAGCGGAAGATATTCTCAGTGAGCTAGAGGTTTTCCTTGACAAGGATAGGTTTTCTTTCGAAAAACTTAAGCAACTGGCTGACGAACTCATCATTGCCCGAGAATTTGCTGCCGCCATGGATCTGACTAATATACCCCTGCCTGTACCCTCAACCGGCGAGGTGATAAAAAATGACCGTCTGGATCATTGAACCCCGCGATCCCCTTATTGCCCGCGACGGCCGCCCCTTCGGGCCTGTGCCCGGCGCGCGAGCGGAATCACTAGCCTTTCCCTTTCCTTCGACAACTACAGGGGCTGTCCGCACACGCAACGGGCTCGATGCGTCAGGTTGCTTCCAGCCCGGGGAGGTTCCCCGGGTGAAGCAGATTAATGTCCGGGGGCCGCTGCTGGTGGAGTTGGATGCTGGCACGGGGGACGTTACCCGCTGGCTGGTTCCGGCGCCTGCTGACGCGCTTTTACTCGAACTTAAATCAGCTGATACTGCCAAAGCAGAAATCAAGCAGCTTGTCCCCTTACAGTTACCGCCGGGAGCAGGCACAAACCTTCCAGAGGCTATGGCACTGGTAGGCATGCCCCACCGGGATCCGCGTAAGCCATCCACCAAAGCACCGCAATATTGGGACTGGGACTCCTTCCAACAGTGGCTTTTAAATCCCCAAGAACGTGATGAGGTTTCTCTATCCGACCTGGGACATGACGGTCTGGTGCGGGAGGCGCGGATGCATGTAAGTATACGGCCGAATACGCAAACAGCAGATGAAGAGCGGGGCGCCCTTTTTCAAACCCGGGGTCTGGAGTTTATTCATATGCCTGAAAAACAGGCGCTTTCCAAGGCGCGGCGGCTGGGGCTGGCGGTGGCTACGGACGCTCCCAGCCTGAAACCAGGGATTGGTCCTCTGGGCGGCGAACGGCGCCTGGTCTTTTGGCGGCGAAGCAACGAAACGCTTCCATCCCTTTCCGGAGCTCTGGAGGAGAGAATCGCTGCCCTGGGCCACTGCCGCCTCATCCTGCTGACGCCGGCACACTTCAAGGCGGGCTGGAAACCGGCGTGGCTCCTTGAAGGCCGGGAAGGTGTGATACCGTCCTTGCAGGCGGTGGCGCTCAAGAGGTGTCAGACTGTTTCTGGCTGGGATTTCGCGAAGGGCGAGCGTAAGCCCACCCGTCGCCTGGCGCCTGCAGGCACGGTGTACTTCCTGAAACTTGATGGTGACAGCGCGGCGGTTAAAAGGTGGATAGACACCATTTGGATGCACTGTGTCAGCGACGAGGAGCAGGATCGCCGCGACGGGTTCGGTCTTGCCGTTCTTGGGGTGTGGGACGGCACATTTCACCGGATGGAGGTGTGAGAGCAGCTATGAGAAGACTACCAGGAGATGGGAACGGTAGGGAACCTGTGCCGCCCCCTGTCCAGCCTCAGCTTAGCCGACGGGTGATAGGCAGTCAGATGGTGCCGCTGGTGACCCAAATCCGCAGCTACGAATTGATTACCCCCCTGTTTGGTGGCGGTGTGGAGCCGGGAGAGACCGATCCGGTAACGGTCATCCGGGGCCCGGAAATTCGGGGGCAGCTGCGTTTCTGGTGGCGCGCCTGCCGGGGCGGGCGCTTCAACGGCGATCTGGCGGCGATGAAAGAGGCGGAGGATGAACTCTGGGGGGCAGCCAGCACAGAGAGAAAACCAATGCCGTCCCAAGTGGAGATTATGATCTCGATCGAACAAAGTGGGGAGAGCAAGCACCCGTTTGAGGTTGTCGCGGGTTTGGTAGACGGGCGTAAAGACCAACCAAAACCGAAAGTTAAAGCGAATGAAATTGTAGCCCCCGCTTACGCGGCATTTCCTTTGCAACCGTCGGAAAAGGAAATGCGGGCCGGCGGTATCGGCATGCAAACTAAAACGGTGCGCACCAAGGTCTGCTTTACGTTGAAGATCACGTATCCCGAAAAACGGCGAGAGGAGGTAGAAGCCGCGCTCTGGGCCTGGGAGACTTTTGGCGGCATTGGTGCCCGCACGCGGCGTGGTTTTGGGGCGTCGAAGCTGGTTAGTGTTGACGGCAAGCCCGTTACTCCATCCAGGGCCAATGAGGTTGAAGCCAAAATTCGCAAAGGCCTGCAAAAGCACGTGGTCAGCGGGACCTGGCCTGCCAGCGTGCCGCATCTTTCCTTGAATCCGCGTATGAAAGTTACAGGTAGGCGTTCGGACCCTATCGCCGCCTGGGAGTATCTGGTCAAATGCCTCCGAGACTTTCGCCAGAGCCGCTACCCAGGGGCCTCTCCAAGGCAGCCGGGGCGCAGCCAATGGCCCGAGCCGGATGAAATCAGAAGACTTACAGACCGTCGATGCGACAGGCACGCCAGGTCCCTTTCGACAGTGAGGAAGTTCCCGCGGGCGGCCTTCGGGTTGCCGATTGTATTTCATTTCAAGGACGAGAAGATCGGTGACCCATACGATACTATACTGCAGGGTCGAGATTACGAGCGCCTGGCCAGCCCCCTTATCTTGCGGCCGTTAGCCTGCGCGGATGGTGCTGTTGGCCTGGCAGTGGTTTTAGAAGGAACGGGTGTCACGGTGCTCCCAGACAGCCTGATTCTTAGAAAAAAGGAAGAAGTCGATATAAGCTGGCCGGTGGAGGCGGCAATCGAGGCTCAAGAGGCTCAAGAGTTATCGCCGCTCAATGGGATCCCAGATGTCTTACAGGCTTTTTTAAAGAAACTCTAATGAGGAGGTTATGACGGTGGAGGCACGCTTGCTCTTCGTGTACGCGCTTTCTTCTCTGCACGCAGGGACGGAGCAGGGTGTGGGGGTGATCGATCTCCCAGTGGCCCGCGAAAAGGCTACGGGCCTGCCTTACCTTCCTGGCTCTTCCCTTAAGGGGGTACTGCGCGATGCCTGTAGGGATAATGAAATGCGGAAAAAGGTTTTCGGTCCCGATGCCGATAGCGCCCACGAGCATGCCGGCTCAGTCCAGATCTCGGACCAGCGGCTGCTCTTGTTGCCCGTGCGTAGCCTTAAGGGAACGTTTGCGTGGGTTACATCACCCTACATTTTGCGCCGCTTCCTTCGGGATGCAGAAAACGTAGGGGTTTCTAGCATACCTTCGGGTGTCCCTGTACCCACCCTGGAAACTTCCTGCCTTGTATCCAATGACGGCTCTGCGATTGTACTGAACAACCAGGTCATCCTGGAGGATCTGGACCTGACCGCCGAAACCAATAGCGATGCGCGCGAGTGGGCAGAGTGGATTGACAGACAGGTTTTCCCGGATGACACCAGCGGGCAGGAGATGCTAAACGCGCGTTTTTGCGTTGTGCATGACGACGTGATGAGCTTCCTGCTTGATACTGCGACGGAAGTCTTCGCCCGCGTCAGGCTGCGCGAAGACGCAAAAACGGTGGAAACAGGCGGGCTCTGGTACGAAGAGGCCCTGCCGGCAGAGACGGTTCTTGCGGGGCTGATACTCGCGAACCCGGTTAAGGCGAAACCAGATGAGGTGTTTGAAACCTTTAGCGGGTTAATGGAAAAGCCGCTGCAGTTAGGTGGCAAGGCGACGGTCGGTCGCGGCCTGTGTCGCCTTCGGATGATAGGGGGAAATTAGCCGTGCAGACACGCAACCAGGAGTATGCCGCCAAGATTTTTGAGCAGGTGATGCAGGTACGAGATGAGCTGGGAAAGGATGGGAGTAACAATTACGGCTCCCTGGCTCACAGGTTGCCGGTGTTTGTCCGCACGGCGGGATTGGCGCAGGCGCTGGCGTTCGTTGAGGCCCGGGACGGTGCCGCCGGGAGGAAATTGCTCAGGGATATTGCTGCTGTTGTCAACGAAGAAGAACTGCTTGCTCGCAGCCGCACAGCAGAACTTCCTGAATATATGCTTCTCACACGCAACGTGCTAGCAGCACTGGCCTGGTACAAGCGATTCGCCCAGTCAGTGTTGGGTGTGGAGGCAGGCGCGGACAGGGAGGGGGTGGGCGAATGAGCACGAGGCGGACTTGCCTTGTCAGCGCGCGAAAAACGCCGACGACGAACGCCGGGCTTTGGCTGGACAAATTCATCCGCAATCAGGCTAGAGAGGATAAGGATAGCCGCCATGATCTAGTGCGAGAGGTATCTGATATACCGGTGCCGGAGGAGTACTCACGCTGGTTTGAGCGTTGGCGGCGGGTATTACAAGATTATGGAGCCGCATGCAGGGTGGCCGAGGTTTTAGGGCGCATAGCCGTGGGCTTGGGCGAAGAGAGCGTCCTGGAAACATCGGTTGCATTGCACCATACCTATGGCGTGCCCTACATTCCCGGTAGTGCCCTCAAAGGACTGGCCGCCAGCTTTGCCCGTCAGTATTTAGGGGATGATTGGCAGGCGAACGCCGGGGCATATAAGACAGTTTTTGGCGATACCGATACCGCAGGCTACGTCATTTTTTTCGATGCGCTGCCCCTGCCTGGTTCCAGGCTTTTATACCCCGATGTGATTACTGTCCATCATGAAGGGTACTACCAAAAAGGGGACAAGCCTCCGGCGGATTGGGACAGTCCGAACCCGGTCCCGTTCCTGTCGGCCACGGGCAAATATCTGGTGGCGTTAGCAGGGCCAGATGCCTGGGTAAAGGCGGCGTTCGAGATTTTACAGTACGCCCTCCTTAACTTGGGCGTAGGAGCGAAAACCTCCAGCGGCTACGGACGATTGAGGTTGGAGTCAGTTCCTCCCATTACCGGCGTAGAGGACAGAAAGGTTGATCAGTTAATTAACCAGATCCGGGCGTTGAGGACTTCGGAAGTTGCAGGACGCATTCAGGCCTTTTATGAACAGTGGTGGAAGCTTGATGTTAGCCCGGAGCATAAACGCCGTATAGCAGAGGCCATTGTGGCCAAGGTGAAGGAAGCCGGACGTGAGAAGCAGTCACTGGACAAAGACTGGTACAGAGAGTTGCTGGAGAGCCTTCGTTAATCGGCGTCGGGGTATATTTATATGTGAAGCGGGAGGGGAAATTACCCATGCAGCTCACTATCTTCTTTAGCGCTCCCGGGCCGGTGGCCATACCCGTCCAGTACGGGCACTTGCTCCAGGGGTTGATCTACCGCCGGATGGATAATCCGGTACTCAGGAGCTACCTGCACGAGCATGGCTTTGCCCTGGAGAAGCGCCGCTTTAAGCTTTTCACTTTTTCTCGCCTGATGGGACAGGCGGTGACCTACGACCAGGCGGCTGGACGGCTGGTGCTTACGCCGCCGTTGCGACTGGTGATCTGTTCCCCCATCCCTTTCATCCTCCAGGAGCTGGGAACCGGTTTTCTCCGCCAGGGCCGGGTCCGTCTGGGCGATGCCCACCTGGAGGTGAAGAAGATGGCGACGGCAGCCCCGTGGGTAACACGGGAGACCCTTCAGGTGCGGATGCTTTCCCCGCTGGTTGTTTACAGTACCCTTTCCGGCGTTGACGGGCGGAACTACACGTATTATTATTCGCCCTTTGAGCCGCGCTTCACCGAGCTGGTGGCAAGCAACCTTGCAAAAAAGCACTTTTTGGTCTACGGGCAGCCGGCGCGGGCGGAGGGCTTCGCCATCCGGCCGGTGCGGGTGGAAGACCGGGACCTGAAGGTTACTTACTATAAAGATACTGTCATCAAAGGTTGGATGGGGGAGTACGAACTTTCAGGCGATCTGGAGCTTTTGCAGCTGGCCCTGGACGCAGGTCTGGGGTCGAAAAATTCCCAGGGTTATGGGTGCTGCAACCTGGTAGAAAAGGCTTCTCAAGTTAGTAGTCGCTATAGGCGGAATAGTAATATTATGTAATTGCTGCAACCTGGCGGAAGGTCTCCTGCCCGGTTCAGGGGAAAAACGTTTTATAGTAAACAGTTACTATTCAAAACGTTAGCTTCATGCTTCGACAGGAGCACCGTTATACTCTAAAAAGTTAGGAGAAAGCGCAATGCTAGAGGAAGGAGGTGACTAGATGGCTCAAAAGAGGGCTCCCTCAGGGCAGTTCAAAAACCCCCAAAAGCAAGTCAATATTATTCAAGTGCAGCTGGACCTCCGGCATTCTACTGGCAACTTTTGGATAGACAACGGTTTGGTGTATCTGGTCAACGAGTTAGGGCAGGGAACCTACCCGGTTGACAACATCCTGGCTTTGGTGCAGGAACGTCTTCTGCAAAAAACGGGCAACGTGGGCCAGTATTTTGATGAAGTTACCGGAGAATTAAAGAATTACGACAAAGTAACCTGGGTTTACCCAACTGGTTTTTTTATCAAGGTTGTGGATGCTCCGCCAAAAAAGAAGGTCAATGGCAAAGAGTATCCCCTTTCTCCTCCTCATCCCAGGCTGGAGTTCCTGTTCAGCAAAACAAAAAAACAATGTAACATCTGCGGGGCCCAGGCTTCGGCTACCGACGCCAAGATGTGGATGTTCCCCTTTATTGTCGCTCCTGACAAATTCGGCAGCTTTTATTCCCGGGGTAAGAGGGGGATCAATCTCTGTCCCCGGTGTGCCGTGGCGGGAACAGCAGGCTATCTGACCTGGCTTTGGGTAGCCCAGGGAAGGACGGCTCTGCACTTCTTCCTTTTTCACAGCGATTTGGCCGAAATATCCCGGCTGCAAAAGGAGGTGATCCAGCCTTTAGCCCTTTCAGGAAGCAGGGGCGGCAACATAGTTCTACCCTTTTACGGCCCCTATCTGCACGAGACAACCATGGCCCTGCTGTTGAAACTCTTTGCCCATGTCCAGAGTTCGGATCAGATACCAGAAGAAGGGAGAATGCTTCTAGCCTCCCTCTTGGGGGCGGACGAAACGCTGCCTCCTGCGCCGCTTACGCTGTACGCTATCACCGGTAATCCGGGACAAGCCTTCAACATGCAGCTTTTCCGCGAGTTTTCCCGCCTACACGCCCTATACCGCCTTTACCAGGACTGGCTGGAGGTGGTGCCGGCGGAGAACCCTCAACAAACCTTAATCAACGTTTTTCGCCAGTTTCAGGTCAGGGAGGGCAACCAGTACAACACTTTATGGCGGGAAAAGATTTCCTGGGCTGTGCTGGAATTCGACGATCCCCTGCCTTCCGTAGAGGCTTTCCTCTTCGAGGCGCGGGCTAAGGAGAAAAATCTGCCACCGCTATTCCAGGGCACGGAAGCCGTGTTAAGCTATTATGCCAAGGAGGTATTGCATGTGGACGAAAACCTGCTGAAAGTTTTAAAGGGCTTTGGCTATACTTTGGGGACCGAGGCCCAAAAGTCTAACGAGATGGGGCTCCTCTATGCCCTGCGCAATGCCAAGAACCTGGAGGAATTCTTACGGGTCTTGAATGATATCCAGTTTCGCCTGGAGATTACAGTCCCCGAAAGGCTTGTAGAAATCGGCCAAGGGGAGCGCATAGCGGGCAGCCCCTGGTTGCGGGTAAAAACCCTGCTTTCTATCTACGCCATGAACAGCTATCTGAGGGCCGCCAGGGGTTCCAGAACTGAAGAAGGAGGAAATGTCTATGAACAACCTGCAACAGAGTAAAGCCATTGCTTTGGGGTATCTCATGAAAGTATCGGCAGGAAACATCAACGCTTCCCATACAGAAGGCAATGTCATGGTGGCGAAAAAAGTCACCTTGCCCGATGGTAGTTCTGTTCCCTATTTTTCCGGGCAAGCCAAGCGACGCATGTTACGAGACCGCCTGGAAGATCTGGGCTTCACCTTGTCCGAGGCCTCGGCTCTGGTTAGCGGCCAGGAGGTCACGCCGCCTGTACGGCCGTGGGAATTTGTGGACGAAGACCTTTTCGGTTATCTTGACCCTTCAGGCAACCGCCGCCGGACTTCCCCGGTTCGGGTATCGGCAGCCGTGGGATTATTCTCCTTCCAGGGCGACCGGGATCTGGGTACCCGTTCCTTCGAACGTTTTGGCCAGGATATGGCAGCAGGGGGCAACATGTTCGAGACCGAGCTTTACGCTAATATGTTTAAGGGCAATATGCTGGTGGAATTAGACCGGGCAGGTATTTTCAGCGACCAGGAGGTAGGTAAGAATAACAAGGAAATACCAGAGGCGCTGGAAAAAATAGAAAGAAATGGTCGCCTGTTTTACGTCCTACCAGGGGAAGAGCGCCAGCGTCGCCTTCAGGCCCTGCTCGACGCCTTGGGCCTCCTCTGGGGAGGGGGGCGCACGGCCCGGATGCTGAGCGATCTTTCGCCCCGGTTTTTCGTTTATGCCCGCCTAAGAGTGAAGCATCCGGTATTCCTGGAAGCTCTACAAGCCCGCTATTTAGAGGGCAGGTATGGGCTTGTTCCAGATCCTTTACGGACAGCCCTGGACAAATTCAAGGATTTCCGGCAGGCAGTTATTTTCGGTTTAGAGGCTGGATTTTTGGGCAATGAGGAAGAGATCCGGGCGGAGCTTCAGAACTACGGCCCTGTTCTCAGTGTCCACGAGGCCATAGCCCAAGCCAAGGAGGATATTAAAAAGCTATGAATGTCCTTTGGGTAAAGGTGACGGCGCCTTTGGCTTCTTTTCGCCGGCCTTTGGACCACAACTACCAGCGCACCTTGCCTTTGCCGCCCCCCACCACCCTTTTTGGATTGGCAGGGGCTGCCCGGGGTCTGGCGGAAGAGGAACTTTGGCAGGAGGCCTCCCCCCTGCGGGATCTCCTGGTTGCGACCCTGGCCCTTCAAAAGCCAGGGCTTGCCCGGGACATGTGGACGGTGATGAAGATCAAGAATAATAAGCTGGCGGAACGCTCTCCGTATTTCCGGGAGATCCTGTTCAATGCCCGCTTTATGATCCTCTATGGGGGGCCTGAGGAACTTCTGGCAGAATTACAGCAGGCCTTCCTGGACCCCACTTACCCCTTGTCTTTAGGACGGGAAGATGAGCTGATTGTGGTCGAAGAGCTGGGCAGGGGGGAGACCTGCCCTGGAGCCCCCCTTTTTTCAGGAACCGTTATTCCTGGCGACCTCCAGGGGCTCCGGTTTAAATGGGTTCCCCGGCCGGGAATTGCCTTTGAACCGCCAGCGGTTGAAACCATGCCCTTGGCCTTTGAAGTTGATAAAAGGGGGATTCGCTACCCCCTGAACCCCAGGCCCTTTACTTTCCTCCCCTATGATTTGGAGGTGGAACTGGAGGGATACCAGGACGCCCTGACCATAGAACCTCTGGAAGGGAGGAGCTTTACGTGGATGAATTGGTCCTCCTGGGAAAGCCGGACGTCCCTCTTTTAGCCCACTTAAAAGAGGTGACCGAACAGGGGAAAATACTGGCCCGGCACTTGGGTCTTCCGCCAGCGCTGGAGAAGCGGGCTCTGCTGGCCTGCGCTTTCCATGATGTGGGCAAGGCCACCAGAAGCTTTCAGGATTATATGCGCGGGAAAAGGGGCAAGGGCTATCCCCACGCCCTTGCCTCCCTTCCCTTTGCTTTAGCCGCCGAGCTTTATACTTTGCAGGCCTCTCCTCTGGCAGCAGCTGCCGTGCTGAGCCATCATTCACCCCTTGGCCCCGAAGTTTATAGAGGCTATAGGGCACCTGACTACGTTGATGAAAAAAACCTCGCGGCCTTTTTGGAAGATGTAGTGGCCTTTTTGCAGGGACTGGGCTGGGAAGGCAACTTACCTGCTGTTGAAAAGTTGCTGAAGCTCGCTACCAGCGACGGAACTCCCGCAACCCTACTTGATAACAGCAGGTTTCGCTTTGGGGAGGAGTTGATAAGTCTTAGGGGTTTATTCAAAGAATTGCCTCCCATAGATTTTGCTGATATAAAGGCAGTTCTTCAGCTTGCCGACTGGGTTGCTTCTTCTGGCAAAGCTCAGGCGGGGGATCTTTTTTTGCACCAGGGGAGAAAACTTGTTCTTACCAGCATCAAGGAAAAGAGCATACAGTTAAGGCCTTTCCAAAAGAAGGCGGGCGAGATGAAAAGGGAAAGGCTCTGGCTGCGGGCCCCCACGGGAACAGGCAAAACCGAAGCCCTGCTCCTTTGGGCTGGGGATACGGAGCGGCTTCTTTATCTTTTGCCTACCCAGGCCACGGCTAATGCCATGTGGAAGCGGCTTAAAAAGATTTACGGCGAAGAAAATGTGGGTTTGGCACACGGTAGGGCCGGGTACATCTTAAGGAAAGAACTAGAGGAAGATCCTTTGGATGTGCGACTTTGGGCCTCTGTCTTCGCCAGGCCGGTGGTAGTGGGCACCCTGGACCAGTATCTCATGGCCCATCTTCAGGGAAGGCACTGGGAGATACGCCGGTCCCTCGCCAGAAGAGCAACCGTAGTTTTGGACGAGATCCACAGCTATGATCCCTACACCCTGGGGCTCCTTCAGGAAGCTCTGGCCCAGGAACCGCCGGCCCGTCTGGCCCTGGCCAGCGCCACCTTACCTGAATTTTTGCCGGAACTGTTGGGCCAAGGCCCCCTTTTGGAGGCCGAAGAGCCTCTTTGGCAGCGGAAGCGCCACGAGCTTCGCCTTTTTGTCGAACCCGTAGCTAGCGCGCTGGAAGAAGCCCTGTCTTTTGTCAGACAAGGGAAAACCGTCCTCGTCATAGCCAATACCGTCAAACAGGCCCAGGAGATTTATCAGGCCCTCCAGGAAGACGGTGATTACCAGGTACACCTCCTTCATTCTCGCTTTGCTTTCCGGGATCGCTGGAAAAAGGAGGAGCAGCTGGGAAAGACAATACCAGGGACAATCCTCGTGGCCACCCAGATTGTGGAGGTTAGCTTGGACATCTCCTATGATGTCCTTTTCACCGAGGTGGCTCCCATAGATGCCCTGGTGCAGCGTTTGGGGAGGGTTAACCGCAGGGGAATTACTCCGGAAGGAACGACTGCGCCCCCGGCTCCTGCCTTCATCTTTCTCGAATGGGACAAGGGTTCGGAAAAAATATATGGCCAGGAAATTTTGACCTGGAGCAGGGATATTTTAAACGATATGCCTCAACACCCCACTGACGGAGAATGGGTGCAGGCTACCAACCGTCTTTACGAAGTGCAGGCATCAAGCCCCTCTTATCAGGAAGACCTGCGGGAAGGGCAGCAGACGCTGCGCGAGGTGCAAAGGATATCAGGCTGCTACACCATAGATCTCTCCGATGAGGAAATGCAAAAAAAGTTTACCACCCGGAAGGGCCAGCTTTCGGTAGAGGTTCTCCCGCAAGCCCTTAAGGATGAGGCGTTTGCTCTGAGGGAGAGGGGCGAACACTGGCGTCTAGTGGAGCTTTTGGTCCCTGTGCCCGTATACTGGCTACCAGCTTTTTCCCACTGGTTTTCCCCGTTAAGTGACCTGGGAGTTTTTCTCACAGACCTGCCCTATAGCGAGGAAATGGGTTTGATGCCGCCTGGTGAAGGGGAGGCCCCCCCTGGCATGGAGATATACTAGGTCATTTATTGCCAGGGAAATAATCTTTAGTATTTGGTGGCGGTGGTGTGCTATATGGGAATAGATGCCAAATTCCAGGAAGCAGCGCCTTTCCATTTGCAACCGGTTGTAGGTAGCATGGTTAACGCCTATATTATTTGCCCCAGGAAGGCCTGGCTTATGTCCCGGCAGATCTGCCCCGATGAGGACAATACCTATCTCCACCTGGGCCGGCTTATTCAGAACCAGAGCTATGGCCGCGAGCGCAAGGAGGTGCGCCTGGAACACTTGTGCCTGGACCTTATCCGCCGGGAGGAAGAAACCCTGGTGGTGGCGGAGGTGAAAAAATCCTCCCGGGCCCGGGAAGCCGCCAGGATGCAGTTAGCTTTTTATCTTTATGAACTGGAGCAGATGGGAGTTGAAGCCGAGGGCGAACTCCTTTTCCCCGAGGAGCGGCGGCGGGAACGGATGGTGCTTGATCCGGAGTTGGCCCGCCAGGTGGAGAATCTGAAGGCCAGGGTGCGGGCGTTGATTTTGGCGCCCAGCGCCCCGCTTCCGACCCGCATCCGTTTTTGTGCCCGGTGCGCCTATGCCGAGTTCTGTTGGGCGTGAGTAGTTCCCCGGAGGGATTTGGGCGTGCAAAAAACACTTTATCTCTTCGCGAGCGGGCGGCTGCGGCGTAAGGACAATACCGTTTGCTTGGAAAGCGAAAACGCCACTAAATACTTCCCGGTGGCCAGCCTGCGGGACATTTTCGTGTTTGGCGAACTCGACCTGAACAAGAAACTGTTCGAGTTTATGGAAGAACAGGAGATCGTCCTGCACTTTTTCGGCTACTACGGCAACTACGTGGGCAGTTTTTACCCGCGGGAGCACTACAACTCGGGGTACGTCATCCTGCGACAGGCTGAACACTACCTCGATGGGGCACGCCGCCTGGAACTGGCGCGCCGGTTTGTGGAAGGGGCACTCGCCAACATCCTCCAGATCCTGCGTTACTACCAGAACCGGGGGAAGGAGTTGGCGGGCTCCATCGAGTCCATTTCGCGACTGCTCGAAGGAAGCCTGCCGGCCTGCGGCCGTGTGGAAGAACTGATGGCCGTGGAGGGCAACGCCCGGGAATACTATTACGAAAGCTTCAACGTTATCCTGGACAAATCGCCTTTTACCATGCCCGGCCGCAGCAAGCGTCCGCCGACGGATCCGTTAAACGCGCTGATCAGCTTCGGCAACTCCCTGATCTACGCCAAGATCCTGACCGAAATCTACAAAACACACCTGGACCCGCGCATCGGCTACCTGCATTCCACTAATTTTCGCCGCTTCACTTTGAACCTCGACCTGGCGGAGATATTCAAACCGGTGCTGGCCGACCGCGTGTTGTTCCACCTGTTGGGCAAAAAGATGCTTGACCTGAAGGATTTCGAGCAGCAGGGCGGGGCCTATCTCCTTAGAGAGCGGGGCCGGCGCCTGTATGTCGAAACCCTGGAAGAAAAACTGCAAAGCACCTTTCATCACCGGCGGCTGCGCCGCAACGTGAGCTACCAGACCCTGCTCCGTTTGGAACTCTACAAGATTCAAAAACACCTGATGGGCGAGCAGCCCTACAAACCGTTCGTCAGTCGGTGGTAATTATGTACGTCATCCTGGTTTACGACGTAAACGTGGCTCGGGTGGGCAAGGTGCTGAAAAGGGCGCGCCGCTATCTCACCTGGGTGCAAAACTCGGTACTCGAGGGCGAACTGACCGAAGCCTCTTATCGCGCCCTGAAAAGCGACCTGGCCCGGGTTATCGACACCCGCGAAGACTCGGTGCTGTTTTACGTATTGGGAGCCCGCAAGTACACTCGCCGCGAACTAATGGGCGTCCAAAAAGGTGGTGAAGAGTGGATTTACTGAGCGCGCAGGGTGGCGGCCTGCCGGTACTATGCCCCGGCAATGTCGAGAATTGCAGGCACGCCTTTTGCGATGCGGGGAGGCTGTGCGAAGCAACATTGCCAGGAAAGATTTTTCGGTTGAAGCGACAGGAAATTTGTCGTCGATGTCCAATAGTGGAAAAAACCCTGGGGATCGACGACACTCAGCTGGATACCAGAAACCCTTGAACGAAAAGATTTTGTGACCCTTACTCCGGGCGAGGAACTCTGCAAATCTTTCCAGTCTACCTAGATTCTGCTGAAAAAAGCACTTTGCCGACTACTTCTCGGCAGTTGATCCTTGACAATTTGATCATGGTTTAACGTTCCTGCCTGGGCTTAGATCAACTTAGCGATTCGGTTCAGGTTGTATCCCCAGACGGCCCCGCCCACCCAGCGGCGACATCCGGCCAGTCCGCGGTATAGCGTTCGCTTGAGTCCATATCGCCTTTTCAGCACGCTGATCGTTCCTTCCTGACCGGCTCGCCAGCGTTGCAGCCGCCGAAACCAGGACTGGCGCTCGTGTCCGGTACGACTGTGACTGCGTTTACCTTTATAAGGCAGGCTGATTTTACGTATACCCAGAGCTTGTAAGGCGCTTTCGTTACCGGCATTCCAGAAACCACGATCGGTAGCGGTACCTTCTGGCACCCGGCCGGTGCGGTGGATGTGCTCCGCAATTCCTGGAATGAGCAATTGATGGTCCGGGGGGTTACCCATCATCACGTCATACTCGGTCACCAAGCGTTCCGTGCTTTCGGTCAGGCGCACTTTGTAGCCGAACTCGGTTTCTTTATGTGCTTTGCCGCGCCGAATGGGCCGGGCCTCCGGGTCGGAAAGGCTTACCACCCGCTCCGGCAGGTTTAGTTGGCCGGCGTTGACCTGACGCGCCTGGCTGACGATCTGTTCGCCCAGGTCCAAGATTTTCTCCAACCGAGCGGCCAGGCGTCGCTTTTCGTCCCGGGCGGTTCCCGCAAGGTGCCGAGCCTGCTGGTGCAGATGCTGTACTACATTCCGGGCATCCTGCAGGGTCTTTTCAGCGATGTCGGCCATTTCGCCGGTGATCCGCCGCACTTCCTGGATGGATTCTCCGGTGCGCCGTTTCAGTACTTTGGCGATCGCCAGCACCCGTTTCTTGATACTGCGCGTGCGATCCCGAATGGCCACACTGGTATTATCGGCGACGGCCTGGATCTTTTTCGCCAGACGCGTCACCACCCGTACCGAGTCCGCGATCAAGCCGGAATCGGTGGGATGGTGGATGTTGGCTTCGATTGCGGTGGTGTCCACTCGCACTTTGTTGCGGCTTTTTAAGAGCTTTTCTTCCTGCGCCTTACGGACCAGATGAGCGTTCAGTGCCGCCATGTGATCGCTCCCGTCTGCATCCAACCGCTGCCGGATTTTAGTCAGGCTGGAGGGATGGGGCACCGGCTTATTCCAGGGAATGCGACAAAACCGGCGCCAGCTGATCCGATCCTTAACCAGAGCACAGACCTGCCGGTCGCTGAGTCTGTACTGGTGCTTGAGTGCTGTCATACGCAAATAGGTTTCCGCCGGTACGGACGGTCGCCCCAAACACCGATGGTACTTGTCCTGAAATGGTTCGAAGAAGCGCTCATCGTCCAACCAGGCGTCGAGTTTGGCCAGATCTTCCGGGAGTTCAAGCACCTCCGGCGGCAATATGTAGTCCAAGAATGATACTTGTCGACTTTCTTCCTGTCGGAGGCATAGCATTACTGCTCACCTCCGCAGGAACCGAAGTTTTTATGTTGAACCATGATCAGCATAGGGATTCCCTCCTGGTGTTTGTTTTGGTTTGGTCACCTTAAACAATTCGCCACGGAGACCGGAATCCCTTGATTTATCTAGGTTTTCAAGGATCTTTATGGCTGAGTTTTTCAGCAGAATCTACCTAGGAAGGATTGAAAGAAATTGCGGTCAAAATGGGTTTCCAGCCTACCTACGAGGGATTGAAACTCTTAACCGGCCAGGTCCTGATCCGGGTCGGCATGGTTTCCAGCCTACCTACGAGGGATTGAAACGCTTCCTCGCCGCATGCTTCGCACGGTCCATAGTAGTTTCCAGCCTACCTACGAGGGATTGAAACGCTACTTTGATTATACTACACTTGTCGTTTAGTGAGGTTTCCAGCCTACCTACGAGGGATTGAAACCCCGCAATCAAAACTTCACCGTCCAGCGGATCATTAGTTTCCAGCCTACCTACGAGGGATTGAAACGCCGATTCTGGATGCCGCTCTGGGTGACGAGTGGAGTTTCCAGCCTACCTACGAGGGATTGAAACGGCGCGGGTGAGTTTCTACATGTAGAAACTACAGCGGTTTCCAGCCTACCTACGAGGGATTGAAACATTTTTTTCGGCTTGATACAAGGATATTACAAGCGTGTTTCCAGCCTACCTACGAGGGATTGAAACAACTAACACTCTAGTTCATGTTCGTTGGTTCGTTGGGTTTCCAGCCTACCTACGAGGGATTGAAACTCGGGGAGGACTAGCTCGACAGTGTTTTTCTTGTCGGTTTCCAGCCTACCTACGAGGGATTGAAACGAAAAAGATCAGCAGCGCTAAGGCTTTCTTTAGCCGTTTCCAGCCTACCTACGAGGGATTGAAACACTAAACCAGCACTAAAAGCAAGGGGGTGACAAGAGTTTCCAGCCTACCTACGAGGGATTGAAACGGCTCTACACGAACTAGGATCACAAGTGGATACAAAAAGTTTCCAGCCTACCTACGAGGGATTGAAACAGTCTTCACACCTCTAATGCTGCCCCAGCGATCTCGTTTCCAGCCTACCTACGAGGGATTGAAACATTCTTTGTATTTCCATTCTTCGGGATAGGATAGTCGTTTCCAGCCTACCTACGAGGGATTGAAACTGCCGAATCTCGGCGAATTTTATTCTGTTGTATTGACGTTTCCAGCCTACCTACGAGGGATTGAAACCCCTCCGTAGGTTTTACTCCCGGAGGGGTTGGGGTGGTTTCCAGCCTACCTACGAGGGATTGAAACATCCGGGGCTTTGGGCAGAGTGGTTAACTCTGCCCGAAAAGTTTCCAGCCTACCTACGAGGGATTGAAACTGCCGAATCTCGGCGAATTTTATTCTGTTGTATTGACGTTTCCAGCCTACCTACGAGGGATTGAAACCCCTCCGTAGGTTTTACTCCCGGAGGGGTTGGGGTGGTTTCCAGCCTACCTACGAGGGATTGAAACTTAGGCAAACCGTTCCCCTAACCGTTCCCCTAACCGTGTTTCCAGCCTACCTACGAGGGATTGAAACCTTCTGTCTGCCTGCTTGCTTGTCGCTCCTTTCACCGTTTCCAGCCTACCTACGAGGGATTGAAACAGAGCTAAAGGCTGCTATGAAATATGGCCTATCACGTTTCCAGCCTACCTACGAGGGATTGAAACAGGGCAATCAGCCGGTACAACTCATCATCGGGCAGCTGTTTCCAGCCTACCTACGAGGGATTGAAACCAACGTACAGCTCTGTACCCAACGGGATCACCCGGGTTTCCAGCCTACCTACGAGGGATTGAAACGAATTATTCCGGCCGAAATACTCTCCTGCACCTTCGTTTCCAGCCTACCTACGAGGGATTGAAACGCAGCCGGCGGCAGCACTCCAGGTCCTCGCGGAGCGTTTCCAGCCTACCTACGAGGGATTGAAACAGGTCTTGGCCCGCTTCAAGCCATTCATGATGGCCTCGTTTCCAGCCTACCTACGAGGGATTGAAACCGTTGCTGAGTTAGAAGCCACCTGCGCGGCGCTACGGTTTCCAGCCTACCTACGAGGGATTGAAACTTCGGGACATTAAGTTGCTCAACTCACTTTGCAAAAGTTTCCAGCCTACCTACGAGGGATTGAAACCTGGAGACAAGCGGGGGTACTGCTGGGGAAGCGCAGGTTTCCAGCCTACCTACGAGGGATTGAAACTTCGGGACATTAAGTTGCTCAACTCACTTTGCAAAAGTTTCCAGCCTACCTACGAGGGATTGAAACCTGGAGACAAGCGGGGGTACTGCTGGGGAAGCGCAGGTTTCCAGCCTACCTACGAGGGATTGAAACTAAATCCCGGCAGGAAGAAGTAAAGAAGGAAAGAGGGTTTCCAGCCTACCTACGAGGGATTGAAACCATAGTAACATAAGAGCTCCAGTCACACGAAAATACGTTTCCAGCCTACCTACGAGGGATTGAAACCCTTTTTAAGCAATTTGCTCATCACTGCCACCTGTGTTTCCAGCCTACCTACGAGGGATTGAAACTAATCTCGGTCCTTCACGCCGCCGCGCGCGAGCACCGTTTCCAGCCTACCTACGAGGGATTGAAACAGAATAAACGCGCCGAACAGGATCAGCATCCCGGATAGTTTCCAGCCTACCTACGAGGGATTGAAACCTGGAGACAAGCGGGGGTACTGCTGGGGAAGCGCAGGTTTCCAGCCTACCTACGAGGGATTGAAACGGACCCGGTGCGTCCGGCTAGGAAAACATGCTCATTGGTTTCCAGCCTACCTACGAGGGATTGAAACTAAATCCCGGCAGGAAGAAGTAAAGAAAGAAGGAAAGAGGGTTTCCAGCCTACCTACGAGGGATTGAAACACTGCTCGTAGAACCGGCCGACGATCCCGTGGGAAGTTTCCAGCCTACCTACGAGGGATTGAAACTCAAGCACTTCCACCCGCAAAAATGCAGCATTGCAGTTTCCAGCCTACCTACGAGGGATTGAAACGTTTGCAAGGAGGAGTTATTTGCAGAGGATTTCCGGGTTTCCAGCCTACCTACGAGGGATTGAAACAACATCTGGATCAAGGTCTGGCTGAAGGGCCAGGCCGTTTCCAGCCTACCTACGAGGGATTGAAACCCTGATCTGCCGCAGGCGGCCGAGAGGTGAAGGAGGGTTTCCAGCCTACCTACGAGGGATTGAAACAAGAGGCGGCAAAAGTGGCACTGAAGCAGGGCTAGCGTTTCCAGCCTACCTACGAGGGATTGAAACTCAAGAATCCGGGCACCGATCATTGAATCCCCTTTCAGTTTCCAGCCTACCTACGAGGGATTGAAACGTTTTTGTTTTGCCAAGGGTTGTCTGCCCCGTGCGGTTTCCAGCCTACCTACGAGGGATTGAAACATCCCGGCCAGGTTGTGGGCCCAGTTGCCCCGCCATCGTTTCCAGCCTACCTACGAGGGATTGAAACGTCAATCGGTCTCGCTGACCTTACGGCCACTTCTCCGTTTCCAGCCTACCTACGAGGGATTGAAACGCAATTCGTGCATGCGCCCGAACCTGCTCGATCACTGTTTCCAGCCTACCTACGAGGGATTGAAACGCCGCCAAGGGGGATGAAGGTCATCGTTGCCCAAATCGTTTCCAGCCTACCTACGAGGGATTGAAACTTGATACTTCCCCAGCGATCTTTTAACATTTTTTATCGTTTCCAGCCTACCTACGAGGGATTGAAACTGGGTGCGGTGCAGGACGTGATAGACTGAACGGCACGTTTCCAGCCTACCTACGAGGGATTGAAACGCGCCTGCTGAATTACACGTGCAGTCTGCTGGTTGTGTTTCCAGCCTACCTACGAGGGATTGAAACGGCCAGCGACCATCGTGGCCCGGGATCACGGGGACCGTTTCCAGCCTACCTACGAGGGATTGAAACGTAGCTCCAGCACCACCATTACTGCCAGCACTTGCAGTTTCCAGCCTACCTACGAGGGATTGAAACAATCGGTCAGAATGTCGGCCGCCGAAGCCGTGCCGTGTTTCCAGCCTACCTACGAGGGATTGAAACCAAACAGGTCGTCCAGAGGCGTCGGAGCCGGAACCGGGTTTCCAGCCTACCTACGAGGGATTGAAACACACGAACGACGGGTCCACGTTCAGCGCCCGTCCGGGTTTCCAGCCTACCTACGAGGGATTGAAACGCCCAAATCCTCGGCATTTCTTCACCCTCCTTTCCAGTTTCCAGCCTACCTACGAGGGATTGAAACGGTACAAACTAGAAAAGGTTTCCAGACTTATAATTTCGTTTCCAGCCTACCTACGAGGGATTGAAACGCATTTGCTCCACCTTCTCACAAGCCATCCCTGCTCGTGTTTCCAGCCTACCTACGAGGGATTGAAACTGCGGCTTCTGGGAGGAAGCTACGCCGACTTTCGGGGTGTTTCCAGCCTACCTACGAGGGATTGAAACATTCCCCCGGCTAGATAGACAACTCTCGGTATAAGGGTTTCCAGCCTACCTACGAGGGATTGAAACAGCGGTATCTTGAGCTTGACGCACAAATTGCAGAACTGTTTCCAGCCTACCTACGAGGGATTGAAACGGATAGGATGCCGCCCGCGTTCAGTACAATAGAACAGTTTCCAGCCTACCTACGAGGGATTGAAACGTAGGCGCACCTTCGTTCTGGCTGCTTTGCGGCGCAGTTTCCAGCCTACCTACGAGGGATTGAAACGAAACAGAAACCGAAACCAGAAACAGAAACCGAAAAGTTTCCAGCCTACCTACGAGGGATTGAAACCTTGATTCTAAGCCTAGCACGTACCACCCCCCGCTGTCGTTTCCAGCCTACCTACGAGGGATTGAAACACAACAAGCACATCTCTGTGGATAACCCCACAAAAGTTTCCAGCCTACCTACGAGGGATTGAAACCTTGGTATGTGCTTGTGTTTCGCGCCCTGGTGTTTGTTTCCAGCCTACCTACGAGGGATTGAAACCCTTGACCGCCACTTGGTCTCTCTTACCCCAACGATCGTTTCCAGCCTACCTACGAGGGATTGAAACTTGCTGGGCAGCCTACGTAACCCATTCTTCCACCTCCTGTTTCCAGCCTACCTACGAGGGATTGAAACCAGGTCGGTTCACTCTCTCACTCCTTACCCGCCAACGTTTCCAGCCTACCTACGAGGGATTGAAACACGTAGGGTCGGGTGCAGATCACGGGCTATGGCGGTGTTTCCAGCCTACCTACGAGGGATTGAAACCTAGCACGATCTGATGGAAGTGGTGCGTGGGTGTCTGTTTCCAGCCTACCTACGAGGGATTGAAACCATCTAAGCATGATCGATTACCTCGATGTTGATAATGTTTCCAGCCTACCTACGAGGGATTGAAACACACTCTACCCTGGATGTACTGGGCCTTCTTCCGCCGTTTCCAGCCTACCTACGAGGGATTGAAACCCTCAAATTAATGTTTTCAAAGAACAAGGAACCAAGTTTCCAGCCTACCTACGAGGGATTGAAACGTTCGACAGAGTTTTTGCCGGTTTCGCTGGTTTTTGGTTTCCAGCCTACCTACGAGGGATTGAAACGTGCCCACTTTTGGAGCGTTGCTGGGACTTTAGCTTGTTTCCAGCCTACCTACGAGGGATTGAAACTTGTGCTATGCTTTTAGATTTCCCACGATAAGTAATGTTTCCAGCCTACCTACGAGGGATTGAAACAATCTTAGACCCCGCTGAATATCCTGAAAACGAATTCGTTTCCAGCCTACCTACGAGGGATTGAAACATGCTAATGCCTGCGCCTAAAACCCTGCCTATCGTGTTTCCAGCCTACCTACGAGGGATTGAAACTAAATACCGCCGCCGTGCGGTTGGCCGCATAGCCGGTTTCCAGCCTACCTACGAGGGATTGAAACTTTGCAATGGGATACGACTACCGGCGGATATTCGGTCGTTTCCAGCCTACCTACGAGGGATTGAAACGTGCCCAGACTGCTGCCAGCGAGCAGCCAAGCTAGGTTTCCAGCCTACCTACGAGGGATTGAAACGATCCACTAAATGCCATAATGCCGCTGGAGACAACCGTTTCCAGCCTACCTACGAGGGATTGAAACTCAATTCGATAAGCCGCTGGCGGAACAGCTCTTGAGTTTCCAGCCTACCTAGATTCTGCTGAAAAACTCAGCCATAAAGATCCTTGAAAACCTAGATAGATTCTGCTGAAAAAAGCACTTTGCCGACTACTTCTCGGCAGTTGATCCTTGACAATTTGATCATGGTTTAACGTTCCTGCCTGGGCTTAGATCAACTTAGCGATTCGGTTCAGGTTGTATCCCCAGACGGCCCCGCCCACCCAGCGGCGACATCCGGCCAGTCCGCGGTATAGCGTTCGCTTGAGTCCATATCGCCTTTTCAGCACGCTGATCGTTCCTTCCTGACCGGCTCGCCAGCGTTGCAGCCGCCGAAACCAGGACTGGCGCTCGTGTCCGGTACGACTGTGACTGCGTTTACCTTTATAAGGCAGGCTGATTTTACGTATACCCAGAGCTTGTAAGGCGCTTTCGTTACCGGCATTCCAGAAACCACGATCGGTAGCGGTACCTTCTGGCACCCGGCCGGTGCGGTGGATGTGCTCCGCAATTCCTGGAATGAGCAATTGATGGTCCGGGGGGTTACCCATCATCACGTCATACTCGGTCACCAAGCGTTCCGTGCTTTCGGTCAGGCGCACTTTGTAGCCGAACTCGGTTTCTTTATGTGCTTTGCCGCGCCGAATGGGCCGGGCCTCCGGGTCGGAAAGGCTTACCACCCGCTCCGGCAGGTTTAGTTGGCCGGCGTTGACCTGACGCGCCTGGCTGACGATCTGTTCGCCCAGGTCCAAGATTTTCTCCAACCGAGCGGCCAGGCGTCGCTTTTCGTCCCGGGCGGTTCCCGCAAGGTGCCGGGCCTGCTGGTGCAGATGCTGTACTACATTCCGGGCATCCTGCAGGGTCTTTTCAGCGATGTCGGCCATTTCGCCGGTGATCCGCCGCACTTCCTGGATGGATTCTCCGGTGCGCCGTTTCAGTACTTTGGCGATCGCCAGCACCCGTTTCTTGATACTGCGCGTGCGATCCCGAATGGCCACACTGGTATTATCGGCGACGGCCTGGATCTTTTTCGCCAGACGCGTCACCACCCGTACCGAGTCCGCGATCAAGCCGGAATCGGTGGGATGGTGGATGTTGGCTTCGATTGCGGTGGTGTCCACTCGCACTTTGTTGCGGCTTTTTAAGAGCTTTTCTTCCTGCGCCTTACGGACCAGATGAGCGTTCAGTGCCGCCATGTGATCGCTCCCGTCTGCATCCAACCGCTGCCGGATTTTAGTCAGGCTGGAGGGATGGGGCACCGGCTTATTCCAGGGAATGCGACAAAACCGGCGCCAGCTGATCCGATCCTTAACCAGAGCACAGACCTGCCGGTCGCTGAGTCTGTACTGGTGCTTGAGTGCTGTCATACGCAAATAGGTTTCCGCCGGTACGGACGGTCGCCCCAAACACCGATGGTACTTGTCCTGAAATGGTTCGAAGAAGCGCTCATCGTCCAACCAGGCGTCGAGTTTGGCCAGATCTTCCGGGAGTTCAAGCACCTCCGGCGGCAATATGTAGTCCAAGAATGATACTTGTCGACTTTCTTCCTGTCGGAGGCATAGCATTACTGCTCACCTCCGCAGGAACCGAAGTTTTTATGTTGAACCATGATCAGCATAGGGATTCCCTCCTGGTGTTTGTTTTGGTTTGGTCACCTTAAACAATTCGCCACGGAGACCGGAATCCCTTGATTTATCTAGGTTTTCAAGGATCTTTATGGCTGAGTTTTTCAGCAGAATCTACCTACGAGGGATTGAAACCGTTCCTAAAACGACCTATTACCGACGAATAAGAAGGTTTCCAGCCTACCTACGAGGGATTGAAACGGTGTTACTACAGTAATAAGCTCCAACCTCGGCTGTGTTTCCAGCCTACCTACGAGGGATTGAAACTAGGTATAGTACACCGCTTGCTTGCAGCGAATGCAGGTTTCCAGCCTACCTACGAGGGATTGAAACGGTGTTTGCGAGCCTTAGACCCACGGTTTCGGCAAGTTTCCAGCCTACCTACGAGGGATTGAAACGAGTTTACAGGGGAAGGGTACAGATCGGGAGATTTAGTTTCCAGCCTACCTACGAGGGATTGAAACGACGGGAGCGGGTGGTGCCGCCGAGAGTCCAGGTGGGTTTCCAGCCTACCTACGAGGGATTGAAACCCAGCGAGGACGTGGTTGAAACACGGCGCGAATGTGGTTTCCAGCCTACCTACGAGGGATTGAAACGGAGCGGCGGAAGGGGTGAGGTAAATGGAGTAGATAGTTTCCAGCCTACCTACGAGGGATTGAAACATGGTGAGAGCGATTATCGAGGGCCGGAAGACGCAAGTTTCCAGCCTACCTACGAGGGATTGAAACGGTCTAGGTTGCAGGCACGGATAAGTGCATTGTTGAGGTTTCCAGCCTACCTACGAGGGATTGAAACCACAGGCGTACCACGCCGTTTATTTAGCACAATTGTGTTTCCAGCCTACCTACGAGGGATTGAAACTTCCCCGGAATCGCTTCCAACCGCTGTGACAAAGCAGTTTCCAGCCTACCTACGAGGGATTGAAACAGTAGTAGTACACTTGACAACCACCTTTAGTATGTGGGTTTCCAGCCTACCTACGAGGGATTGAAACTTTTGCAGAGGCCTTCGCGCGAAGCGATGGCTCTGAGTTTCCAGCCTACCTACGAGGGATTGAAACGTTCACCTTTTGCCCCTTTGCCCTTTTGGGTGCTGCGTTTCCAGCCTACCTACGAGGGATTGAAACGGCGGAAGAAGGCCCAGTACATCCAGGGTAGAGTGTGTTTCCAGCCTACCTACGAGGGATTGAAACATTCTTTGTAGCTAAGTGATGACATGGTTTGCCCTCGTTTCCAGCCTACCTACGAGGGATTGAAACGCGAATGAAAGGAGGCCCCGATATGCCCAAGGTTTGGTTTCCAGCCTACCTACGAGGGATTGAAACTCCCACATAGGTTGCCGCTCTCTATATTCACAGTCAGGGTTTCCAGCCTACCTACGAGGGATTGAAACCATTGGTGGTGTCCCCCGGCGACCGCCGAAGGAGTTAGTTTCCAGCCTACCTACGAGGGATTGAAACAGTGCTAGACAAGCACTGGCCCGGAGTGCCGAAATTGTTTCCAGCCTACCTACGAGGGATTGAAACGGGAGATTGCGGACATCTCCATCGGACTGTAAAAGCGTTTCCAGCCTACCTACGAGGGATTGAAACATTCGTGTGCGCATTGCAGTGGATACTGATGTAACAGTTTCCAGCCTACCTACGAGGGATTGAAACAGGAGGCATATATCTTTGGTAACATCAAGCACCGATGTTTCCAGCCTACCTACGAGGGATTGAAACAGTGACTTTGTAGAGCGTGTTGCTCACGATCTGTTGAGGTTTCCAGCCTACCTACGAGGGATTGAAACGTTTTTAGACCGGAGGGGAAGTTGGGGGTTAGGAAAGTTTCCAGCCTACCTACGAGGGATTGAAACGTGGGATCCGAGCCGGGCGGCTAGGAGTTCAAAGGCGTTTCCAGCCTACCTACGAGGGATTGAAACTCCCTTACCGATCGGGAGGACGGCTGCTCTTCCCGAGTTTCCAGCCTACCTAGATTCTGCTGAAAAACTCAGCCATAAAGATCCTTGAAAACCTAGATAAATCAAGGGATTCCGGTCTCCGTGGCGAATTGTTTAAGGTGACCAAACCAAAACAAACACCAGGAGGGAATCCCTATGCTGATCATGGTTCAACATAAAAACTTCGGTTCCTGCGGAGGTGAGCAGTAATGCTATGCCTCCGACAGGAAGAAAGTCGACAAGTATCATTCTTGGACTACATATTGCCGCCGGAGGTGCTTGAACTCCCGGAAGATCTGGCCAAACTCGACGCCTGGTTGGACGATGAGCGCTTCTTCGAACCATTTCAGGACAAGTACCATCGGTGTTTGGGGCGACCGTCCGTACCGGCGGAAACCTATTTGCGTATGACAGCACTCAAGCACCAGTACAGACTCAGCGACCGGCAGGTCTGTGCTCTGGTTAAGGATCGGATCAGCTGGCGCCGGTTTTGTCGCATTCCCTGGAATAAGCCGGTGCCCCATCCCTCCAGCCTGACTAAAATCCGGCAGCGGTTGGATGCAGACGGGAGCGATCACATGGCGGCACTGAACGCTCATCTGGTCCGTAAGGCGCAGGAAGAAAAGCTCTTAAAAAGCCGCAACAAAGTGCGAGTGGACACCACCGCAATCGAAGCCAACATCCACCATCCCACCGATTCCGGCTTGATCGCGGACTCGGTACGGGTGGTGACGCGTCTGGCGAAAAAGATCCAGGCCGTCGCCGATAATACCAGTGTGGCCATTCGGGATCGCACGCGCAGTATCAAGAAACGGGTGCTGGCGATCGCCAAAGTACTGAAACGGCGCACCGGAGAATCCATCCAGGAAGTGCGGCGGATCACCGGCGAAATGGCCGACATCGCTGAAAAGACCCTGCAGGATGCCCGGAATGTAGTACAGCATCTGCACCAGCAGGCCCGGCACCTTGCGGGAACCGCCCGGGACGAAAAGCGACGCCTGGCCGCTCGGTTGGAGAAAATCTTGGACCTGGGCGAACAGATCGTCAGCCAGGCGCGTCAGGTCAACGCCGGCCAACTAAACCTGCCGGAGCGGGTGGTAAGCCTTTCCGACCCGGAGGCCCGGCCCATTCGGCGCGGCAAAGCACATAAAGAAACCGAGTTCGGCTACAAAGTGCGCCTGACCGAAAGCACGGAACGCTTGGTGACCGAGTATGACGTGATGATGGGTAACCCCCCGGACCATCAATTGCTCATTCCAGGAATTGCGGAGCACATCCACCGCACCGGCCGGGTGCCAGAAGGTACCGCTACCGATCGTGGTTTCTGGAATGCCGGTAACGAAAGCGCCTTACAAGCTCTGGGTATACGTAAAATCAGCCTGCCTTATAAAGGTAAACGCAGTCACAGTCGTACCGGACACGAGCGCCAGTCCTGGTTTCGGCGGCTGCAACGCTGGCGAGCCGGTCAGGAAGGAACGATCAGCGTGCTGAAAAGGCGATATGGACTCAAGCGAACGCTATACCGCGGACTGGCCGGATGTCGCCGCTGGGTGGGCGGGGCCGTCTGGGGATACAACCTGAACCGAATCGCTAAGTTGATCTAAGCCCAGGCAGGAACGTTAAACCATGATCAAATTGTCAAGGATCAACTGCCGAGAAGTAGTCGGCAAAGTGCTTTTTTCAGCAGAATCTACCTACGAGGGATTGAAACAACTTCCAGGGGGTTATGAGATTCGGGCTATCTCCGTTTCCAGCCTACCTTTTTCGCCTCCTGGTTTCCAGCCTACCTACGAGGGATTGAAACTCCTGTCAGCCCCCCTTGACTTGGTTTTGCTACGAGGTTTCCAGCCTACCTACGAGGGATTGAAACGTGATGGTGAAAATGAAATGCTCCGCGTCCCGGAACAGTTTCCAGCCTACCTACGAGGGATTGAAACTTTGGTGGAAGGCACCGTGCGCGTGACGCACGCGAGTTTCCAGCCTACCTACGAGGGATTGAAACGCAAGTGCCTAACCCGGCTTTATCCATATTGGCCAAGTTTCCAGCCTACCTACGAGGGATTGAAACCTTGTTGAGTAATCCCGAACGTTATCTTGCTAATGGGGTTTCCAGCCTACCTACGAGGGATTGAAACTTAATTCAGGCCCTGTAGTATAGATATTCTCAAATTGAGTTTCCAGCCTACCTACGAGGGATTGAAACTAAAACTGACGATTAAGAGGGAGGATTAACATGTTAGTTTCCAGCCTACCTACGAGGGATTGAAACCAGTCACACTCGCGGGTACTGATACTGATAATGCTAGTTTCCAGCCTACCTACGAGGGATTGAAACTTCCTTTTGTGGCCAGGATGAGGGGCTGGCCACAAAGTTTCCAGCCTACCTACGAGGGATTGAAACTGGGTCTTAAAGTGCGCTGGGCACATATAAGCCCACGGTTTCCAGCCTACCTACGAGGGATTGAAACCTTTCTGACGGTGAAGGGATGTACTCCGGAGGCATAGGTTTCCAGCCTACCTACGAGGGATTGAAACGAAACACCGATGCCGGCAATCCTTGAGCCAGCTGGAGTTTCCAGCCTACCTACGAGGGATTGAAACCCCGGAGGGTTTGAATCCTATTCGTGATGCCCTCCGTTTCCAGCCTACCTACGAGGGATTGAAACTGCTTTCACCCTCAGTAGTCACGATATCCACTGTCACGTTTCCAGCCTACCTACGAGGGATTGAAACAATTGCTTTTGTCGTTCTTGAAGAAGCGGTTGAGCAGTTTCCAGCCTACCTACGAGGGATTGAAACAGTGTCGCAGTATCTAAACGATGGCTGGACACTGGAGGGTTTCCAGCCTACCTACGAGGGATTGAAACGGTCCCGCGCTCCTCCTTTGCCAGCCGGAAACACCGGTTTCCAGCCTACCTACGAGGGATTGAAACCTAACATCCGCCGGTTTCTGATCGGCCCGGCTGCGCGACCGTTTCCAGCCTACCTACGAGGGATTGAAACCCGGGAAGAGGAGGTCAAGCGTAGCAGGATCACGCAGTTTCCAGCCTACCTACGAGGGATTGAAACGGGCCGCTTCCACCGCCACCTGCGCCGAGGACGTGGTGTTTCCAGCCTACCTACGAGGGATTGAAACGATTACGGCGTGCCGGACAAATTCCAACCTGGCCCTGGTTTCCAGCCTACCTACGAGGGATTGAAACTTCTATTGCAGGTTTACGATGATTACCGTAATTTAAACGTTTCCAGCCTACCTACGAGGGATTGAAACTGGAACCAGCGGGCGCCTAAATTCGAGGCTAGGTTCAGGTTTCCAGCCTACCTACGAGGGATTGAAACCCTGCCCAAAGTCCATAGCCAAACCCACTGTGGACTTGTTTCCAGCCTACCTACGAGGGATTGAAACGGGTGAGGGGCTGGCCACAAAAGGAAAAGCCCCTCCGGGTTTCCAGCCTACCTACGAGGGATTGAAACAATTTCGGCGAATCTTAGTTTGTTGAATTCTCCTGTCGTTTCCAGCCTACCTACGAGGGATTGAAACTGGACTTTGGGCAGAGCGGTTAGCTCTGCCGCAGGGGTTTCCAGCCTACCTACGAGGGATTGAAACGGCTCTTGCAGATGATCTGCCCGTTGAGGTTCTTTAGGTTTCCAGCCTACCTACGAGGGATTGAAACCGAGCCTTCAAGTTCAAGTACGTTGACCGGCTACCCGGTTTCCAGCCTACCTACGAGGGATTGAAACGACAAATTCCAGCCTGGCCCTGAACGTATCCACCTGGTTTCCAGCCTACCTACGAGGGATTGAAACCAGTACGGGAGGAGCTGGCTCTTTGACTTTGCGAAGGTTTCCAGCCTACCTACGAGGGATTGAAACGTGGCCACCCGGTTAGCCCGCCCATCGGTGCCAAGGGAGTTTCCAGCCTACCTACGAGGGATTGAAACGCGGAACTCCAAGGATTTCACGAATGACAACAGTGAAGTTTCCAGCCTACCTACGAGGGATTGAAACTGGCTTTGGGGAACTCCTGCCCGGTGCGGCGGCTCAGTTTCCAGCCTACCTACGAGGGATTGAAACGAGCGACGGTAACAGCGATGCAGAGCGGTTTAAGAAGTTTCCAGCCTACCTACGAGGGATTGAAACCTATGAAAGCAAACACGCTGGCGGCTGGCATAAACCGTTTCCAGCCTACCTACGAGGGATTGAAACCGAAACAGAAGTGGTTCTGGCCCGCGGCGCTGGCCGGTTTCCAGCCTACCTACGAGGGATTGAAACGAGTGCGCCGGACTCTGCGCAACCCCTTCGGGGGTATCACCCTCTTGTTGCGTTGTTTTTAGTCCGGGCGAATAACCGCAGAGTGCCAGGTGGCCGTGTGGTTTTCCCAGGCGGTCGTCGTGCTGTGGGGAAGGCCGATGGTGCATCTCACCTACCCGCCGTTGCTGGGCTGGGGGGTGAGCGGGGTGGTCCTGACGTTCTGGGTGCTCCGTAATATGACCCTTTCCGTGTTTGAAGTTCTGCATCTGTAGGATTGGTTTGCTGTCGGGATGGGCGTTTGTGAATAGCTGAATTGTGTCGTTATTGGAGGGAGGATGTGGCGGTGGCGAAGGCCGAGGCGAAATCGAAAGTGATGGTGGTGCTGGTAAGCGAGCAGCGCATGCAGAACCTTATCCCATGCTTTCAGAAGGACAGTACAATCACGAACGTCCACCTCGTACGCTCCAGCGATGCCGATAACCCGGATTCCCGTCTGGGCAAGGCCTGGTCCGACACGAAGGCGGTGCTGGAGGAACGCAAGCTGGAGGTGGTTGACGCGGACGTGGCGGTGGACGCGTACGACCCGGCTAGCACCGAAAAGGTGGTGAAGCGCCTTTTGGACAAACTGGCGCATCACAAGCGGACGGCGGTGGTGAACTTTACGGGTGGTACCAAGTGCATGGCGGTGGGTGCCTACCTGGCGGCGCGGCAGGCGGGAGTAGCCACGTTGTACGTGGACACGGCGCGGCGGCAGTTGCTCCTGCGCGCACACGATGACCAGCCCTGCGCCGTCCCCTTCGAATTGGACGGGCTCAGTATTGACACCTATTTCCGGGCTTACGGGTTGAACCCTCGCGTCAATGACGGCCAAATTTTGGAGCGTTACGCAAAGATTATGACCGTGATACGCCGTTACTGGCCGGGGAGCGCGGCTACGTTGGATATGTGGGGGAAGCACTTTGATCAAAAGTCTTCAAGCCGGCGGAAACGAAGGCTTTCCGGCGCGGTGAAGGTTTCTTGGCGGCCAAGCGATGAAGTGGAATGCGAACTTTGGGCGGTCCTGGAAGAAGCCAGGCTTTTTTGCCAGGAGGGGGAAGAGTTTTTCGCCAGTGCCGAGGCGCGGCAGTTTCTCACCGGGCGGTGGCTGGAGTGCCTGACCTACCAGTTGCTGCGGGAAAGTAACTGCTTTGACGAAGTGGCTTTCGACCTGCACCTGACCGAGAAAAATACCGCCCTTGCGGCGGGGCCGGGAGAAGCGTCACCCGCTTCGACCACTGCGCCAACCGGAGGGGCCGCAAACCAACTGGACGTGGTGACCATAGAACAGGGGAACCTCGCGGTCTTCGAATGCAAGTCCGGCAACCTGCGGGGGCAAGACACCTTGAACAAGTTGCAGGCGCTCTGGACCCGCCTAGGGACTTTTGCCCGCCTTTTTCTGGTGACGAGTTGTCCACTGGACGAGATTTCAGGGGACTTCCGGTACCGGGCGCGTGCCTACCGCCTGGCGCGGATTATTACGCGCGAAGACCTCGAAGATGCCGGGAAGCTGAAGGATGCGGTTTTGAAGGCCGTGGGCGGCTCGTGAGCAAAAACGGTAACCGGGGAGGTTTGGTGGTGTTCGAATGGCGTGACGGCTTTACCGGAAGAAGATATGGTTTCACCAAGGAACAGCAGGACGCCGCGCGGCGGCTGGTAGCCGGGCTCTTGGAGGCAAAACTGAAAAAAGAGGTCGGCGATGACCTGCGGGCGCTGGCCGATGCGGCCGCCGCGTTCTGGGCGCGGGATTATTACCGTTTGGTTTTTCCCCTGGCGTTCGGCCGGGAAGTGGTCGATGGCGGAGTGCGGGCCGTGTTTTTGGACGACCCCGGTGACCGGGTGGATCAGACGGCGGTTTTCCGGAGAGCCCCGCTCGACGGCGCGGCCCGGCCACCCCTGTTGCCGGCGGGCGGGCGGGCGCCGGCCGAGTATCTCTTAGCCGACGTGGTGCTGGTGCGGGCGGCCCTCGCGAATATTTACTGCCGTCAGCGAGGTGTGGATCCCGGGCTTTTGCACGTGCTGCGGCTCGCCTGTTTCACAGGGCCGTTGGCCGCCGAGTTGGCCGCCTCTGGTTTTGACCTGCCGGAGGAGGTACGCCGCCTGGTGGATTTCCTGGAAGGCGACGGGGAACCGCCGGCGGAGCTGGATGCAGAGGATCTGCGCCGACTCTGGGAGGCGGGGGCGGTAGCCGCGGAGGAGGCGATGGACATAGCACCCGCCTCCTTCGCGGTCACCGTGGTGGTCGGGGCGGTGCAGCGCGTTAAGCAGTACGTCTTTGAGACGCCGGGGTTGAACGAGATCCGGGGCGGTTCCGAGATACTGAGCGACGTAACGGAGCGGCTGGCCGTGGACGTCGCCACGGAACTGGGCGCCGAGGTGGTGCTGCGGGCCGCCGGATCCCACCTGGAATTCTTGGTACCGGACGCCGAGACCGGTGCGGCGTGGGAGGCGCGCCTGCGGCGGGAGTTTGTCGCGGCCACGGGGGGCGTGTTGGTGGCGGCGGCGGCCGAAACGTTGCCGGTGCGGGACCTGCTCGGCGATTACTACCGGGCGATGGGCCGGGTGTACCAACGGTTGGAGGCGGCTCGCAACCAGACGCGCCCACTATATCCGGAAACCCTGCCGTTTGAGGAGCGGTGCGCCATTTGCGGCCAGCGGGCCGCCGAAGGGTGGTACCAGCCGCCGGAGGGCGACGCGGAGCCGATCTGCCGGGTCTGCCTGATTAAAAGGGAGTGGGGGCGTGACGCCCGGCGGGATAAAACCAGGGAACTGGAGGAGCAGCTCCGGGGCGGCGGGCGCGCTCTCTGGGGGCTCGGTGCGGACGCCGGACTCCCACAGTCTTTGGACGACCTGATCGTGGGCCACCCGCGCCGCCGCCTGGTGGCGGTGGTGTACGGGGACGGCAACAACTTTGGCGCCGTGGTGCAGCAGCTGAAGAACATCGCCGTGGCGCGGCAGTGGACCTGCCGGGTGGAGGCGGTGACCTGGAGCGCGACCGCCCTCGCCCTGGCCGAAGCGGTGCGGGTGAGCGTACCCGCTCCGCATGCGGCGGCGAAAGAGGCACAGCGGAAGCCGTCGTTACCTTTCCAAGTGCTCGCCCTGGGTGGGGAGGACATCGGTCTCTTTGCCTGGGGGCCGGTTGGGCTACGCTTTGCCGAGCGTTTCGTGGCGTTGACCGACCGGGAGTTTACCCCGGCACCGGGCCACGACGGCGCCCGGATCTGCTTTTCCCTGGGGGTGCTGGTTGCCGATGCCAAAGCGGCGGTGGCGCGCACCGTGGCCTTTAGCGAGGGGGAGTTGCTGAAGTGGGCCAAGCGGGCGGCGCGGAACGCCGGGTACCGGGACGGGGGTACGATCGCCTTCCTGGTGGTGCCGACAGCCGACCAGATCCCCGGCGATCTCGACGATTTCCAGCAGACCATGTACTACCGGGAGGGGGCGACCTTCCCGGTGTGCCTGACTCTGCGTCCGGTCACGGCCGCGGAACTGGGGTTTTTGCTTGACCGGGCCGCGCGTTTACGGGAAGCGGGTTTCGTTGGCGCGCTTGGCCGAATGGCGGCGGCCTTCGTCCGGGGCGAGCCGCGCGTGGCCGTGCTCTATTACCTTTACCAGAAGGCCCGCGAACGCAAGGGCCGCGACGACGGGGGTTTTACCGCGCTTTTGGAGGACACACGCGAGCGGCCGCCGACACTGGCCGACCTTGACTTCGCCGGCCGGGTGCTCGGTACGCGGCGACCTTTCGGCGGTGAACCGGTCGCCGGCGGGCGCGAAACCTACTTTGCGCCGCTGGTGGATCTGGCGGAACTGGTCAAGGTTCTGGAATAAGGGGGGAGACCGTTTGAACGAGGTGTGGCGGTTGACGGTGGAGGTGCGCCCGCTTGGAATGCTGCACGTGGCCGGGCCGGGGCGGCCGCGCCCACTGGTGGACCGCACCGTGGCGGTGGACGCGCGGGGGCGGCCCTACCTGCCGGCCTCCAGTGTGCGCGGGCGTGTGCGGGCCCATCTGGAGCGGCTTTTGCGGGCGTACGGCCTGCCGGTTTGTACCCCGCCGCGGCCACAGCATATGTGTCCGCACGCCGGTCTTGCGGGGACAAGTGACGGTTACTGCCTGGCCTGCCGGCTCTTCGGCAGCCCCTGGCGGGCCGGGGCGGTGACGGTGAACGATTTTTACCCGGTCGGTGTGTTTGAGGCGACGGAGGCCGAATGGGAACGAAATATGGTGGTGCGGACCGGGATCGGGATCAGTCGAAAACTTGGCACCGTGCGGGAAGAGCGGCTCTTTTTCACGGAGGCGGTGCCCGGGGATGATGCGCTCCGGTTTCGGGGTACCTTGGAGGCACGGGCCGAGCGGGCCGTGGTCGGCTGGCTGGTGGGCACGCTCGGCCTGGTGACCCACCTGGGCGGGCAAAAAGGACGCGGCCTGGGCCGGGTGGAACTCGATGTATCCGGTGTGGCCGTGTGGACCCCCGGGCGGGGCTGGGAAGAGATGACGGAACACGAGGTCGAGTCTTTTTGCCGGGAGGTGGTGTCCCTTGCGCTGGCAGGTACGGTTGCGGGTTGAGGGACCTTTGCTGGTGGGCAAGGGAACCCCGACGCAAAACGTGCTACTCGGGCGCGACTACATCCCCGGCAGCGTCTGGCGAGGCGCGCTCGCCGAGGCCGTCCTGCGGGCCGCGGGCGCTCTGGCGCCGGGTGCGGCGGGCCAGGCCGCAGAATTGCCTCCGGAGTTCGGACTGGCTTTCGGTCCGGAAACGCGCTTTGGTTTTCTTTACCCGGTGCCGGGCGAAAAGTGGGACGGTTTTCCGCTGCCCCTGACGGTGCGTTCCTGCAAGGCCCGGCCGGGGTTTGCCTGCGGCGTACACGGCCGGGGGAAAGGCGGCGGCCACGGGGTGCTGGACATGCTTCTCGTGACGTTGCGGCGGCACCTTGGCTTGGCTGAAGAGCTGTCCCCGGGGTGTCCGGAGTGTCGGGAGCGGCTGGACCGCTTTCGGGGGGTGGCGGCCCGAATGCCGCTTTCGGCCGGCCAGGACACGGCGTACGAAACGGTAAAGGTGCGGCGGCAACTGCTGGTGCGGGTCGGGCTCGACCGGCGCACCGAAACGGCGGCCGACGGCGTGCTTTACGCCCTGGACGCCCAGGTGCCGGGGCGGGACCGGGCGCTTTACTTTACGGGTACCTGGCGCGGGACGCCGGAAGCGCTGCACGCCCTGCACCAACTGCTGGACGGCGCCTGCCCGCGCGCCGGCGACGGCTGGGCGATCCGGGTGGGTACCGCCCGGGCGCGCGGTCTCGGGCGGGCCGTCCTGGAAATTACGGAGGCGCAAGCCGTTTTTTTGCCGCCGTTGGAAGAACGTCTGGAGGCCTTTCAACCGCGGCAGGGCGACGGGCAGCCGGCGGACCCGGACCACCTGTGCTTCGCTTTGCTCCTGAAGGCACCGCTACTGGTCCGGGACGCGGCCGGCGTGGCTTGCGGCCTTCCGGCCGCCGCGGTGTTGGCCCCGTATGTTACGTCTCTCCCGGTCGGACTGGAGTTTTTGGAAACGGTCTCGGTGCTCGAATGGGAAAGCTCAGACGGCTGGGCCATGGCCTGGGGTCTGCCCAAACCGGTGCAGGCGGCCCTGGCGCCGGGAAGTGTCCTGGCCTACCGGGCGCCGGCCCGGGAGCGCCGGGCAGTGCTGGCCTTCCTGGAGGAAGTGGAAAACGGCGGCCTCGGTGAGCGCACGGCCGAAGGTTGGGGCGAAGTGGTGGCCTGTGATCCTTTGCATCTTAAGTGCGACGCGGGGAAGGAGGCGGTGAAGCAGTGAAGTCGGTGCAGCAGGCGGTGGACGCCTTAAACGAGCAACTGGTGGCGCGGGCGGAGAAGATCGTGCAGGCGCTGGGCCCGCGCGACGAAAACCAGCAGGACGTGAGTAAGTCCCAGTTGGCCCGGGCGATCGACGTGGCGCGCGCGGCGCAGTCGGCCGCGGTCTTTCAAAACTGGCTGGCCTACCAGGCGGGCCGAAAAGAAACCGGGGCCTTCTGGACCACGCAGGTGGGCGGTCGCCCGTTGATCCGCTGGGTGGAGGGAACCCTCGGCTGGATCGAAAAGGAAATTGACGCCCAGCAATTGGGGGACGCGGCGGTGCGCCGGCAGGCCGTTACCGAGGCGCTGGTGCGGTTTCTCGGTTTCTTGCGGCGCGCGTTTGTCGGTGCCAAGTTCGTGCTGGAGAGGGGGAAAGAGCGGTGAGAGCGTTTGCGGCGGCCGGTTTCTGGGATACTTTCCGGCACCGGCTGGTGGTTACCGGGGAGCTGGTCTGTGATACCGCCCTGCGGGTGGGCGCCGGTACGGAGGCGCTGCTGCCCAGCGCGAGCGACCTACCGGTGGTGACCACTGGCGGGCGGCCGTACATTCCCGGCTCCTCGCTGCGGGGCGTGGTGCGCAGCCAGGTGGAACGCCTCGTCCGCACGCTGGAACGGGAGCCAAGGAACGGGCGTGGGGCCTGCGACCCCCTGGAGGATACGGGCTGGTGTATTCCCCGGAAGGAGATGCAGGACCTGCGTCGAAAAGTCCGCGAGAGGGACGAGGGCCGCGACGACTGGCTGGCCCAGCAGGTCTGGGAGCGGTCCTGCCGGGTGTGCCGGATTTTCGGTAGCCCATGGCTCGCTTCGCGGGTACGGTTCAGTGACCTTTTCCCGCTCGGGGAGACGCATCCCGAGGTGCGGGACGGAGTGGCCATTGACCGCGAGCGGGAGGCGGTGAAAAACAAGTACGACTTCGAGGTGGTCCCGGCCGGGACGCGGTTTGCGCTGGAGATTATGGCCGAGAATCTCGGGACACCGGCGGAAAGGAGCCTTTTGTGGCTGGGGTTGCAGGAGTTGGCCGAAGGCGGCGTCCCGGTGGGCGGCTTTAAAGGGCGGGGCCTCGGCCGGGTGCACCTGGAGCACTTGCGGGTACGCTACGTGGACGCGACCGACCGGGAGGCGCTACAGGCGTACCTGGTACGCCGTGACTGGCGGGAGGCCGGGACAGAGGAAAGGCAGGAGTGGTTGAACGCGTTTTTTGCGGAATGCGGAGGTGAGGCGGGTGCATAGTCGTTTTTACAACGAAGCCGTGTTCACGCTGACCGTTTCTCCGCGCACGCCCCTTTTGATCAAGGCCGGGGGCGAGGGGGCGGCCGCGATGGATCCCACCGTGCCGGACATGAACTTCGTGCGCACCAGGCGGCCGGACGGCCGGGAGGTGCTCTTCATTCCCGGAGCCTCCTTCCGGGGGGTGCTGCGGGCGCACGCCGAGCGGCTGCTGCGTTCGGTGCGGCCGCAAGCGGCCTGCGACCCGCTGGCCCACCGCAAGAAGCGAGAGACCTACGATTTGGAGAAAGCCTGCACATTTGATGACAAGTCTTCTGGACCCGAGGCTTACCGCGGGGCGTGCCACGCCTGCCGCCTTTTCGGCGCCACCGGCTTGGCGAGCCGGGTGCGGGTGAGCGATTTTTACCCGGAAGGAGCCCTTGCCACCGACACCCGCTACGGGGTGGCCATCGACCGGGTTACCGGAGCGGTCGCCCATGGCCCCTTCGAGCTGGAGATAGTCACCGAGGGTTCGTTTGCCGGTGAACTCACCCTGCGCAATTTTACCTTGGGGCAGTTCGGCCTCCTGGGGGCGGCCTTGCTCGACGTAGCGGACGGGCTGGTGCCGCTCGGTTTTGGTAAGTCGCGGGGGCTCGGGCGCGTGGCGGTGGAGATCACCCGCCTGGCGGTGCGCACCCTGCGCGATCCGGAAAGCCACATCCTGGGGGTCGGCGCCCTGTGCGACGAAGCGGCGCGCCGGGCCTTCGCGGTGCCGGGGGCTGACCGGGAGCGGCTGCTGGTGGCGGGCGCTCATACCAGCCGCGCTCGGGGTCTCTTTGTCCTGGAGGCCGCGGGCGAGACAGCGCGTCGCTGGCTGGAGGCGGCCGCACCGCGTTGGGTGGGGGAGCTCGCATGACGGGGTACGTGCTGACTTTCCGGGAGAACCTGGACAATGGAAGCGACGCCGTCGAAATGGTCCGGGGGGTCTTCGCGGCTACGGGCGCGCGCCTGGACGAGGGGTTCTGGGCACCGGGGGCGACCTGGTGGTA
Organism: Candidatus Desulforudis audaxviator MP104C; assembly: GCF_000018425.1. Lineage (GTDB taxonomy): Bacteria > Bacillota > Desulfotomaculia > Desulfotomaculales > Desulforudaceae > Desulforudis > Desulforudis audaxviator. The sequence goes on along the minus strand of NC_010424.1, from coordinate 1,890,189 downwards.
TGCCTGGAACGAACTGGAGATTCAGCTCCCGACCGTGTGCGCCACGGCGGCGGATCTCGACGCCGGGCGGCTCTTTAATCCCCGCTGGGTCGTGGTACGGGTTTTTGCCCCCCCCGCCGAACTACGGTGGGAACGCCAGGGACGGGGGCGGGTGGTGTGCCTTCTTCTGGAAGATAATGCGCGCCGGCGGTTACCACCCACCCTGGTCGCGGGGGCGGTGCACAAGGAAACGTACCTGGCCACTCCGGGACGGCGGCTATGGAGCGGGAGGCGTCTGGACCTGCCGGGCGGGAGCCGGCGGGGCCGCGTGGAGTTTCCGCGTCCACTTGATTATGGCGTAGAAGATCACGATTACTCCAAGCCTCTTGCCGCCCGGGTTTACCTCTACCAGGACGAGGACGGACTGGTGCAACTGGTCCGCTATGCCGAGCCGGAGTTATTGTCAGAACGCGTGGCGGTGCGGCCTCTTGGTCACCGCGACCGCACGCTGACCGCCGAGGGGGGATGAGCACATGCCGTTTGACGGACCCCCTGAAAAACCTTATGCTTTTGCGCCGCTCCCGGAATCGCTGGCACGTGACAAAGCGTCCGGCCACCACAGTTACCGGGAGGACCTGATGACCGGAGCCTTGGAGTGCGCGCTGGCGCTGTTACGACCGGTGCAGGTGGCCTCGGGTATTGTGAGCTTCGTGCGTGGGGAACGTAGCGGCGAACAACTGGCCGCTCTGCATGCCTCGGTTACCCGGGGCGGCCGGCGAGTATACGTCATTCCCGGCTCCTCGCTCAAGGGCGCCGTGCGGAGTGTGGCCGAAGCCGTTTCCCGGTCCTGTTTTTCGGTAGCTGATAAATCGGTGGACCGCTTGCTGCCTGGATCGCTCAAGCGCTGCAGGCAGGTGCAGGCCCTTTGTCCGGCCTGTCGGCTGTTCGGGATGACGGCCGGGCGGCGGGAAAACTACCTGGGCAGTGTCCACATGGCGGACGTCCCGCTCCCGTCGGGCGGCCGGGTGGCGCTGGTGTACACCCCACTTCTCTGGACGCCCGCGCCCGGCCGGCGTGGCCTGCCGCCGCGCTACCTGCAAAACAGCCGTGTCCGGGGACGCAAGTTTTACTTTCACGGCAAGACGGCGACCGGCCCCGATGCCCGTATCGCCTTGGCGGCCGGCCAGACTCTCCACACCACCATTTATTTCGAAAGCTTGAGTCCGGCACTGTTGGGCGTACTTTTCACTGCGCTCGGACAACATCCGCGGTTTCCGTTTCTTCTCAAACTTGGTGCGGCCAAGCCGGTGGGGCTGGGGAGCGTGCAGGTACAGGTGACGGCTGCGGAATTGCGGAGTACGCCGGCGCAGCGCGGCCGCCTGGGCGGCGCGGCGAGCCGCCGGGAAGGCGAGGCTTTAGAGACCTGGATCGCCGAGTGTTGTCAGAAAGCCGAAGACGAAAACCTCTTAAACCTTGCGGGGCTTGAGCAGGTGGCCACCATTCTGGGGCGTGAGGGTCTGGACAGCCGCCAGTTGCCGTCGGATCCGTATTGATGTATGGGGGTGGATGCCGGGTGGACTGGGAAAAGGTACTGCGGGAGGCGGATGAGTTGGCCCGCCAACTCCGGCGCGCCGGCGTGGACTTGAACGAAGCGGTGAACGAAGCGGAAAAAGCGCTTACTTTTTACCTTTACAAAAACTGCAACGAAGAAGCGATGCGGCGCTACTTAAGCACGATGGCCACGAATCCGCCTCCCCGCAGCAAGAAGACGCAGCGTTACTACTGTGCCATCCGCGACCTTTGGGAAGGGTGGCGCACCGACCTCTCCGGCCGCGACAAGGCCCGGGCCTGGGGCTGGGCCGTCCGCCTGGCCAAGGTAGGGAAGTAGCGAAAGCTGAATACTGCAGACTTGGGCTGAGGGGGGGGGGACAAGTGCCGACGGTGCTGGTGGTTTCGGTGGGTGGTTCCTGCGCGCCGGTGGTAAATGCCTGCCGGGAGTACAACCCGGATCACATCTATTTTCTCTGTTCGGGGGGCAAGAACCCCAGTACGGTGGTGGTGGACGGGCCGGGTGACCCTTGTGGCGATAACCGCACCGTGCGCTGCCCCGGATGCGGCGGCACCGTGCCCCTCGGCAATCCGAAAGGAAAGTCGATCGTGCACCAACTCGGACTGGGGGCCGACCGGTACGAGAAGGTGGTGGTGAAGGATCCGGACGACCTGAAGGCGCTCTTCCGAGAACTGGAAGGTGTGCAGCAAAGCATCGGTGCCCGCTTCCAGGTGCCGGCGGTGCGCGTCGTCGCCAACTACACCGGCGGCACCAAGACCATGTCGGTCGCCCTGGCCCTGGTGGTGTTGCTCCGACAGTGGGAGCTTTCGCTCAGCAAGGGTGAGCGCACCGACCTTATCATGGTGCGCAGCGGGGACATTCCGGTGCTGGTGGACCGCTCGCCTTTTGTCCTGGAATACCACCTGGAGCGTGTCCGCGAACTCCTGAACCGCTACGACTACCGGGCGGCGGAGGAGGTGTTGGCCGGATTGACGCGGCGCGAAGTTCAACCAAGCCCCGAGCAGGAATACATCCTGCGCCTGCGCCGCCTCTGCCGAGCCTTCAGCCTGTGGGACACCTTTGATCATGCGGGTGCTTACGAGTTTCTCAGGGTGTGCAGCGGGCAAAAGCTGGCGCCCTACCTTCAGGCGGCGGCCGGCTTGGCGCGGCGGGAGAAACCAGAAGAAAAATACGCGTCAGTAATGGATCTGGTCTTAAACGCCGCAGAAATGAAAAGGCAGTTCGAAGAGGCCATCCCGACTGCCTATCGGCAGGAGGGCAAGCAGACGGTGATTGTTTTGGACGAGGCCCACCTCTTGAGTGCCTGATAGGGTGTTGGGCAAGGCGAACACCATGTTACCATCCCTTAGAACAAAAACAGGGAGGATTTGTCCCACGGAGATTGCCGGCCTACTGTCGTTGAGGCTCGGTTTTTTCGTATATGCTGCTCAGCACCACAAAGTCCACCCGGCGGTTTCTTTGCCGCCCCTGGGCTGTATCGTTTGTGTCTCTGGGCCGGTACTCGCCGTATCCGGTAGCCGACAGACGCTCCGGGGGGAAGTTGTGCCGGGCGATGAGGTACCGGACCACGCTGGTGGACCGGGCGGCCGATAGTTCCCAGTTAGAGGGGAAACGCGGGGTGTTGATGGGCACGTTGTCCGTATGGCCCTCAATCCGGATGTAGTTCGGGGTCTGGAGCAAGATCAGGCCGAGCTTGTCCATGATCTCCCGGGCGGTAGGGGTGAGATCTGCGGAACCGGTAGCAAAAAGCACTGTATCCTGAATACTGATCACAAGGCCCCTTTCCTCGGTCGTCATCTCAATGTGAGCAGTCAGCCCGGCCTCTTCCATGAGTTCCTGAACCTGCTTCTGGACGGGGGCCATCTGCGCTAAAAAAGCGGTATCGCTTGATTTGACGAAACCTTTGTCCAGTTCCATGGGAAACCGTTCGTCCGGACCGAGTGACGCGTCCGGCGCCTCGATCAGCACACTGCCCTGCCCGCCCAAGGCGTGGTGAAGCGAGCGGGCCAGGGCCGCGAATTTGTGGGCGTCGATGGTGCTCAGGCTGTACAAGACAATGAAGAAACAGAGGAGCACGGTGACGAAGTCCGCGTACGGGAGCACCCAGCGTTCGCGCCCCCCGCCGTGCCCGCCGCCGCCCCCGTGTTTACCCGGCCGCTTCACGGGTCTCCTCCTCCTCCACGTTCTTCTTGGACGACGCCCGGGTGTTCGGGTTCAGAAAAGCGTTCAGGCGCTCGCGGATGATGATCGGGTTGTTCCCGGACTGGAGCGCGATTACGCCTTCCCGAACCAGCTGGCGGAGCATTACCTCCTTCGCGGTGAGAGTCTTGAGCTTGGTGGCGATGGGGAAGCAGATGCAGTAGGCGAACACCACCCCGTACAGGGTGGCCACGAAGGCCGAGGCGATGGCCGGGCCGAGCTTATCCGGCTCCTGGATGTTCCCGAGGGCGACAATGAGGCCCATGATCGCCCCGGCGATACCCATGGTGGGGGCGAAAGACCCCGCCGTCTCGAAAAACTCGTGTGCTACCCGGTGCCGCTCCTCCAGGGCGTACAACTCCGTTTCCAGCACGCCCTTGACCACCTCCGGTTCGGCACCGTCGATAACCAGTTGAAGGCCCTTACGTAGAAAAAGGTCGTCCACCCCCTCAAGGTAGTTCTCCAAGTAGAGAAGGCCCTCACGCCGCGCTTTCTCGGCCAGTGACACGATTTCCTCGATCATCTCCGTCGGACTCTTGGCCCGGTGGTGGACGAGCATGCGCAGGCTCCGGAACACGTCTGAGATGTCTACTTTCCTGAGGGTGGCGATGGAGGCACTTAACGTGCACCCAAACACGACGGCCATAGCCGCCGGAACGATCAGAGAGGAAAGGTGTCCGTCTTTCAGGATGAAGCCGACGACTACGAAGGATAAAGCCGCGAAGATGCCGAGTAAAGTGGTCGGATCGATGCGAATCGCCCCCAATTTTGCCGATTCTGCCAGTAAAAGGTCAAGCTCTTTGTTCTTCCGAGAGCCCCTCGATTCCTTCCTCCGGGCCACAAAATCCGAGAATGTTGTAACACATCATCTCCAACGCCGGTGCAGCCGGAGCGAAAGGCGACTGCCCTTCATTAAAATCAATATCGGCATTTTTGCAGAACAACCCAAGGTCAATCCAGCCACATTTTTCTTGTATATTGTTCGACGGCCTGTATTTTAGGAAGCGAACTCAAGTTTGCCTCCCGAGCGTCCGATTAGACCTTATATAATAAAATAAATAAATACCACACGATATGCAAAAGCCCGTACCGGGGCACTTTTCAATCTGGGGAGGTGAACAAATGGCTGACGCCGAGGCTTCCAGGAAAAGGGAAGAGCAGTTGGTGGTTTTCCAACTGGCCGGTCAGACCTATGGCATGGACATCGCCCGGGTGTTTGAGATCATTCGCATGGAAACGATCACCCGGGTCCCGAAAGCGCCTTCGTTCGTGGAGGGTGTGATCAAACTGCGTGGGAACATCATCCCGGTCATTGACCTCCGGAAACGTTTTGCCATGCCGCCGGCCGAATCAACGGCCAACAACCGTATTGTCATCGTGGAAATGGGCGGCACGACAATCGGCATGATCGTGGACGCGGTTTCCGAGGTCCTGCGTATATCCCAAGCCGACATTGAGCCGCCGCCGCCGATGGTAGCCGGCGTGGACGCCGCCTACCTGCGCGGGATTGCCCTATGGCGGGACCGTCTGATCATCCTGCTCGATCTGGAGAAGATCCTGGCCGAGAAGGAGCAGGCCCGGCTGCGGCAGGCGCGGATGGAACTGGCGGCGGAAAAACCCGCCTGAGGAGGATTGGCATGTTTTCGTCCGAAGAGATCCAGGTCTTTCTGGACGAGCTTGACGAAAAGATAGAGATATTGAACGACGGATTCCTGGCGCTCGAGCGGGAGGGGGACAACCCCGAAACCATCCAGGAGATATTCCGGGCGGCGCATACCATTAAGGGTTCGTCCGGGATCCTGGGATACGACCAAATGTCCGCGCTCACGCACGAGATGGAGAACCTTCTTACCCTGTTGCGGGAGGGTCGTGTGCACAGTACGCCCCGCATGGTGGACGTGCTGCTGGAGGCGCTGGACACGCTCAAATTGTTGCGCGATAAGGTCATCGGGGGGACGGACCGGGAAATCGATACCGGCCCCGTGATGGAAAAGTTGCGGGAATTCTGTGAGCAGGAGTCGGCCGAAGTCGGTGACGCCGGCGCGACCGGGGCCGGGGCGGCTGCGGGTTCGGAAGGGGCCGCCGGGCTAGTGGTCACTGATGCCCATTGGGAGGTGCTCCGGGAAGCCGTGGATCAGGGGTACAGTGCCTACCGCGTCCGGGTGGACATCGATCCCGGCTGTCAGATGAAATCGGTACGGGCCTTTCTGGTTTTCCAGACATTGGAGAAAGCCGGGGTGCAGGTGATTCAGTCCGAACCGCCGGTGGAGGACCTGGAACAGGGCAATTACGGTGCGGGGTTTGAGCTGCTTGTACTCTCCGAGGAAGATGCGGACCGGCTGCAGGGGGCTTTGTCGCTCATCGCCGAGGTAAGCGCCGTAACGGTAACACCGGTAGCGGTCTTGGAAGAGGCGGGCGGCGATACAATTACCCCCGCGCATACTCCGGGTGGAACGTCCACCGCGGCCGGACCCGCTCCGGCCGCCCGCGTGGAGCAGTTCGACTCCTTGAACGCCCACAAGAAAGCCATCCGGACCGTCCGGATCGACGTCCAGAAGCTGGACAGCCTGATGAACCTGGTTGGTGAACTGGTGATCGAGCGGACCAGGCTGGAGCGCTTCGCGGACATCATGGAGCTGAAATACCGCTCGGAGGAAATGATCGACACCTTGAACGAAATCTCGAGCCACCTGGGGCAGATCACCAGTGACCTCCAAGAGGAAATCATGATGGCCCGGATGCTCCCGATCGCCCAGGTGTTCAACCGCTTCCCGCGGATGGTCCGGGACCTGGCCCAGAAGTTGGGCAAGGAGGTGAACCTGGTCATCGAGGGGCGGGACACCGAACTGGACCGGAACGTAATCGAAATCATCAGCGACCCGCTGGTGCACCTGATCCGAAACGCCGTGGATCACGGGCTGGAGATGCCCGAGGAGCGGCTCGGGTTCGGCAAGCCGCGTGCGGGCACCCTGACTCTGCGCGCCTTTCACCAGGAAAACCACATTGTGATCATCGTGGAGGACGACGGCCGGGGTTTGGACCCGGACCGACTGCGGGCCAGGGCGCGGGAAATGCAGCTTCTTGACGAGGAAACCTTGGCCCGTCTGACTGACCAGGACGCGCTGAACCTGATCTTCCAGGCCGGTTTTTCCACGGCGGCCGACGTGAGTGACATTTCCGGCCGGGGCGTGGGCATGGACGTGGTGAAAAGTCAGATCGAGCAGATCAACGGTCTGGTGGAAATGCGCAGCACCCCGGGACAGGGTACGGCGGTCACCATCAAGCTGCCGCTGACCCTGGCGATCATCCGGGCGCTGATGGTCGAACTGGGCAATTACGTGTACGCCTTTCCGCTGGCCAATGTGGTCGAAACCATGCAGATTGACCCGGCGGAGATCCGCATGATCAGGGATGCCGAGGTGGTGGTGGTTCGCGGCGAGGTTTTGCCCCTGGTCCGCCTGCGCCGCCTGTTCCGGCAACGGGAAACCGATCCGGAAGGGAGACTTTACGTGGTAATCATCGGCACCGGCCAGGACCGCGTTGGTGTGGTGGTGGACCGGCTCGTCGGAGAGCAGGAAATCGTGATCAAGTCCCTGGGCGATCTGCTGGGGCGGATACCCGGGATTTCGGGGGCGACCATTCTTGGGGATGGGAAGGTGGCTCTGATCGTAGACGTGCGGGCGCTCCTTGCGGAAACCATCGGCACCCGCGGCCGCCAAGGCAGAGTGTATGCCGCCGGTTAGGGTTTTCCTGGTCGATGACTCAGCCGTGGTCCGGACCATCATCGGGCGCCGGCTTCGCGAGATCGGGTTCGAGGTCGTGGGCACCGCGATGAATGGGAAAGACGCCCTGCGGAAGATCCCGGTGCTCCGGCCCGAAGTGGTGGTCATGGACGTGGAGATGCCGGAACTCGACGGCTTGAACACTCTGCGTGAACTCATGATCAGCTATCCGGTGCCCGTGATCATGCTCAGCGCCCACACCCGGGCCGGGAGCAAGGCGACCATCGAGGCCCTGGCCCTCGGCGCGGTCGATTTCGTGCCGAAACCCATCGGCACAGCCGACATAACCGCGATCATAGCGGAGCTGGCGGTGAAAATCAGCGCTGCCGCCGGGGCGTCGGTTCGCGGTGCCCTGACCCAGGCCGTGGCGCCGGAGCCGCCCCGTGCGCCCCTGGCACCGGTTGCGGCCCGGGCGCCGAAGAGAAAGACCGACCTGGTGGTCATCGGCTGCTCGACCGGAGGGCCCAACGCTCTCCGCGTTCTCTTGCCCGGATTCCCGGCGAACCTGCCGGCGGCGGTGGTGGTGGTGCAGCACATGCCCGCCGGGTTCACGGCTTTACTGGCCGAACACCTGGATGCGGTATGCGCAATGGAGGTCCGGCACGCCCGGGACAACGATCCGGTCGTGCCCGGCCGGGTCCTCATCGCCCCCGCCGGCAAAGCCTTCCGATTCCGGCCCGGCCCGGACGGCGTGCGGGTCAGCGTGAGCGAAGACAACACCCCGCCGGCCCCAGGGACCTTCCGTCCCTCGGTGGACGAGGTCATGACCCAGGCGGCCGCCATATACGGGAGCCGGGTAACGGGTGTGCTGCTTACCGGGATGGGGCGTGACGGCGCCGGCGGGATGCTGGCCATCAAGCAAAAGAACGGGTACACCATTGCCCAGGATGAGGCCAGTTGCGTGGTATACGGCATGCCCCGGGCCGCCGTGGAGAACGGCGCCGCCTGCCGGGTGCTGCCGCTTTCTGAAATCTCCGCCGAAGTTGTGCAGCAGCTCTAAAGTTGGGATGATTTAGGGCGATATACAACATAGAAAGGCCATGTAGGTGGTCGGTGGTCGGAGTGGAAAAAGTTTTAGGCGATATAACTATAGAAGGGCCTTGTAAGGGAGTTGGTGGCCATGAAGATAGACAAGACCGGCGGGGTGGACCTGACGCGAATCTACGGTCGCCAGATAGTGGATCGCAAACCCGGGGAACATCCCCGGACGGAGGGTGCCGAGGAGAGGGATAGCGTCGAGCTTTCCGACCAGGCGCGCGAACTCCAGGCGTACCGGCAGAAGCTGGCCGAGTTGCCCGCGGTCCGGACCGAACTGGTGGAGCGCCTCAAGGCGGAGATTCAGGCCGGCACCTATGATGCCGACGCCGAAAAGATCGCTGCAGGTCTGGTGCGGGAATGGGGCGGGGAGGGCGAATGACCGTTAACGACCTGGCCGCCTGCCTCCGGCAGGAAATAGAGCTGGCGGCCGGGATTGTACACACATTGGACGAACAGCAACAGGCCCTGCTCAGGCTGGATCTGGCAGGGCTCGAAGCGTCCGTGCCGGCTCTGGAGAAACTGACCGACGAGCTGCGCCAGGCGGAGGAACGGCGCGAAGCGACCGCCAGGGCGCTGGCCGAGGAGCACGAATTGGATGGTACCACGCCGCTGCGCGAATTGTTGGCCGTCCTGCCGGCGCCGGTGGGCCGGGAACTGGAACAGGCGGGCCGGCGTCTGGGATCCCTGATCGAAGAGATCCGGCACCGGAACCACGCGAACTACGTGCTGATGCTGAACGCGGCCCGCTTCAACCGGGCCATTTTACAATTTGTCGCGGGTACGACCGCGACCTACGCGCCGGACGGGGTCCGTGGAGAAGCCGGGGAGGCCCGGTCCCTGATCCTCAACAAAGAAGCGTGATTTTTGTTCCGAATTCTTAACCGGAAAGGGGTTTTCCCCGGTGTCCTTTCTCGGCATCGAAATCGCCCGGCGCAGCCTGCACGGGCACCAGCAGGCGATGAACACCACGGCGCACAACATCGCCAACATCAACACGCCGGGATATAAGCGGCAGGAGGCCGTGCTCCAGTCCACGCCGGCCATCGCCTACCCGTCGGTGTTCTCTCCGCGGCCCGGACAGTTGGGCACGGGGATGAGCGCGGTGGAGATCAAACGGTACAGCGATGCCTACCTCGACCGCCAGGTGCGGGAGGCCCAGTCGGCCATCGGCTACTGGTCCGGAGTGGAGACCGCCCTGCAGCGCGTGGAGGCCGTGCTGCCGGAACCCACCGACTTCGGGATCCAGGCGCTCCTGGGTAATTTCTTCAGCACCTGGCACTACCTGGTCCAGGACCCGGCCAACCCCGGCTCCCGGTCGGCGGTGCGGGGCGCGGCCGAGACGTTGGCAAACAGCCTTTCCCTGGCCTATTACTCGCTGACGAACGTGAGAAACGACCTCATCGGCGGAAACGACCTCTTTGCACAGCAGGTGGGCCGAATCAACTCCATCGGCCGGCAGATTGCCGAACTGAACCGGGAGATCGCCTACCAGCGCACCGCCGGCGCCAACCCCAACGACCTCTTGAACCGGCGGGACTACCTGTTGGATGAATTGTCCAAACTGGCGGACGTGAGTGTGACCGTGACCAACGCCGAACTCAATCTGGTCAGCGTCAGCGTTTACGGTTTGGAACTGGTGAACGGTGACGGCTACCTGGCAACCGACCGCGGATTTACCGAACTGGCCGCCGATCATGAAAGTCTGCAAAATCTCATAGAGGCGCTGGAGGGCAGTACCCGGGGCGGGTTGGCCGGCACCTTCGCCGTGGGCGCGAGGGTCAAGGAGTACTTGAAGCAACTTGAACTTCTGATGTTGAGCCTGGCGAACGCGGTGAACGGAGTGCTGGCTCTTGAATTCTTTGCGTTCAACATCGAAAGAGTGACCGGCGAAACCGCCGCCGGGGGCGGCACTGACGCCCACCGACTGGCGAACGGCTGGTTGATTGCGAATACCGTCACCATCACGGTCGACGGCAATCCGTTTGAGGTGTATTTCGAAGGGGATGAGCTACCCCCGGGGTCCGGCGACTGGGTACTGGTGGATACAATCACCGGAACGCTGCAGTTTGGCCGGATAATCGAGGGGACCGAAACCATTGTCGCCGATTATGACTACAAGACCGGCCCCATATCCATCGGGCCCGAAGCGGAAGGGGCCCTGGCGCAGGTAACTGCGGAGCAGGCCTGGGCGGTTGCCCAGATTCGTGAGCAGCGCGTGGTCGATGCCGACGGGGACGGCGAGGACGACACCACCCTGGACGGCTACTACCAGCAATTGGTCACCGGGATCGGCGCCGACCTGAACGCTGCGCAGCGGGGCCGGGACAACGTGAGCGCTATCCTGGGCCAGATCGAAGCGCTCCGGGAGTCTGTATCCGGGGTGAACCTGGATGAGGAACTGACCCGGATGATTCAGTACCAGTACGGGTACCAGGCGGCCGCCCGCGTGATCACGGTGCTGGATGAGCTGCTGGACACCCTGATCAACCGGATGCTCTAATCGATTTGGGGGTTAGCAGAATGCGGATCAGCACCCACTTATTCTACAAGAACCTCCTGAGCAGTATTCACCGGGAGCATCTCGGCGCTGCCCGGGTCCAGGAGCAGATCGCCAGCGGGCGGCGGATCAACCGCCTGAGCGAGGACCCGGCGGCCCTGAGCCAGGTCCTGTCACTGCGTACCGCCACCAGTGAGATCCGGGACTATGTCCTGAGCATCGACCTGCAAAGGTCGCGCTTAAACCGCGCCGAAGAGGCGCTCGCTCAGGCGACGCAAGTGATGCAGGACGCCCGGGTGATGGCCGTCCAGGGCGCCACCGGCACCTATTCTCCTTCCGACCTGAAGAACCTGGCCTTTGAGGTCGACCGGATGATCACTGCCCTGGTCGGTTTCGCGAACGCGTCCCGCGGGGGTGTCAAGCCGGAGGGGCTGTTCGAAAGAACCGTTGTGGATGGACAGGAAATGGTCGTCTACACTCCGCCCGAAGTATGGCTTGAACAGGTCACCGGAGAGGGTTGGGGCCGGGTGCTGACCCTGAACAAGCTCGTGGAGACCATCGATCCGGGCCAAGTGTTCCAGGTCGAGGCGATGAAGGACGAGGGCGGCAACCCCGTACTGCGCGCCACCATGTTCGACGCCCTGTTCGACTTGCGTGACCGCCTGATGGCGGGCGAGCAGAGCGGGGTGGCGGGCCTGATCGGCGTCCTCGAAGGCCACATCGACACCCTGTTGCAGGGCCGCGGTGACCTGGGCAGCCGCGGCTACCAGTTGGAGAAGCTCCAGGCCCAGATCCAGATCCAGAACGAGCAGTTGACCGAGGTGCTGTCCAAGATCGGGGACACGGACGTGGCTGAGGCCGTGATCCGGATCAACCGGCACGAACTGGTGCTCCAGGCCACCCTGTCCACCGCGGCCCGGCTGATGCACGTCAGCCTGCTCAACTACCTGCGCTAAAAAGCACCTCCAGGGAGACTGGGGACGGTCTTTCTAAGACTCTCATTGGGGGTGATCCGCCATGAAAATCGGGGCCGGCGGCCTGCAGTCTCTGGCCCAGTACGACGCGATGGCCCGCCGGATCGAGGGCGCGGACCGGGTGAACCCGGCCCGTGAACTGGCGCAAAACCCGCCCCCGAACGATCTGCGGGATATGGTGCGGGCCGTGGAACGGCTGAACCGGATGGCCGAGATGTTCAACCAGCAGGTCATCTTTCGCCTGAACCGCGACCGCGAAGGGAAGCGCCACCGGATCCGGATGATGAACAAGGAGACCGGCGCGACCATCCTGGAGGTGGACGTCAAGGAACTTCCCGCCCTGGCGCGGCAGTTCTCCAACGCGGTGGGGCTGGTCATCGACACCGAAACCTAAAGGAAAAAGGGGTCTGACCCCTTTTTCAGCTTAGCTAATCCTTTCTACCGACTCCTGATTTCAGACCCTTTCTTACTCCTTCCGGTCCACAAAAGCTCCGTCGGTCAGGCCTCTGCCCCCGAGTTCCTGCCGCCCGTAGCTCCGGAGAGCATCCCGGCCCTGCCGCGCCCGCCGGATTTCTTCCCGCACCAGGTCACGGCTTTCCTCCAGGCGCTGCCGGTTGGCCGCGTCTATCTCCGCCGCCTCCCGGAACAGAGCCTCGATCGCAGCCGACACCTGCCGGACTTCGGCATCCAACCCGTCACCCGGCGGCTGTACTGCTGTTGCGGCCGATCGTACCGCCTGGAGGCGGTCGAAGCGGTCCATGCACTCCTGCCGCTCTCCCGCCAACGCCATGAAACGGTCCAGGGTTTCTTCTTCCGGAAGCCCGGCGATCGCTTCGCGTTGTTCCCGCACGATCTCCAGTATCCGCCGCGCGAGTTGGAGCTGCTCGTCCGCGATCGGGCTCCAGGCCGCCGGGCCGCACCCTGTGCCCTTTACGCCCGGGCTATCCTTCACGTTTCGCGGGCTCCTGTTCCGGGGCGCTTCTCGGCTTCAAGGCCTGGCTCCAGGCTTCTTTCAGTTCCCGGACCATCCGGTCCACCTCGGCCAGCATCTCCCGTTCCTTTTTTAGGTTGGCCTGGACGAGCCGGTTGTAGATGTAGTCGTAGAGCGCATCCAGATCCTGCCCGATTTTGAAGTCAGTGTTCAGCGTCTCCCGCAGATAGGAAACGATATCCTGGGCCCTTACCAGGGCGTTGTGCGCCCGCGGCAGATCTCCGTTTTCCAGCGCCAGGTCGGCCTGTTTGACGAACCTCAGAATGCCGTTAAAAAGCATCAGTACCAGTTGTCCCGGCCCTGCGTTCAAAACAGCGTTTTGTTGGTAATGTGCGAACGGGTTGGTGACGGCCACGGTACTACCTCCTTAAATCTACCCCTGGAACATTCCCCCGCCGAACTGCTGCGCGAGCCACATGCTCTGAGCGTTCATCCGGGAAATGGCCCGCTCCAGGGCGGTGAACTGTTTCCAGTAGCGGTCTTCCAACTTCTCCAGGCGTTCTTCGGTCCTCTGCATCCGTTCATCGAGCATGCTGATCTGGCGGCCCAACCAGCTGGGATCATAGGACGAGGCGTAGGTTGGCGATCCCGCCCGGGCGGTGAGCTGCTTGATGGCCGTATCCAGGTAGCCGTACAGCCGGTGCCCGATACCCTGTTCCTCATTGGTGGTGCCGCTCTGGTTGAAAAGCCGGGCCACGCCCTCCGGGTCCTGCTCGATGGCGCGCCGGAGCTTGGCCTCGTCGATCACCAGCTTGCCCTGGTCGGCGAAGCTGCCGACCGTAATGCCGATGTGCACCAGGTGGTTCAGCGAAGCGCCGAGGCCGGAAACCGGGGTGAAGACGTCCGTCCGCAGCCGGTTGACGATGCTGCTCAGGAGGCTGTCGTGGCGCAGCAGGCCGCTGCGGGCCTTCTGCTCCCACTGATCAATCTGCTTCTCGGTCATGCGTTCCCGGGCAGGGTCGTCGTCCAGGAGCGGGAGGTAATCGCGGAAACGCTCCTCCTGCAATTTGCCGTTGAGCAGATCCAGAATACCGTTGTAGGCGTCAATGAAACCCCTGATATGCTGAAACACGAACGCGGTGTCGCTGCGGACAGTCAGGGTGGCGGTGCCTGTCGCCTTCAGGCTGAAATGCACGTTGTTCAGGCTGAATTCATTGGTGGGGCGGGTGATGTCCAGGCCGTTGAGCGTGATCCGGGCGTTGGTGCCCCCCTGCTCGACGGCGGTACCGAGTCTCAACACCTCGGCCAGGAACCCGGTGGTCCCCACCCCGATTTCATCACCCGCGGCATTGTTGTCGCCGGTACGGGTCGTGGATACGGACACCCGGTCCGAGGACCCCTCGTAGAAGGCCACGAGCCCCAGCGCGCTGTCCGCCGAGATGCGGTTGAGCACCCCGTTCAGGGTTTCCGTAACCGCGTCCACGGTGAAAGTCCTGTTGTTGGGCGTGCCGTTCTGGTTGTAGGTGGTGAGGCTGAAGTCGAAGGTGCGGGTGTTGTACTCGTAGCCGGCCACCACCGTGTCCCCTTCGGCCACGACCTGGTTGAACTCAAGCGCCCCGGTGTTGGTATCGACCAGAACCTTGTGGGCCTCAACGCCCGCGTTGTAGGCCTCGCGGGTGTAGTAAACCTGGTAGACTTGTTCACCTCCCGTCCCGTACACCACTTTCACCGCCGCGCTGCCTGGGGTGATCCAGGCGTGCGCCAGTTGGTAGAAGTTCGTGCCGGTGCCCGCGATGTTCTCGCCGGCGACCGAGGCAAGGTTCCACCCAAACTGATTGCTGCCGAACTTAGCGCGCTGGGACCAGAGCGTTGCATCCGGATCCACCTTGTCCGCGCCGCTCGCCGACACCGTGCCGGTACTGGCCTTGTAGGCGGTCGTGGCCAGGGAGGTCACCGTGACGGCATAATCGGCTTTTGCGGCCCCCGGCGAGGCCGTGGCGGTCACCGCCGCGGGGTTTGACGATGCCACCGTCTTGGCCAGGAACGTGGAACTGAGGCGCATCGAAAAGACCGTGCCGTTGCGGAAGTTGAGCAAGGCGGAGTTGATACCGCGGTAGTCCTCCCGCCGCCACTCCAGCACCTGGCGCTCCTGGCGCAGCCTGTCCACCGGCTTGCGGTGCACCTTCATCAGATCCTGGATCATCTGGTAGGTGTCCAGGCCCGTGGCCAACCCGCCGATACGGATGACACTCATCCTTCCGCCTCCTTAAGAACCGTAGAATAGAGATAGGCACCTTTCCCGAAGCGATAATGATGCCAGGTGGAACGGCGTTACTTGCCGGAAAACGAGCCAGTCCCCATTTTACGCCGGTCCGACGACTGACCACCGACGACCGACGACTACTTCAGCGGCGTTCATCCACAAAAAGCCCCGCCATTTCCCACAGCTTGGCCACCAGGTCCAGAATCTCTTCCGGCGGGATCTCCTTGACCACTTCATTGCTTTTCGTATCGATCACCCGCACAATGATCTCCTTGGTGGGCTCGTGCACGGAAAACTCAAAACTCCGGTTCCGGGTTTGCAGGACCCGGTTCACCAGCTCGATCGCGGCGGTCAGTTCCTGTTCCAGGGACTGCACGGCGCGCGGTTCGTCCCTTTTGGCTTCGTTCTTGGCTTCGTGCCGGGCGCTTTCCGGTGCCTCGGTCCGCGGCGGCTGCTGCCGGCGCTGCACCGCCTCTTCCGGGGGTCTGCTCGGTGTTACCGATTCCACCCGCATTGGGAGTACCTCCTCACAGAATCTTAGTAAATATATCGGGTGGTGCGCGAAAATCTTTAGCTGTCCGGCAGGAACTGGATGTACAGGTGTCGAAGACAGCGTTTATGTCATGACCGGGAGCCATCCTCGCGGATGGCTCCCTCGACCACTTTTTCATTCCCCCGATGCCCTTACCTTGCCTCTCTCTTCACTCCGGCTAGGCGAGCAACTGCAATACGGCCTGCGGCTGCAGGTTGGCCTGTGCCAGCATGGCGATGGAGGCCTGGCTCAGGATGTTGAACTTGGTGAACTCCATCATCTCGGCGGCCATGTCCGCGTCGCGGATCCGGGATTCGGCGGCCGTCAGGTTCTCGGCGGTGGCCCCCAGGTTGGCGATGGTGTGCTCCAGCCGGTTCTGGACGGCGCCGAGGCGGGCCCGGTTCGTGGAAACCGTACCGAGGGCCTCATCGATGACCTTGACGGCGATGTTGGCCTGCGGCTGGGTATCTACCCTAATGCCTTGGATGGCCAAGGTGGTGGCGTTGGTCTTTGCGATGCTCACTGTCATCAACTGGCCCTCGTTGGCGCCGACCATCAGGCGGGCGGCATCGTCGGCCGAGGCGTTCTGAGCGACCTGGGTAATCACGAACTGGTTGAGGTACCGGCTGGCCGTGGTCTTTTCGTTACCTGCACTATCGACTACCCTCATGGTGAACCCGGCGATGTGGTGCACTTCGCCCTGGTTTTGGCCCTGGAAGGTGATCTTGCCGGCGGATACGGTGGCGCCGGTGATCCAACCGGTGGCGTTCATCCTGGCGGTCAGATCTTGCAGCTCCATCCCGCTGGCTGCTGCTGGTACGGTGAAGGATCCGGTCTTATGTACTCCATTTACGACGGCCTCGAAGGTGATCACATCACCGGTGGCGATGCCCAGAGGGTTGCCGGCGGTGTCGTGCAAAGCGGTCAGCACAGTGGCACCCGTAGCCAAGCCGCCGACTGCTGCCCTCCACAACACCGGCCCCTCAAGCCTGGTGGCCTGTAACGTGGTCGCCGCCGAGAGCGAACCGTCGAGCAGGATCCGGGCATTGAACTCGGTGTTGTTGCTGATCCGGTTCACTTCGGACACCAACTGGTCAACCTCTCCCTGGATTTGCGCCCGGTCGGAGGCGGCCAGGGTGTCGTTGGCGGCCTGGACGGCCAACTCACGCATGCGCTGCAGGATGGTGTGTATTTCCTGGAGTGCGCCCTCGGCCGTTTGGACCATCGAGATGCCGTCCTGGGCGTTGCGGACGGCCTGGCCGAGACCCCGGATCTGGCCGCGCATCTGCTCGGAGATGGCCAGCCCGGCGGCATCGTCGGCCGCCCGGTTGATCCGGAAGCCCGAGGACAGTTTTTCCAAGGCCCGCCCGGCCATCATCTGGTTGACGCCCAAATTCCGGTGGGTATTGAGGGCCGCGATATTGGTTTGTACTCTCATCATTATCCCCCCCTTAAATTGTTTCGTTGAAGTTAGAGCGTGGCCACGTCTACTTCCGGGAGTCGATCTCCCTAACCTCTATTTCGGTGCTCGGCCGCCAAACTTTAGCCCCCACCGCCGAGAATTTTACATCACAAACGCCGCACGGGTGGTGGCCCGGAGTTAGAGCGCGTCCGGTTTCCCGGGTTCGATCTTCCTCAGTTCGGCGTGGTAGCGTTCGGCGCGGCCGCCCACCGCGGTGGCGAAGTTGTACAGCATGGTGACAAAGTCCCGGACCTGGGCGGCGTCAGCAGTGTCCAGGTCCAGTTTGCGGGTGCGCACCAGGAGGTCCAGGTTGCTGACCGTGCGCCGGATGATTTTCTGGTAGGCGGTGTGGTTCAGTATTTGGTTGAGCCGGGGCACCGCCGTGCTCAGCTGGTCGGCCGTCGCTTTGCGGGCGGCCTGGGGGTACCCGCCCGGGGTACCCGGGGGTACCCGACCCGCTAACGCGGGTGCCCCGAGCGGGTCGGGCGGCCGGTTTTGGTCGCGCAGGGGGGCCAGCGCCAGTGTGGCGGCGGCGGCCGTCTCGCGCAGGGTGGATAGTTCCCGGCGTACGGTGGCCAGCGGCTCCCGAAGTTTTTCCAGGATTTCCTCCGGGGACGGCTGCCCGAGGATTGATTCCGGGCGGGTGAAGCGCCGGCCGGCCTGTTCCCGGGCCCAGGCCGCGAAGTCCACCGGGGCGGCGCCCGCGATGGGCAGGCCGGTGCGCGAAGCGTTATAAACCCGGCGGCCGCGCTGGTTGGCCTGGGCGATGTACATTTCCAGCTCGCGCCGCATGGTCAGCAGTTGCCTGGTGGTGTAGGCCGTTTCCCCGGCGATGTTGGTCCGGGGCAGGTAGTCGGTGACCGTGATTTTTCGCCGGCCGGCGTAGAAATTCTCCGGGTCCAGGA
This sequence comes from Candidatus Desulforudis audaxviator MP104C, assembly GCF_000018425.1. GTDB lineage: Bacteria > Bacillota > Desulfotomaculia > Desulfotomaculales > Desulforudaceae > Desulforudis > Desulforudis audaxviator. The sequence goes on along the minus strand of NC_010424.1, from coordinate 1,872,057 downwards.
AGGACAAGTCCTGGCCCAGGAGGATGATTTCCGGACAGCCGAGGTCGAGGATGAACTTGAAAGTGGGGATGGCCACCGAGGCGGCGTCGGGCAGGACGCCCTTATGGTTCCAGCCGGCCAGTTCGCCCAGCCACTGGGGCAGGTGCTCCTGGTCGGCGAAGGCGGACACTTTCGGTCCCCGGAATTCGGCCGCCACCCGGGGGTGCAGGGAGGAAAAGAAGACCAGGGTGGTATCGGGCAGGTCCAGGTAATCCTTCAGGGCGGCGTAGTTGGCCTCGCCGGGGTCGATGGAAACCATATAATCAGGATGAATGCCGGCCTGGACCAGGGGGACCACGCCGGTGCCGGCCGCGATGATCGGTACCCGGCCGACCAGGCCGCGCAGAGTCTCCAGGTGTTCGTTCAGCGAAGGGCCGGCGGCCACCATCACCGCCGGGGTAGCGGTCAAACTGTCCAGGAGGTCGGAGACGCCGGGATTGGCGAAAATCGCGAACAGATTGGCGATGCTGTTCTGCAGCCACACATCTTTCCAGTGCTCCCGGGTCGCCAGTCCCACCCGGAGGTGGTGTAAAGAATCCAATACTCCTTGCCGCCATTGGTGGTGGGCTTCCGGAAACAGGTCGCGATAAGCCGGTATTTCCGCCACCTTCACTTCCCCGGCAAAAGTGCCCTGCAGCAGCCAGTCAAAAACCGGACTGCCGGCAGAGAAGTCAAAAGCGGGCTGGATGAACACCCGCTTATGCTTGATGAGGTGGCGCACGTCACGGAGTTCCAGCAGCCGCCGCCACCACCCGGGTTCGATTTCAAAAACCATAAAGTGGGCGCCGGGGTCCTTTTGGAGCAGCGCCTCCAGATGATAGCCCAGACCCAGCCCGAAAACGAGATAGGCCCGGCCGGCCGAGGGAACATCATTGACTATACCCGCCGCCCAGGCTTGCGCCTCACGGCGCGGATCGTACCGGCTGGCGAGCGGCTGATTCCGCCACACCGGAACCGGGTCGCCGTTTTTGGCGGTAATTACGTCTAAACCGTCCGCGGAGGGAGTGTTTTCGAGCAGTTCGGCCAATGCCGGATCGCGACGCCGGATGGCGCGCAGATTCTGTTCCCAAATCATTGGTGATCACCAGCCACAACTTCAATGCGGGCCAGCCGGTCCCGCAGTCCCTCCAAGGCACCCTGCAACTCATAAAGCAGAAAATCTCCCTGTTGGACAGCCCGGTTCGCCTCCGTGACTTGGAGCAACTCCCGGGCCGCGTCCCGCAGGCGCTCCGGCCAGCCGGCGAGGCCGTAACCGCGGGCCGAAAGCTGAATGCTTACCGTTTGCAGATACTGCAAGGCCTCCGCTAATTGGACCAGCATGTCCGGGGAACCCTGCCCGCCGTAAAAACGGTCCGCGATACCGGGCAGCTGGTGGAGCCAACGATCGAGAAAGCCACGGGCGTCGGCGAGCGTGGCGGAGAGCAGTTCGGATTCGGTGTAAAACACCAGCGTTATCTGTGTTTTGCCATCAAGCTGTTGGAGGTTGTCTTCTATTTCGGTATAGAAAACTTGTTCCCCCGCCTCGGCGCAGTAAAGGTAAAGGCCTTTTTGGAAGTGGTCGGAGATTAATTCATGCAATCGGCTCAAAGCCTCCGAAACGGTTAATGATACCTTTTTCAACCAAGACCAACTCCTTTTAGGGGGACAGCCCCCTTCCCGCAGGGGGACAGTCCCTGTTCGGCCGCCAACAACAGTGTTACTCTCTGCAATCATAATCGGCTGCTTGTCCAGGCATCTTGACGATCTTTCAGTTGTCAGCCGCCCGCTATCTTGCACAATTCTCCAGTTGGGCAGGGTTTTCCTGGTTGGAGTAGAAGTATGTCACTTAAGAATACGCAACCAGGCTCATTATCTCAAGATGTGAAGGTCGGAGGCGGGGCAGGCGTGCTAAACGGCGGATCTGTTCTGGTCACGGGGGGTACGGGCTCGTTCGGGCAGAAATTTGTGGAGACGGTGCTCCAACGGTACAAACCGCGCCGGCTGATTATCTTAAGCCGGGATGAACTGAAACAATACGAAATGCAGCAGGTTTTCGATCCAGCCAAATACGATTGCCTACGTTACTTCCTTGGCGATGTGCGCGACAAGAACCGGTTGTACCGGGCGTTCTACGGCGTTGATGTTGTGGTGCACGCGGCGGCGCTCAAACAGGTGCCGGCGGCCGAGTATAACCCCTTTGAAGTAGTCCAGACCAACATAATCGGCACACAGAATGTTATTGACGCCGCCATCGACAACGGGGTCCAAAAGGTCATCGCCCTGAGCACTGATAAGGCGGTGAACCCGGTAAACCTTTATGGGGCGACCAAGTTGTGCTTGGAGAAACTGGTCGTGGCGGCCAATTCTTACGCCGGTGGCCGCACCAGATTCAGCGTGGTCCGCTACGGCAACGTGGTCGGCAGCCGGGGCAGCGTGGTGCCCGTGTTCCTCAAGCAGAAAAAGACGGGGACTTTGACCGTCACTGACGAGCGGATGAGCCGTTTTTGGATCACCCTGGAACAGGGGGTTTCTTTTGTTCTCAATTGCATTGAGAACATGCAGGGCGGCGAGGTTTTTGTACCAAAGATTCCTAGTATGCGGATTATGGATCTTGCCCAAACTGTTTGTCCCCACTGCGAGATTCGGTTTATCGGCGTCCGCCCGGGAGAGAAGCTGCACGAATTGCTCATCTCTAAGGATGAGGCACGTAACGTTGTGGATTGTGGAGATTTTTTCGTTGTAAAACCGTCTTTTCCGTTTTGGATGTCCAAGATTGAACAGCAAGGGCAACCGGTTCCGGAGGAATGGGAATATGCAAGCAATACTAACGAACAATGGCTTGAAAAAGGTCAGCTGCAGAAGCTGATCAATCAGTTCTCCCAGCATTCTTAAAGCCCACAGAAGCGGTATGCGCCTGGTGGCGATGGATGCCGACTCAAAGGCACCGGATTTGTCCATTGCCGAACAGGCGGCATTCTTGCTGACCGGGCGGCGAAAGGGAAAACAGTTGTTACTTGCCGGATCGAGGTACAACCGAACACTAATCATTCGTGCCGATGCAAATACGCGGATCGGTACAGGCCATCTAATGCGCTGCCTGGCCCTGGCTCAAGCCTGGAAAGATCGTGGCGGGCGTGTGGTATTAATTACCGCCTGCGAAAGTGAGGGTCTGCTTCAGCGTCTGCACGATGAGGGGCTTATAGTTATCAAGTTGACACAACCATATCCCAATCCTGTTGATTGGAAGGTCACCTCGGATGTGTTGGCGCAACATCCTGGAGCATGGGTGGTGTTGGATGGCTACCACTTTGATTCAGAATATCAGCGAAGAGTCAAAACATCTGGACATAAACTCTTGATTATTGACGATATGGCTCATCTTGAGCACTACTACGCCGATGTAGTTTTGAATCAAAACTTGCACGCAGAAGAATTGAATTATTCTTGCGAATCATATACCCGCCTCCTCCTGGGAACCAGGTACGTGCTCTTGCGCCGAGAGTTTTTGAAGTGGCAGGGCTGGCAACGCAACATCCCGGAGATGGCACGTAAGGTGCTGGTTACGCTGGGCGGAAGTGATCCTGACAATGTGACCCTTAAGGTAATCCAAGCACTGCAACTCGTAGAGGTAGACGGGATGGAAGCGGTGGTTGTAGTTGGCGGAACTAATTCGCATTATAAGGAATTGCAATCCGCTGTGGAGCAACTAAGATTTTATATCCGGCTCGAAAGCAATGTGCCAAACATGCCCGAACTGATGGCTTGGTCTGATGTGGCGATTTCTGCGGGGGGAATCACTGTATGGGAGTTGGCTTTTATGGGGGTTCCAATTGTTGGGCTGAGTCAAGCAGAGCAGGAGAAAGTGCTTCTCCAAGGATCTACCAACTCTGGCATTTCGGTAAATCTGGGAGGGCATCGGTATATCGAGCCGCGTCGGATTGCTGAAGTGCTAACTGGGTTAGTTAGCAACAGAGATCAGCGTGCAGCTATGAGCAGGGCGGGGCGTGCCTTGGTGGACGGGTTTGGCTCTGCACGGGTAATAACTTTAGAGAAGGAGAATCAGGCATGAAATGGCAAGATAAGAAAGTCTTAGTAACCGGATCAGCAGGGGGCATTGGCAGAATGCTTGTTGGGCGTCTGATTTCTCTGGGAGCCGAAGTGCTTTCTGTAGACATCGCTTCAGGCAATGAGTTAGGACATCAAGTAGACCATATTCAGGTGGACCTTTCCAGGGAGATACCTGCGCAAGTTTGTACCTTCAACCCGGAGGTCGTCTTCCATTTAGCAGCAACTTTCGAGCGTACCGAAGAAGCACCGGGCTATTGGAAGACAAGTTTCGAGAACAATGTTTTGTTATCGCACAGGCTGTTGGAAGCACTCTCTCTTATGCCATCTCTGAAGGTTTTCGTTTTCGCCTCCAGTTACCTTGTTTATGACCCGGAGCAATATCTGAATGTCCCACAGGTATGCTACTTGAGAGAATCGGATCGTATTGCCCCCAGGAACCTCGTGGGCTTGGCCAAGTATTTTACGGAAAGAGAGTTGAATTTCATCCAACACACCGAGGGGCGGTTTCGCACGGTTTCAGCGCGCATCTTTCGGGTGTATGGTTGCGGGTCGCGGGACGTGATCTCACGATGGATCCGTTCCGCCCTGCAAGAAGAACCGATTGAGGTGTACGGCAGAAACAATCGTTTTGATTATATCTACGCGGACGATGTAGCCGAAGGATTACTTAGACTTGCTGAATCCAGTGGGGCCTGTGGGGTCATCAATCTAGGCTTTGGTGTACCTAGAAGCATAGATGATGTAGTTGCTATCTTGCAATCAGAGCTGGGCAGCCTGCAAGTGAAGGACCTCCCGTATGATGGTCCGGTTGAGGCTAGTTGCGCGGATATGGCGCTATTCAAAAATTTAACTGGATGGTTGCCCAGTATATCCTTGGAAGACGGAATACACCGGATTATATTGTACGAGAAGAAAAGGATCGGGCGATGAAGAAGCACTACTCGGTAGTGGTAGATCCGAAGTATATCTACCGCCGATTGGACCCCCTCCCTACCAAGAAGGAATTAGAGCATTTCTACCGGGAACATTACTACGCTTTCATGGAAACTGGCGGGCGCGTTCCTGAGTTGCGACGCTTGATAAAGGGTGGTGAAGAATCAGATTCAGAATTGGCATGGCTATCGCAAACCTTGTGGCGCGACATAAGGGACATTTTGGACGAGCATTTAGTCCATAAACAGGAGCGTTGGTTGCTGGACATGGGCTGTGGTCCTGGCCACTTTTGTCGATATATGCAACAGGCGGGGTGGCACGTGGTGGGTGTGGAGCCATCGAGGGATGCAGCGGAGATAGCCAGGTCATTTGGCATCACCGTATACGATTCCATAGAGGAGTGCTCCCGCAAAACAGAACAACGTTTTGACGCTGTGACTCTCTTGAATGTGTTGGAACATGTGCTTGATCCCCCAGGCTTGTTACAAGAGCTCCGCTCGCTCACGCACGAGGAGAGCATGTTGGCTGTTAGGGTTCCTAACGACTTCTCAGTCCTCCAGGACTGTGCTTACCGCAGACTGGGGGGAGGGGAGCCGTGGTGGGTTGCTATCCCGGACCACATCAACTACTTCAACTTTGAGACGCTAGCACAATTTATGGAGCGGCTGGGTTTCCAAGTAGTAGATATGTTTGGGGACTTCCCGATGGAAGTATTCCTGCTCTTTGGTGATGTGTATGTGGGCAATCCTGAGGTCGGTAGCCAATGTCACGAGAAGCGCGTGGCTTTTGAGTTGTCTATTCCAGTGCAGTTGCGCCGGAATCTTTACAGGTGCTTTGCCAGGAACGGCGTGGGCCGTAATTGTCTATTATTTGCTAAAATGGTGAAATAGCCAATGAACGTATTAATTACCAGCGCATCCCGCAAAGTGGGGTTGATCAAAGCCTTCCAGCGTGCTTTGTCTGAAGAAGGCGGCGGCCAGGTGATAGCCATAGATGCCAGCCCATTGTCTGCTGCCTTGTACTTTGCTGATAAGGGCTACATAGTCCCCCCTGGCCTCGACCATGGTTTCTTGGTGGTTGCCCAGAGGATCTGCCAAAGGCATGATGTGAAACTTATTATCCCCACGCGGGATGAAGAACTGCCATTCTTTGCAAAATTGCGTGAGATGTTCCAAAACATGGGTGTTAGCGTGATGGTTCCAGAAGTGGATGTAGTCAGGGTATGCCAGGACAAACGCTTGTTCATTGAGTTCTGTCAGACTTATGGATTCTCTGTTCCAAAAACGTATGCATCTACGGAGAACATCACTCGATTCCCAGTCTTTGTTAAAGAAAGGTTCGGAAAGGGAAGCAAGTGGGCCTTCCGGGTGGATTCCATTCAGGACTTGGATTACTTACTGCATCGCCTGAAGGAGCCTATCATCCAAGAATACATAGAGGCTCAGGAATATACCATGGATCTGTTTGCTGATTTTTCTGGGAATGTACTGACCGTGGTTCCACGGGAACGTCTCTCAGTATTTGGCGGAGAGTCGTTCATTGGTAGGACGCGCAAGAACTGGGATATCATCAACGAGGCCGTCCGTCTTGCCAGCACGTTGAGGCTAATAGGACATAATACCATTCAATGCTTTTGGCACGATGGCAAGGTTAAGTTCATAGAGGTAAATCCTAGATATGGTGGAGGGGCCAGCCTAGGTTTCGCTGCCGGTGCGTTTACGCCCCGTTTGTTGGTCCGTCTCGTAATGGGAAAAGAGGTTAAGCCAGCCATCGGCGAGTTTGAAGATGGATACCTTATGCTCCGGTATACGGCAGATCTCTTCCTTAGGGAGCAGGAGGTAAATAACATTGACCGGTTACATTAAAGCGGTATTATTTGATTTGGACGACACGCTTTACGACGAGCGTACCTTTGTCATCAGTGGATTCCGTGCTGTTGTTGCTTATGTGGCCGACAGGTTTCCTGTGGATGAGCAAGGCATCTTTTTGACCATGATGGAGGTCCTCTCTACGGAAGGCCGTGGTAAGGTCTTTGATAAGGCCCTGGATCGCTATGGCCTGTATAGTCCGGCACTTGTTGAGGAACTAGTAGGTGTCTATCGATCGCACCAGCCGCAGATCACATTATATCCTGATGTTATACCAGTGCTTGCCACGCTGAAAGAATACGGTGTGAAATTGGGAATTGTCACAGATGGATTACATTCGGTTCAGAAGCGCAAGATAGAAGCGCTTGGCTTAGAGGGACTAGTTGACGTCATCGTTTATACGGATGAACTAGGGCCTAATCATTGGAAACCCGACCCTACTGGTTTTCTGCACGCTTTGGAGAGACTGGCTGTACAACCGACCGAGGCGGCATACGTTGGTAATGACCCAAGCAAGGATTTCGCTGGGCCGAAAGCTATAGGTATGTTACCCGTTCATCTAAAGCGAAACGACAACCTCATAGAAGAAACCGATTGTGAGGCCGAGGTTCATATCACTGAACTTGCGGAGTTGCTTCAACTTTTTAATCTCATACATCATTAGTCAAGGAGGGAACGATGCTGTTTGATTTTGCAATTAACGGCCGAATTGTTGGTCCCGGGTACCCGACTTACATAGTGGCTGAGCTTTCTGCCAACCACAGCCAGTCGTTCGAACACGCAGTTGCCCTTGTAAAAGGGGCAAAGGAAGCTGGAGCCGATGCGGTTAAACTACAGACTTATACGCCAGATACTATTACGGTCAACTCTGAATCTCCCCTGTTTCGCCACCAAGACGGCAGCCTATGGGCCGGAAGAACCCTTTATGAACTCTACAGCGAAGCCTACATGCCTTGGGAGTGGCAGCCTAAGCTTAAAAAGATTGCGGACGAAATTGGTATAGAGTTGTTTTCAACGGCCTTTGACCCAACGGCCGTGGATTTCCTGGAAGAGATAGGGGTACCGGTGCACAAGATCGCCTCTTTTGAGATTGTGGATATCCCCCTCATAGAAAAGATGGCTCGTACCGGCAAGCCATTGATTATCTCTACAGGCATGGCTACCTTGGGGGAGATCGAAGAAGCTGTCCGGGCGGCCCGTAATGCCGGAGCGCCCCAGATCGCCCTGCTTAAGTGCACCAGTGCCTATCCTTCTCCGCCTGAAGAGATGAACCTGCGTACCATTCCACATCTGGCTGAATCCTTCGGTGTGCCGGTGGGACTTTCCGACCATACCCTTGGCATTGCCGTACCCGTGGCCGCCGTGGTCCTGGGTGCCTGTATCGTGGAGAAACACTTTACGCTTTCGCGGAACATGCCGGGTCCGGACTGCGCTTTTTCACTAGAACCGCGCGAGTTCAAAGCAATGGTGGAGGCTATCCGTACCGCTGAAAAAGCCTTGGGTGAAGTTCACTACGGCGTGAGCGAACGGGAAGCTGCGAACAGGGTTTTTAGGCGCTCGCTTTTTGTGGTGAAAGATATGAAGACCGGAGAAGTTTTTACCGCCGAAAACGTACGTTCCATCCGGCCGGGACACGGCTTGCATCCGCGGCACTTAAAAGATGTACGGGGACGCAGAGCCACGAGAGATATTCCTGCCGGCACCCCTCTTACCTGGAATATGGTGGGTTGATATTTTAAGGAAGGGGACAGTCCCCCTGGGGCCCAAAGGGGACTCGACCCCTTAAGCGGCATATCGTTTAGGAGGTTTTGAGCTTTGTATACAGTGGGCATCGTCCAGGCCCGCACCGGTTCTACACGTTTCCCGGGGAAAGTCCTCAAACCGATTGCCGGGCGGCCTATGCTATCTCACATAATTGAGCGTTTGCGATCAGCCAGGACTTTAGACACTATTGTGATTGCCACCACCGCCTTGCCCCAGGACCAACCTATAATTGACCTGGCCGAGCAGGCCGGCGTGGCGTGGTATGCCGGCAGCGAAGAAGATGTGCTGGCCAGGTATGCGGAGGCGGCGGAAATGGTGCGGGCCGACTTAGTGGTGAGAGTGACCGGAGACTGTCCCCTGATCGATCCAAATACGGTTGACGGGGTAGTACGGTATTTCCTGGCCCATGATTTCGACTACGTGGGAGCCGGGGTTTCAAGCGGTTTGCCCCGGGGGCTGGATACCGAGGTCTTCAGCCGCCAGGCATTGGACCGGGCCCACCGCCTGGCTCAAGGCGCCCCGGCGCGCGAGCACGTCACACTGTATATTTACCGGCATCCGGAACTGTTCCGGTGCGCCCGGTATCCGGCGCCGCCGGAATTGCAGCGCCTTGGTTGGCGCCTATGTGTGGACGAGGAAGCTGACTTTAGACTAATCGAAGAAATCTACAACCGCCTGTACCGGCCGGGGAGAATCATAGAGATCCGCGACGTACTGGCGCTCCTGGACCGGGAGCCGGAGCTTTTGAAGATCAACGCCCACGTGCGGCAGAAGGTGGTGTAGCCGGCCGACCTTATAAATCAACGGGTGCCGGTGGCGAGCCGGCCCACCGCCTTGATGACCCATTGGACTTCTTCGTCCGTCATGGCCGGGAACAGCGGCAGGGTGAGGGCGGCCTCGTAGTAGGCCTCGGCGCGCGGGCAGAGGCCGGCCGGATAGCCGAGGCTCCGGTAGTAGGGGTGGCGGTAAACGGGCAGGTAGTGCACCTGGGTGCCGATGCCGTTTTGCCGCAGCAGGGCGCACACCTCGCGGCGCGTTCTGCCGATTGCCTTCCAGTCTATCTGCACCACGTAGATGTGGTAGGCGGATTCCCGGTCCGGCTTTTGGGCCGGCGGGCGGATGGCCGGTACTTCGGCGAACGCCCGGTCGTAGGTGCGGGCGATTTCCCTTCTCCTTTCCAAAAACCCGTCCAGTTTTTTCAACTGCGATATGCCCAGGGCGCACTGGATGTCAGTGAGGCGGTAGTTGTACCCGAGGTGCTGCATTTCGTAATACCAGGGGTCCGGTTCTGTTTCGGGGTTGGTGCTCCCAGGTAAGGCAGCGTCGCGGGTGATCCCATGTTCCCGGAACATCCGGAGTTTGTGGACGAAATCCGGGTTATCGGTCAGGACGGCACCGCCTTCGCCGGTGGCGATGTGCTTCACTGGGTGGAAGCTGAAGACGGTCATATCGGAAAGGCTGCCTATACGCTGCCCTTTGTAGGTCGCGCCCAAGGCGTGGCAGGCGTCTTCGATCACGTAGAGGCCGTGGCGCCGGGCGATTTGGTGGATTTCGTCCATGTCGCAGGGCTGCCCCGCGAAATGTACCGGGGCAATGGCACGAGTGCGTTTGTTGATGAGATTCTCGATCCGCGTGACATCGATGTTGGCCGTGTCCGGTTCAATATCGGCGAAAACCGGCTTCGCGCCCAGGTAAAGGGCGGCATTGGCGGTGGCCGCGAAGGTAATGGGCGAGGTGATCACCTCGCTCCCGGGTTGCACCCTGGCCGCGAAGTAGGCCCCGTGCAGGGCGGCCGTGCCGCTGGAAAAGACGACGGCATAACGGGCTCCGCAGTAGGCGGCCAATGCTTCTTCAAATTCGGCCACTTTCGGACCCTGGGTCAGCCGGTCCGAGCGCAAGACTTCTACAACGGACCGGATGTCCTCTTCATCGATGGCTTGCCGGCCGTACGGAATAAAGCGCATGCCTTCCTCCCTGGTTTTGGGCGGGGGTGGAGCGGAACGAGACTTGTTTGCCGGTTCGTAACAACCGCTCATCTACCCGCTGCCGGTTGGGAGCGATCCAGGTACAGAGTCACCTGGCGGGCGAATTCACCGAAATCGTTTAAGTTCCTGGTGACTGCTTCATAGATCGCATGGTAGTCCAAGCGCCAGTATACGTGCACGATTGCGTTGCGCATACCGGCCATACCCTTGATCTGCTGGGCGAATTGACGGTCAAGTAGTCCTTTTTCGCCGGCCAGTGCGATCAGACGGGTGGTGTCGTACTCATTCAGAGCGACGCCTTTGACGGCGAGAAAGTGCCGGCAGACATCAAGCACCGATTCCAGAGCGATGCGCAGGTGGTGGATACACAAATCCCGTGTGTCCGGGTCGCGCTCAAATTCCACAAAAGACGAAAAGCGTTCGTTTAGTTCCTGCAAGCGCTGCACCGCCTGCTCCACTTGTGACAAGTACGTTTCAATCCGTTCCTGATTCAGGCGTTTTTCAGCCACCAGCAGCCCCTCCCGCAGTCGCTTCCTCCAGAACATCTGGTATTCCCGCTTAAAAAAGAGGTAGTCCTCGAACTCAAAGCAGGTGTTGACGGCAAAATCAGCAAATGCCCGTGTATCCTTACTGTATACTAAAACCCCCTTGATCAGGGCCTCCATTTTCAGCGCCGGGCTGCTGCGGTTCAAAACGACCAAGTCCACATTCCGGCGATTTAAGCGGAGCTGCAGCTCATCCCGGGCGCCGAGGTAGCGCGGAAAGCTATAATGCGCAAACAACACGGCCACGTCCAGGTCTTTTGGCGGCTGTGTTCCGCCATCTACGGCGGAGCCGAACACAAAGGCCAATTGTATGCCGTGACGCCGGAAAAACGTCCCGGGCAGATTGATCTGGTTTCGGATTTGTTCTGCAACCGTGCTCATCGTGCTTCATCCCGTTCAAGCCGGGTTTTTCTGTATTGTACCACAAAAAGCGTTGGCTCGTTACGACCCGCGTTCCCACCAGTCAAACCCGTCAATTAATACCAACCGATCAATATAAGTTAATACGAACTGGCGGCCGGCGGTGCCCCCCCCCCTGAGCGCGGAATAAGGTTCGGAATAATGAAAAAAAATTGCTTGTTTTGCAGATTTTTCTGCGTCTGTAAGGAAGGAATTCGAAAGAAGTTGTTAAACTGTACGCAAAGGGGAAGGATGTACCAGCCTGGAGAAAAAGTGCCACTAGCTGCATATACCCCGAAAGGGCAAACCGGTACGAAAGTCCGGGACGCAAAGCTACGGGTCCTTAAGTTCCATGGGGAATAGGACGGCTGAGCCGCTGGGGTTATTACTTTCGCGGAGCCGCCCTATGGGGCGGTTTTTATCGGTTCCGATTTAACTGTGCAGTTGCGCACAAAGCAGGACCTATAAGATAATTGTTGAAAGTTCTGTCCAAGAGGGGAAAGATGTACCAATGTGTCGAATGACCGTAATCTGAACAAGGGGGAATGGAGATGATCGGCAAGGATCCGGTGATGTCCCTGCTGGCGCGGGCGCTGGACGGGCAAGCCGTCCGGCAGCGGGTGATCGCGCACAACATCGCCAACCTGAACACCCCCGGTTTCAAGCGCTCCCGGGTCGATTTCCAGGCATTCATGCAGGCGGCCCTCGACGATTCCGCCGTTCGAATGAAGCGGACCGATCCCCGCCATTTGGCGGGGCGGGCCGGTGACGATAACGGGCCGCAGGTGGAGATTGTCCGGGGGACTTCCCAGCGGGCGGACGGCAACAACGTCGATCTGGAGCGGGAAATGGTGGAGTTGGTGGACAACGTCCTGGGGTACCGGGCGATCGGCCAGTTTTGGTCCAGCAAGTACGGCATTTACTCCCAGGTTATCAGGGGCGGGAGGTAGGTCAGCGTGAGCTTGTTCAAGAGTTTCGGGATCAGCGGTTCGGGGATGACCGCGGAGCGCCTGCGCCTGGACCTGATCAGCAACAACATCGCCAACGCGCATACCACCCGGACCCGGGAAGGCGGTCCCTACCGGCGTGAAGTGCCGGTTTTCGCCCAGTACCTGGAACGGTTCCGGGGGCGGGGCTTCGCCGGTGCCGGCGTGCGGGTCACGGCGGTGGTCAAGGATCCGAGTCCGCTTCGAGCGGTGCACGAACCGGAGCACCCGGACGCCGACGCGGCCGGATTCGTACAGTACCCGAACGTGGACTTAAACCGGGAATTCGTGGACCTGATGGGGGCGAGCCGGGCATACGAGGCGAACGCGGCCGCGTTCGACGCCGCGAAGCAGATGGTCCAGCGCGCCCTGGAACTGGGCCGCGGTTAAGGTGAGGGGGGAAGGCGCGTGATCAAGGAAACCGCGTGGGCGCCCCTGGTTCCGGCCTTGGGGACGGACGGGTGCCGCCGTTCCGGCGGCCAGGCCGCACACACCGGCGGGGACTTCGGGCGAATTTTGAACGAGGCGGTGAACCGGCTGAACGAGAGTCAGGTCCGGGCGGACACCGCCGTGCGCCAGTTTCTGGCCGGCGAAGTGCAGGACGTACACCAGGTGATTATCGCCTTGCGCGAAGCGGAACTGACGATGCAGCTCGCCGTGGAGGTGCGGAACAGAATTCTGGAAGCCTACCAGGAGTTGAGCCGCACACCGCTTTAACCCGGCGGGCACGGTGATTTCAGGGACGTGTTTCGAGAGTGCGGGTGCCGCCGGCTGGCGAGCGGCCGAGGTAGAGCCGGCGTTTAGGGCCTGATCATTACCCGGTAGAGTGCGCGAGCCGCGCTTTCCCGCGGTGGAACACCTGGAGGTGGTCGGATGAAAGGGCAGGCCGTAGCGGCCAGGATGAACGAGCGGTGGCAGGCCTTGAGCACCACCCACAAGGTTGCGCTCGTCTTGCTGGTCATAGGGTCCCTGTTGGTTCTGTACTATCTGGCACAGTTTGTCCGGCAGATGAATTACACTACGCTCTTTGCCGGTTTGGAGCCCAGAGAGGCCGGGGCGATCGTGGAGCAGTTGGACGGGATGCGCATCCCCTATATGCTAAGCGACGGGGGTACGACCATCCAAGTTCCCCGCGCCCAAGTGGACCAGGCCCGGATTCAGCTGGCAACCTCCGGGGCCCTCGGGGCGGACGGCGCAGGATGGGAACTTTTTGACCGCACCAAGCTGGGCGTTACCGAATTCGAACAGCAGGTCAACTACCAGCGGGCCCTTCAGGAGGAACTGCGTCGTACCATCGTCCAGTTGGACGAGGTGGAAGCGGCGCGGGTGCACCTGGTACTGCCCGAAAAAAGCATTTTCGCCACCGAAAAGGCTCCCCCGACCGCGTCGGTGGCCGTAAAACTCCGCCCCGGCACGGACCTAAACCAGAGCCAGGTCCGGGGGGTGGTGGCCTTGGTCGCCGGCAGTGTGGAGGGGTTGACGCCGGAAAACGTGCACCTTGTCGACATGCGGGGCCGGCTTCTACACCCGGACGGGCATCAGGATCCGGTTTCGGGCCTGGCGCTTACCCACCAGGAAATCAAGCGCAACTACGAGCGCGAGTTGGAAATGCGGCTCCAGAATATGCTCCAGCGGATCGTGGGCCCCGACCGGGTGGTGGTCATGGTCTCCGCGGATCTGGACTTTTCCCAGCAGCAATCGGTGTCCACGGTACCATACGGGGAAGCGCAGGTGGTGAGCGAGCAGACGGTGCGGGAAGAGAGCGAGGGTTCCGGCACCGGGGGCGGCGTGCCCGGCACCGATGCCAACCTGCCCGCCACCTACCCGCTGGCCGGCCGACCCGCTGACGCGGGTGCCCCGACATCGTTCGTGCGGGAGGAGCGGACGGCGAACTACCAGGTGGGCACGCTCCAGCAAACGGTGATTCAGCCGCCGGGAGAGGTTCGGCGCCTGTCCACCTCGGTGGTGGTGGACGGGGACTTAAGCGCCGCCCGGGCCGAGCAGATCCAGGGTGTGGTCACCGCTGCCCTGGGGTACAACCCGGAACGGGGCGACCAGATCCTGGTGGCACCGATGGCTTTTGACACCACTTACCAGGAGCAGTTGGAGGAAGATCTGCGCCGGGCTGAGGCGCTGGCCGCGGAACGGGAGCGCCGCCAGTTGATCTACTACGCGGCGCTGGCCGGGGGCGTGCTGCTCCTGCTCATAATCCTGATCATTGCCGGCGTGGTGGTGGGCCGGCGCCTCCAGCGGGCTCCGCGCCCGCAGCCGCAGCCCGAGGTGGAGGAACTCTCGCCGCTGTCGGTGGCTGCGGCGGCCGCGGACCCGGTGTTTTTCCTGAGCGACAAGCAGCGGGGCGCCCGGGAACTGGCTAGGCAAAAACCGGAGGAAGTGGCACAGATCATTAAGGTCTGGCTGACCGAGAAATAGGGGTGTCAGAACGGTGGCGGCGACGACCAAGCCGGGACTGAAAAAAGCGGCCATCTTCTTAATCTCGCTCGGGTCGGACCTATCTGCCCGGGTTCTAAAACATGATTTCTTCGACGAAGAGATCGAGGAAATCTCGTTCATGATCAACCAGATGGAGCGGGTGCCGCCCGAGGTGCGGGACACGGTCCTAGATGAATTCACCGAGCTTTACCAGGCCCGGCAGTACCTGATCCAGGGCGGGCCAAAGTACTGCAAGGAGATGCTGGAGAAGGCGGTCGGTCGGGAGAAGGCCGAAAGCATTTTGAAAAGACTGACTGCCACGCAGAGGACGATCCCATTCTACTCGCTGCGGAAGACCGACCCGAAGCACCTGTTGAGTTTCATCCGGGAGGAACACCCGCAGACGATCGCCATGATTCTGGCGTACCTGGAGCCGTCCCAGGCCACCGCCATCCTGGGGGCCTTGCCGCCCGAGCAGCGGAGCGAGGTGGCCCGGCGGATCGCCACCATGGAGCGGGCCTCACCGGAGGTGGTCCAGGACGTGGAGCGGGTCCTCGAGCGCAAGCTCTCCATCGTCATGACCGAGGACATGCTGGATGTGGGCGGGGTGCAGACCCTGGTGCGCATGCTGAACATGGCCGATCGGTCGACGGAGAAGTCGATCCTGGAGGAGTTGGAGCGCGACGACCCGCGGCTGGCGGAAGAGATTCGCCAGCGAATGTTCGTCTTCGAGGATATCGTGAAACTGGACGACGTGTCCATCCAGCGGATCCTGCGGGAGGTCAACAACAAGGATCTGGCGCTGGCGCTGCGGGGGGCGAACGACGAGGTGCGGCAGAAGATCTACAAGAACCAGTCCCAGCGCGCTTCCCAGATGCTTCGGGAGGAAATCGAGTACATGGGTCCGGTGCGCCTGAAAGAAGTGGAAGAGGCCCAGCAGCGGATCGTGAAGGTGATCCGTGCTCTGGAGGAGACCGGAGAGGTGGTGGTCTCGCGTGGCGGTGAAGACGCCCTCATCATCTAGCGCGGCGGGGCGGATTTTGAAAGGCGCGGCCGTCGGGGCCCAGCAACCGTTTGAACTCACGCTGAAGCGGGCGGACGGCGCGGCGCCGGACGAGCTCATGAGCGGGACCGAACCGGCGGGTACCGCTGACCCGGCGGTTGTGCTGGAATTGGCCCGAATCGAAGCGGATGAGATCAGGAAGCGTGCCTACGAAGAGGGTTGGCAGCAGGGGTACCGGGAAGGGTTCGAACAGGCGCGGCACGAGGCGGGCAAGCTCCGGGAAGCCGCCCGCAGCGTGTTGCGGGAGGCCGAGGAACTGCGGCGGCGCACCCTGGATGATCTCAGCCCGGAGATCCGGACCCTGGCGGTGGCGATCGCCGAGAAATTGGTGGCCGGGGAGTTGGAACAGAACCCGGAGACCATTACCGCCGTGGCCCGGGAGGCCCTGGAAGCGGTCCGGGAGCGCGAGAGCGTGGTGCTGTACGTTCACCCGTCGCACGCCGCCACGCTGCGGGAGGCGGTCCCGAAGCTAAAAAGCGCACTTCTGTCGGAGGGAGCGGCCCTGCGCGTCATCGGCGACGCTGGGCTGGACCGGGGCGGCTGCTTGGTAGAGACGGAACAGGGCCTAGTGGACGCCACCACGGAAGTGCGCTGGCGCGAAGTGCTGCGCGCCCTGGAACTCCTGTAGTTCCGTGGACTTATCCTTAGATGACCGTGCCGCGCGCGGCGCCGCCTGGAGATGAAACTCCAGGTTTGCGTAAGTTATTGTCCTAACCCTTAACTTATGGTGGGTGAGCGCAGAGTTGTCGGAAAGGACCCAAAATCTGGACTTGAATGCCTGGCGCGCCCGGGTGAACGCGGTACGTCCGTTCCGGCTGCTCGGCCGGGTGACCAAAGTGGTCGGCCTGACGGTGGAAGTGGAGGGCTTGAACTCTTTTATCGGGGAGATCTGTGAGGTGTACGTTCCGGGGGAGATCCAGCCGGTCCGGGGCGAGGTTGTCGGTTTCCGGGGCGGGACTTCCCTGCTCATGCCGCTGGGTGAGTTGCGGGGGATCAGGCCGGGCTGCCGGGTGGAACCGCTCGGCCGGGCGCTCACGGTCCGGGTGGGGGAACACCTCCTTGGGCAGGTGGTGAACGGCCTCGGGTACCCGCTGGCTAACGGCGGCGATACCCGAAACGGCACCCGCCCGGATGGGGCTGAAGAGTACCCGGTGCACAACGCGCCGCCTGACCCGCTCAGCCGGCGCCGCATCGACCGCCCGCTGGAGACGGGGGTGCGGGCGATCGACGGTTTTCTGACCTGCGGGCGAGGGCAGCGCCTGGGGGTTTTCTCGGGGAGCGGCGTGGGCAAGAGCGTGCTTTTGGGGATGCTTTGCCGACACTGCAGCGCCGATGTCAACGTAGTAGCTCTGGTGGGCGAGCGGGGCCGCGAGGTCAAGGATTTCATCGAGCGCGACCTGGGGCCGGAGAGCTTGGCCCGCTCGGTGGTCGTGGTGGCCACCTCCGATCAGCCGGCGCTGATCCGGCTGCGGGCGGCGATGGTGGCCACGGCGATTGCCGAGTACTTCCGGGACCGGGGCAAAGACGTTTTGTTCCTGATGGATTCGGTCACCCGGTTTGCGCTGGCGCAGCGGGAGGTGGGCCTGGCGGTGGGCGAGCCGCCGACCACCCGGGGGTACACCCCCTCGGTGTTCGCCTTGCTCCCCAAGCTTCTGGAGCGCGCCGGGACGAGCCCGGCGGGTTCGATCACCGGCTTTTACACCGTGCTCGTGGAGGGGGACGACCTGCAGGAACCGGTGGCGGACGCGGTGCGGAGCATCCTGGACGGCCATATCGTCCTGGACCGGGAGTTGGCGGCGAAAAACCACTACCCGGCCATCGACGTTCTGCAGAGCGTGAGCCGCCTGATGCCCGACATCACGGCCCCGGAGCACCAGCGCTGCGCGGCGAAGCTCCGGCGGTTGCTGGCCGCCTTTAAACAGGCGGAGGACCTGGTGAACATTGGGGCGTACGTGTCCGGTTCGAACCCCCTGGTGGACGAGGCCCTGGCCAAGCACGAAGCGATTATGGAGTTCCTGCGGCAGGACCATACGGAGTTCGGCGGTTTTGCCGAGTCCCTGGCCCGGCTGCAATACCTCGCGGGGGAAGCGGGTGCCGCCGGTGCCTAAATTCGTTTTCCGGCTTGATCCGGTACTCGGGGTGCGGACACGAAAAGAAGAATCGGCCCGGCAGGAACTGGCGTCCGCCGACGCGCGGAAGCGGGCCTGCGAGGACCGGCTGGCCGAAACCCGGCGGCTGCTCGCGGAAACCCTGGAACAAAACCCGGGGTCCAGCTTCGACCTGAAGACGGGTCTGTACCTGGACTGCTACCGCGAATACTTGGGCAGACGCGGTACAGAGGAAGTCCGGGTCCTGGCCCGGCGGGAAAAGGAGGTGGAAGAACGGCGCGCCCGCGTGGTGGAGGCCAGGCGGGCACGGGCGGTTCTGGAGCGGCTCAAAGAGAAGCAGTATTCGCATTTTTGTGCTCAGGAGACCGCCCGGGAGACCAGGGAACTGGACGACGCGGGCACCCGGTCCTTTCAGTTCCAGCAGGCAAAGAAGAAGGGGGGTGAATAGATGAATTTGACGGCGACAGTGATCCCCGGTGAATCAAGTCCCGCGGTTCCGCAAGGCAGGTCCGGGCCCAGCGGGTGCCGCCGGGGCGGCGGCACCCTGCCGGCCGCGGATTTCGTGGCGTGCTTGTTGAGCGTGCTGCACCGTGGTCCGGAAACCGGTACGCCGGTGTGGGAAACACCGTCCTTTGGTTCTGTATTTGACGTGGTGGACGGTATCCCGCCTCCGGGGTGCGCGGCGGAAGGCCCGGAAGCGGCAACGCAGGCTCATCAGCACCCGTCCGGCGCGGAAGTGAACACCGGTGTCATCCCGGCCGGGCTGAACGCGAAAGCGGAGGTGCCGGCCGGCCCGGCGTACCCACCGACCTTATCGGCCGTAGAGAACCTTTCCCCGGCGTCCGGTGCGGTACAAGCTTCAAGACCGGGAGCGGCCGTCGGGGCCGTGCCCGGTGTTCCCGGCGGGGGTGCGGCGGCGGGCTCACCGCCTGCGGGTACGGATTACATGTCCCAGTCGTACGTTCTTCCCAACGCAGCGGGGGCGGATGTACCGCCTTCGGAGCCTGGGGGGCGGTTGGTACTACCGTCCGTCCCGGTACCGGAGCGCGCGGCGAGTGTGCCCGCGGAGCCGGACCCGCAGGGTTTCCCGGGGCGGCCCCCGGAAGGAGCAAGGCCGCCGATACCCATGCCCGGCACGCCCGGGGCGGAACCACTGGCCCGGGAGGCGCAGCCGTCCGGCCGCGGAGCGGCGGAGAACCGTCCCGGCAGAGTTTCGGTTCAGACCGGTTTATCTGCGGCACCGAGTGCGAGCGCGGTTCCACATGACGTGAAGTCCCCGGGGTACGCGCAGTCTGCGGGCGTGTGGGCCGAGACGGTTCCGGAAAGAGCGGAGCCGGTTCGGATCCTGCCGGGGGAGACGCCGGATGACGGCTTAAAGTCGCGGCCCGCGGCTTTCCGTGCCGAGGCGGCGACCGACCGGTCGGGACCGGACGGAGCACCCCAGATGGTGCGGCCGGCAACACCGGACCGGGGAGTTGTGCACGCGCCTGTCGACCGGCAGGTCCCAGCCCAGGGAACGGGCTGGAGTGTGCCGGACGTTTCCCCGCCGGGGATGCATCCCCCGGCGCGAGCCGTGGACCCCCACCCGGTGGCGCGGCAGCTTGCCGAGGCGGTGGTGCACCACGTCCGGCAACTGCAGGTTAAGGCCGGACAGGCGGTCCGGGTGAGCATCGCGCTGGAACCACCGGAACTCGGGCAGGTGACCATAAAATTGACTTTCGGTCGTCAGGGGCTGGAGGCCCTGTTCTACACCGCGGACCGGTCGGTCAAGGCGGTCATCGAGCAGGCGCTGCCCCAGCTGCGGGAGGCGCTGGCCCGCCAGGAGATCGATGTAGGCAACACCACCGTGTTCCTGGGCCACGAGGAGGCGCGGGGCCAGGCGCCGCGGTTCTACCGTGGTCTGTGGCCCGGGCCGGTGGCTCCGGGTGAACCGGCTGGTGAGCAGTTAGACAACGGGAGGCAGGTGGAACCGAGGCGGAGCGGCGTGGATTACCTGGTTTAGGAAGGAGGTAGTGACGAGTGACTGTACAGGGAGTAGGCAGCGAGTACGCGCTGCCCGGGAAGACAACGCCCCCCCGTCCGTCGAGCGGTTTGTTCGACCAGGACACTTTCCTAAAGCTCCTGGTGGCGCAGTTGAAAAACCCGAGCCCGTTCTCTCCGCCCGACACCGACAAAATGATGGAGCAGGCGGCGCAATTCGGGATGCTTGAGCGCCTGGTCAAGGTGGAGGAGGCGCTCCGGGAAATGAGCCGGGCGGCGTACCTGGCCCAGGCCGCGGAGATCGTGGGCCGGGAAGTGGTCGTCCTGGCCGGTGACCGGCAGATATCAGGCACGGTGGAACGAGTGCTCCTGAACGAGCGCGGCGCCCGGGTGGTGCTCGGGGCAGAGAGCTACGACATCAACCGGGTTGTGGAGGTCAGGTAGTGATGGTCAAGAAGATTGGTGAGGTGCCGGCGCCGCCCACGCCCGCTCCGGCGGTCGGGGTGCGGAAAAGCGGCGAACCGGCTTTCGGCGAGATACTGCGCCGGGAAATCCGGCAGGCCGAGCTGAAATTCTCGGCGCACGCCGAGCGGCGGCTGGCCGAGCGGCAGATCAGCCTCGGGCCGCACGACCTGGAGAAGATCAACCAGGCCGCTTCCCTGGCCGAGGCGAAGGGGTCCCGCCGGTCGCTATTGATTTACGGTGACCTGGCCCTGGTGACCAGCATCGCCAACCGGACGGTGGTCACGGCCGTCAACGGTGAGGCGGCGGCGAATAACGTGTTTACCAATATTGACAGCGCGGTGATCGTGAAGTAGGCAGCCGGTCCTTCTGGAGGCTGCGGGTTGCCGAACGACGGAAGCAACCCATATTTGGTTAATTAAGGAGGACATTCATAATGATCAGATCCTTGACCTCGGGCGTTTCGGGCCTGCGCAACCACCAGGTTCGTATGGACGTCATCGCCAACAACATCGCCAATGTGAACACCACGGCCTTCAAAGCGGGTCGGGTGAACTTCCAGGAGATCTTAAGCCAGAACATCCGCGGCACCTCAGCGTCGACCATCGGCGTGGACTCGATCAATCCGGCCCAGATCGGACTTGGGATGTCCGTGCAGTCCATCGACATACTGTTCGGCCAGGGTGCGCTGACCACCACCTACCGGGTGCTGGACATGGCCATTGACGGGAACGGATTCTTCCGGCTGGGCAAATACAGTGATGAGGGCATCATCGAGTACTACTACACCCGCGACGGTGCCTTCTATGTCGACAACGACGGCTATCTGGTGAGTTCGGGCGGTTTACACGTGCTGGGTGTCGGCCAGAACGGGGCCAGTTGGCTCACTGAGGACGCCATTAAGACCGTGGTGAACCGGACCTACTCTGTCGAGGCGGGCTTCTCCGGCGAGCGCATCCGCCTGTTCGATCCGAGCGGGGTGGACCCCGGCCTGGAGAACAACCTGACCACCCTGCGCATTGACCCCAACGGGCTCATTTTCGTTAACGGCCGTACCGACCGGGCGGCTCTGATTCTGATCGACAACTACGGCAACCCGGAGAACCTCACCCGCCTGGGCGGCAACCTGTACGAGGTGCCGCTGCGGGGCCAGAATGCCGAGCCCACACCCTATAACGAAGGCTGGGGCGTGCCCGACAGCGGGGGCGGCCAGGGCAGGCTCGTCTCCGGGGCCCTGGAGATGTCCAACGTGGACCTGTCCGCCGAGTTCGCCAACATGATTACGACCCAGCGTGGTTTCCAGGCCAACGCACGGGTGATCACCGTTTCGGACGAGATGCTGCAGGAGCTGATCAACCTGAAGCGGTAGTGACAAGAGACCAGGGGGAGTGGGGGAGTAGAAGCAATGGCTGAGGACCAGGGACCAAACGCGGTACAGAACGCCGCCACCCCGAAAAAAAAGAAGAAGCGGGGCAAGCTCCTGCTGGTGGTGCTGGTTTTGTTGGCGGCCGCCGGAGCGGCGGCCGCCTTCACCCTTTCCAATCCCGGCGGGGAAAAGTCGGACCGGAAGGCGGAGAAGCCGGCGGTCACCAAGACGATGAGTTTCGGGAGCCTGGTGGTGAACCTGGCGGATCCTCCCGGCAGCCGTTACTTCCGAGTGGCGCTAACACTGGAGTACGTTGATTCCGGGACCCTGGAGACGGAACTCAAAGAAAAGGAGCACCGGATCCGGGACGGGTTGGTTTTCCTCCTGCGGCAGAAAAGCAGCTTCGATCTGAAGGGTCCGGAGGTGCCGGAGACAATCCGGGAGGAGATTCTCCGCGAGATCAACCGGCATCTGGAAAAGGGTGAAATCGAGGAAGTGTACTTTACCGAGTTCCTTATTCAGTAGTCCATAAAAAGGGGACTCGACCCCTTTTTCAGGCAGGTGATTTGGCGTTGATGAATGAGGAAGAGATCAGGCAGTTTCTGTCCGGCCTGGACCGAGAGCCGGGCCCTACCGTGAAGAAAGTGCAGTTTCCCCGGTTTGAGCAGGCCGGGACACCCGGGATGCCCGGAGTGCGGATTTCCCTGGAGTACCTGGACGACGTTGAGGTGGACGTGTCCGCGGAGTTGGGGCAAACGGCCATGACCGTCCGGGAATTCCTCAGTTTGCACGAAGGTTCGGTTATCGGCCTGGACCGGGCGGCGGGTGAAACCATTGATGTGGTGGTGAACGGGGTGAAACTGGCCCGGGGCGAGGTGCTGGTCATCAACGACCTGTTCGTGCTGCGGATCCATTCCATTGCCCACCCCCAGGCGCCGGGCGTGGAGAGGCAGCCGTGAGCGAGGGCACACTGGCCTTTCTGAGGCTGGCGGTGGCCCTGCCGCTGGTACTCCTGCTCTGCGTGGTGGTCTTGAAGTACCTGGTGCCGCGGACGCTGTCCGGTTTTGCCGGTGGGCGGCGCATGCGGGTGATCGAGCAGCTATCGCTCGGTCCGAAGACCGGGATGAGCCTAGTCCGGGTGGGGGGACGATACTATCTTTTGGCCTACCACGAGGGTGCGGTGACGGTGGTGAAGGAAATGGACGAGTTGCCGGAGGCCTGCGGGACGGAAACGCCGGACGGGCTGCTTGCGCCGGGGAAAGGGGACAGTAAAGAGGACAGTCCCCCCTTCGGGGGGCGCGTACTCCTCGGGAAATACGCGCGGTTCCGTGCGGGACGCGGCCGATGAACCGGACGATGTTTATATTGGCGGCCGCCGTCGGACTGGCGGCTGGGGACAGTCCCCTTTGGGCCTTAGGGGGACTGTCCCCCTCGGCCGCCTGGGCCCAGCCGGTGCCCATTCCGAGCATCGAGCTGACCATCGGCGAACCGGAATCGCCGGCCGAAGTGGTCTCGAGCGTCCGGCTCTTGCTCTTTCTTACCGTAATCTCGCTTCTCCCGGCTTTCCTGGTGATGGTTACGTCTTTTACCCGGATCGTGGTGGTGCTCGCGTTCCTGCGCGCCGGGCTGGGCATCTACCAGGCGCCGCCGGGTTCGGTACTGATCGGCCTGGCCCTGTTCCTGACCGTGTTCATCATGGCGCCGGTTTACGCGCAGGTCAACGAGCAAGCCATCGAGCCGTTTCTAAGGGGAGAGATCGACCAGGTGGAGGCCCAGGAAAGGGCGGCGGGGCCGCTGCGGGAGTTCATGCTCCGGCACACCCGGGAAAAGGACCTGGACCTTTTCGTGCGCATGGCCGAAATCGAAAACCCGGTGCCAAACGAACTGCCGCTCACGGTGGTCATCCCGGCCTTCATCATCAGCGAATTGAAGACGGCGTTTACAATGGGCTTTATGCTGTACTTGCCGTTTTTGATCATCGACATGGTGGTGGCCAGCATCCTGCTCTCGATGGGCATGTTCATGCTGCCGCCGGTCATGATTTCACTGCCGTTCAAACTCCTTTTGTTTGTGCTGGTGGACGGCTGGTATCTGGTGGTCCGGTCCCTGGTGGAGAGCTTCGCCTGACGTCAAGAGGTCTTAAATTATCAGCGTTTTGCGTTGTAAGCATTTTTGGTCCCGACAAGGCAACGCCCACACCCGGCACCGGCTGTTCCCCAAGCCACAAAACACAGTTAGCAACTGGGGTAAATGGAGTATATAGACTATGCCGCTCTGCCAAAGGGCAAACTTACCCCAGCGCCACTCTGGGCGTCTCTTGGCAGGTAATCTGTTTTCCGGTTGAGCCCCGTCAGGCCGCCTTCACCAGGCTCCTTAAGTCTATTCCTTGTTTTTGTCGCAGTCGGCCCACGGCCATCGCCAGCATCACCATCAGGGCCAACCCGCAACGCAGCTTCATCTTCTTCAAGCCCCGAATGAAATGCTTTTCAAATCCGTAGGCCTCGTCCAGGCGGGCATTTACCCTTTCTACCGCCGTACGCTTTTTGTAGAGTGTTTTCCACTTGTAGCTGGACCGCGCCAGCGGGGTGAAGATCCGCCGGTCTTCCACCAGGGGAATACGTATCCCACCGGTTGCGGCACATTGTTCCATGCCCCGGCACTCTACTCCGTAGTGCCGGGCCGGACAGCGGTATTTCAAGGTTTCCCGGTCTTTCTCAAATCCCCCGAAGGCCATCTCGCGACGTTTGTTTGTCTCGGGGCAGCAACAATAAACCGTTCCACGGTAATCGTAAACGATGTTCTCCTTACCGGTTACAAGCCACGTCTCCTCGCCGTCCCGCCACGTGTTGCGGATGTCAATCACGGGCTTGATCCGGTATTCGTCCCAGAGTTTCACGTTTAGCTTGATGTCGTCAAAGGCTTTGTCCGCCGCCAATGCCTCGCAGCGGGCCACAATCTCCGGATGCTCTTTCGCCACCCGATCAATGAGTATATGTCCCTCTTTCACGTCGCTGGCCGACGCCTTTGTCACCGCAAATCCCACCGGCAGTTCATAAACAGCGTCAACTACAAGGTGGAGTTTGTAGCCAAACCACCACACGACTTTTTCCCATAGGGTGCCGCCTTTCTTACGCCCCCGGTATGTTTTCCGGCCCCAGTCCGCATCGGTGTCCCGGCGCCCGTCAGGCTTTTGGACCTTCTCTTCTTCATCCCGCTTTTTGCCCCGGGCCAGACTGCTGACGGCTTTGCTGTCTATGGCCAAAATTCGACCGAAATCCGGTAGCAGCACTCTTATTTCATCCACCAGCCGCGTAAATATGTTTTCCACTTCGTCGGCGTGCCGCATCAGTTTCACCAAGATGCGGCTGTATATGTAAGAAGGCGGAACGGCATCCTCGCCCCGGGCCGGATCAAAACCGCAAAGTTCCCGCAACTGGCCGTTCCGGCAGAGTTCCCGCCGCAGGCTCTCCACAGACACGTGCTGAAATACGATCCCGGCCAGGATGGAGTTCCAAACCGCCCGCACCGGGTAATCATCCCGTCCCTTACCACGCTCTCTCTCCAGCTTTTGCATCAACTGCTCATCGGGCAGGTGGTTCACTACAAGCAAAAAACGTTCCAAGTCACCGAGTTCGTCGATTTCCTGCCACCCAAAAAGCCGCTGTTGTGGTATAATGGCCATAAGGGAAACCTCCTTCGTGGTTCTTTTTTGGTGGTTACAAAAAGGATTCTCCACAAAAGGGGGTTTCCCTTCTTATTTCTCATTCTCCTTCGCTTTTTCTCCGCTTTTCTCCCTTGGGGTCAATTTTGCCGATCCGCCCGTTACCCATCCCTGCAAACCGCATAAAATCCGGATTGGACCGGGGTAAAATGTTTTTTCCGCAACTCTAAAACAGCCTATTTATCTTTTCTCCCGAACATCGCAAATGGCTTAATTATGTGGGGGAGTGTGACCAAGGCCGATGACCGACAGCCTGGCGGTGGAACTGACGCAGAAAGCGCTGATGATGGTCCTGCTCCTAACGGCGCCGCCCCTTCTGGTGAGCCTCGTGGTTGGGTTGGTGATCAGCATCCTGCAGGCGGCCACCCAGATCCAGGACCAGATGATCACCTTCGTACCCAAGATTGTGGCGGTGTTCCTGTCCCTGTTGCTTTTGGCACCATGGTACGTGAGGATACTCACCGGGTACACCGCCGAGCTGTTCGGACGTATATCCGGGGTTTGAGGCCGGAATGGAGCAACTGGTCACTTTCCTGCTGGTGTTCACCCGGCTCGCGGCGTTCATCGCCGCTTGTCCGGTGTTCGCCATGCGGGAGATTCCGCCCACGGTGAAGGCGGGCCTGGCTTTCGTGCTTTCGCTGGCGTTGTTGCCGTCTGCCGGGACGGCGGCGCCGCCGCTGGACAGCTTCCTGGGGTTCTCCCTGGCGCTGGCCAAAGAGGCGGCCGTGGGGTTGGGGCTGGGGATTTTCACCAGCCTGGTGTTCCACGGCCTCCTGCTGGCCGGGCAGTACATCGGGTTCCAGATCGGCTTCGCCATAGCCGAGATGATGAGTCCGGGCACGGAAGGGGAGCGGGCGATCGTCTCCCGGTTGATGTGGCTTTTCGCCCTGGTGTTCTTCGTGTCCATCGACGGGCACCACCTGCTCATCGCCGGGCTGGCCAAGAGCTTCGAGCTAGTGCCCCTGGGCGCAGCGGTCGCCCAGATGAAAACCACCCTGTTCATGGCCAAGGCCTACGGGGGACTGTTCGTGATCGCCCTGACCATCGCCGCGCCGGTGATGGCGGTGCTGTTGGTGACCGACGCGATCCTGGGTCTGATGGTCCGGATGGTGCCCCAGATCAACGTGTTTATGCTCGGTTTCCCGTTCAAGGTCTTCGCCGGTCTGTTCGCCCTGATGGTGACCATCCCGGTGATCGGCTGGGCCCTGACCCGGGTTTTCGGGCGGATGACCGAGGACCTGCTGGTATTAATGAGGCTTTTCGGGAGCGGTTGAGATGGCGGAGACGCGAGATTCAGGGCAACTGAAAACGGAACAACCTACACCACGGAGACTCCAGGAGGCCCGGCGCAAAGGCCAGGTGGCCAAGAGCCTGGACCTCACCGGGGCGGTGACTCTGGCCGCGCTCCTGCTACTGTTCTTCGTGGGGCTGGAGTGGTTCATCATTCGCCTGCAGCGGTTGTTCTTGGTGTACCTGCAAAATTTCACCAGCTACAGCCTGACGGCCGAAAACGTGAACTACCTCGTGCTGCAGTCGCTGGCCCTTTTGGGGGGGGCGGTCCTGCCGGCGGTGGCCGTTGCGTTTTTCGTTACGGTGCTGGTTAGTTTCGCCCAGGTGGGCTTCATCTTCGCCCCGAGCGTGCTGGCGGTGAAACTCGAGCGGCTGAACCCGGTGCAGGGGTTCAAGCGGATCTTCAGCAGCCGGGGCCTGTTCGAGTTCGCGAAGGCGATACTGAAAATCTGCTTTGTTGGTATCCTTTGTTTTTGGGTACTGTACGCCCGCGTCGGGGATTTGCTCGTCCTTTCCGTCACCAGCCCCGGGCAGGGGCTGTACCTGTTGCACAACGTGCTGCTTACGGTGGCGGCCGCGGCGGCCGGCGCCTATCTCCTGATCGCGGTGCTGGACCTGGTGTACCAGCGGTACGCGCATCACAAGAGCCTGATGATGACCCGGTTCGAAGTCCGCGACGAGTACCGCCAGACGGAGGGCGACCCGCACCTGAAGAGTTGGCTCCGCAAGCGGCAGCGGGAGATCTCCATGAACCGGATCAAGGACGAGGTGCCGCGCGCGACCGTGGTGGTCACAAATCCGATCCACGTGGCGGTGGCCCTGCGCTACCGGGAGGGGGAGATGGACGCGCCGCTGGTGACGGCCAAAGGCGCGGGGTACCTGGCGGAGCGGATCAAGGAACTGGCCGCGCAGCACAAGGTGCCGGTGGTGGAAAACCGGGAACTGGCCCAGTACCTTTACCGTCGGGTGCCGGTGGGCGAGAGCGTCCCGGTGGCCGTGTACCAGGCGGTGGCCGAAATCCTGGCGATGATCTACCGCCTGAAAGCGAAGAGGGAAGCGGGGTAATTCGGTGGTTGGTTGTCAGTGGTCGGTGGTCGGGCTGCCGGCGACCGGCGACGTATAGTATAGAGGCCGATGACTAACGACCAAAAGGGGTTATTCACCGACGACCGACGACCAAATGGAGGTGGCGGTGGTGGAACGGCAGTCCTGGATCAAGCGGTACGCAGACATGGTCATCGCGGGCCTGATCATCGGGATCGTGCTCCTGATCATCATCCCCCTGCCGCCGGCCGCCCTGGACTTCTTCCTGGTCATCAGCCTGGGGCTCGGGATGATCATCCTCCTGATCACCCTTTTTGTGACCGACGCGCTGGAGTTTTCGGTGTTTCCCACGCTGCTCCTGGTGGTCACCCTGTACCGTTTGGCGTTGAACATCTCCTCCACCCGGCTCATCCTAGGCGAGGCGGAGGCCGGCAAGGTGATCGCCGCTTTCGGCGAGTTCGTGGTCGGCGGGAGCTATATCGTTGGGTTCATTGTATTCCTGATCATCACCCTGGTTCAGTTCGTGGTCATCACGAACGGCTCCAGCCGGGTGGCTGAGGTGGCCGCCCGGTTCACCCTGGACGCCATGCCCGGGAAGCAGATGGCGATCGACTCCGATTTCAACGCCGGGCTGATCACCGAGCAGGAGGCCCGGGAGCGGCGCCGGCGGCTGCAGCGGGAATCGGACTTCTATGGGGCGATGGATGGCGCCACCAAGTTCGTGCGCGGGGACGCCATCGCCGGGCTGGTGATTGTGTTCATCAACATCATCGGGGGGCTGGTGATTGGCATCGCGGTAATGCAGATGGACGCCCAGCAGGCGCTGACCACTTTCACCATCTTGACCATCGGCGACGGCCTGGTCACCCAGATTCCGGCCGTGCTGGTATCCACCGCCACCGGCATCCTGGTGACCAGGGCCGCTTCGGACACGAGCTTCGGGGGCGACGTTTCCCGGCAGTTCTTGAGTTTCCCCCGGGTGTTGGTGGTGGCCGCGGGAGTGCTGGTGGTGATGGGCCTGATCCCGGCCATGCCGAACCTCTTGTTTCTGGGGATGGGCGCGGCCCTGGGCCTCCTGGCATACAACCTGAACCGGGAGGAGCGCCGGCGGGAGGTGGCGGCGGCGGAGCAGGCGGCCGCCCGGGAGGTGCGCGAGCAAAAACGCGAGCCGGAAAACGTGCTTACCTACTTCCAGGTCGACCCGCTGGAGGTGGAGATCGGATACAACTTGATCCCCCTGGCAAGCGAGGAACAGGGCGGAGACCTCTTGCACCGGGTGGCGGGTGTGCGACGCCAGTGTGCCCAGGAGTTGGGCATTTACGTCCGCCCGATCCGGATCCGGGACAACCTGCAACTTAAGCCGAACACCTACGTTTTTAAGATGCGCGGGGTGGAAGCGGCGGAGGGCGAACTGGAGCCCGGGCGGTATCTGGCGATGGACCCGACGGGGGACCGGACTCTACAGGGCATTCCCACCCGGGAACCGACCTTCGGGCTGCCGGCCTGGTGGATCGCGCCCGAGAACCGCGAAGCGGCCGAGATCGACGGGTTTACCGTGGTCGATCCGGCGACCGTCCTGGCCACGCACCTTTCGGAGTTCATCAAGCGGCACGGGCATGAATTGCTGGGACGGCAGGAGGTGCAGGAACTGCTGAACGTGGTCAAGGAGAAGAACCCGGCGGTGGTCGAGGAATTGGTTCCCGGGCTGTTGTCACTGGGTGAGGTGCAGAAGGTGCTGCAGAATCTGCTTAAAGAACGTGTTCCGATCCGCGATATGGTGTCCATCCTCGAGGCGCTGGCCGACTGCGCCCGGCAGGACCGGAACGAGGACGCCCTGACCGAAGCGGCCCGTAAGGCCCTGTCCCGGACCATCTCCCGCCTGCACGCCCGGGAGGGCGGGAAGATCCGGGTGATCACCCTGCACCCGCGGCTGGAACAGCGACTCATCGACGCCGTGCAGCCGACGGCGCTGGGCGCTTTCCCGGTTCTGGAGCCCGGCACGGCCCAGAGAGTCATTCAAAGCCTGGGGGCCGCGGTGGAAAAGGCGCAGAGTAAGGGTCACCTCCCGGCGGTGCTCTGCTCGAGCCGGGTACGGCTGCCGTTCCGGCGCCTGACCGAGAGGCATTTCCCGCACCTGTCCATCCTGGCGCTGCAGGAGATTGCGCCGCAGATTGATGTGGAGGCGGTAGGGACGGTGACCCTGGATGAGGATTAAGCGCTACCTGGCTCGAGACATGAGTGAGGCCGTAGGATTGATCAAGGCGGACCTCGGCCCGGACGCGGTGATCATCTCCAGCCGGAAGGTGCGGTCCAAGGGGCTTTTCGGCTTTTTCCGACCCCGGCGCCTGGAAGTGACGGCCGCCTTGGACGAGAAGGAGACAGTCCCCCTGGGGCCCAAAGGGGACTATCCCCCTTGGCCGGAGCCGGGTGCCGCTGCGGTGGTCCGGACTGCTCATGAGTCGGCGGTACCCACCGGGGGCAGTGGACCGACTATCGTCCCGGTGCCGGAACCGGTGTCCGAGTTACACCGTGAACTGACCGAAATCAAGGGCATGCTCTCCCGTTTCTCCTCGGGCGTTCAGGCGGGGCACCCGGAGGTACCCGCTCGGGGTACCCGCGTTAGCGGGTCGGGTCAGCGGGTCGGGGAGGACGGCGAGGCTTTCTACGGAGAGTGGCAGCGGCTCCTTGAGGAAGTGGAAATCCTGCCGGATCTTACGACCCACCTGATTGCCGAACTGCGCCGTCAGGTCGATCCGCTCCACATCCAACGGAACGACCTGGCCCGGATCTGTCTTCAGAACGAGATTGTTCGGCTGGTGGAACCGGCCTACGCGCAGGCGGCCCAGAAGCGGATCATGGCCTTTGTCGGGCCCACGGGCGTGGGCAAGACGACGACCCTGGCCAAGATGGCGGCCCAGTACACTCTGTTTCACGGCAAGAGCTGCGCCATTATCACCATCGACACGTACCGGATCGGGGCGGTCGAGCAGTTGAACATCTACGCCGAGATAATGGGAGTGCCCTTGGAAATCGCCATGTCACCCCAGGATTTTGCGAAGGCGGTTCAGAGGCACCAGAACAAAGAATTCATTTTCGTGGACACAGCCGGCCGGCCGGCGCGGAACAGTGAAAAGGTGGCCGAACTGCACTCGTATTTCGCCGTGCTGGACGAGCCAGCCGACGTTATCCTGGTCTTGAGTTCGAACACCAAGCACCGCGACTTGCTGCGGGCAGTGCGGCATTTCGGAAAGGTGAACTATTCGAAGTTGATCTTCACCAAGGTTGACGAAACCGATACTCTGGGATGCATTTTGAATATGATTTGCCATACCGGAATGCCGGTGATCCAGATCACCGACGGTCAGAACGTCCCGGACGACATCCAGAACATGTACCCCAAGAAACTGGCGAAGCTCCTTACGAAGGGTGTGGAACCCGATGCGTGACCAGGCACACAATCTCCGTTCCCTCGCCCACGGGATCATTCGGCCGCGGGTAGAGCTCGATCCCGCGGCCACGCGGGTGATTGCGATCACCAGCGGCAAGGGCGGTGTGGGTAAGACCAACCTGACGGTGAACCTGGGGCTCGCCCTGGCCCGGACCTCCAGGCGCGTGTTCCTGCTGGACGCCGACCTGGGCCTGGCGAATATTGACGTGCTCTTGGGCCTGACTCCTACCCACAGCCTGTACGACGTACTGTACGGGGTCAAAAGGCTGGAGGATATCGTGGTGACCGGGCCGTTCGACGTACAGGTCATCCCCGGGGG
The DNA here is from genome assembly GCF_000018425.1 of Candidatus Desulforudis audaxviator MP104C. Lineage (GTDB taxonomy): Bacteria > Bacillota > Desulfotomaculia > Desulfotomaculales > Desulforudaceae > Desulforudis > Desulforudis audaxviator. The sequence continues at coordinate 1,840,260 of NC_010424.1, read as the reverse complement.
AGCGGGCATTCAGGAGTTGGCGAACCTGGACAGCGCGCAGCGGGGGCGGCTGATCAACATGTTATCGTACCTGCGTACGGCCGACTTCCTGTTGATTGACACGGGTGCGGGCATCTCCCGGAACGTTTTGGGTTTCGTGGCGGCCGCCCGGGAGGTGGTCCTCGTCGTCACTCCGGAGCCCACGTCCCTGACCGACGCCTACAGTCTGATCAAGATCCTGGCCCGGCACAGGGTGCACAGTGAAATCAGCCTGGTGGTGAACCGGGCCACCAGTGAGCACGAGGCCGAGCAGGCCGCGGCTAAAATGCAGTTGGTGTGCGGCGAATTCCTGAAGTTCACCGTGCGGCACATCGGCTCCATCGGTGAGGACCCGGCGGTGGTTCGGGCGGTGAAGAACCAGGAGCCGTTCATTACGGCCGCGCCCAACTCGGTGGCGGCCCGGGACGTCCAGAACCTGGCCCGGTATTTCCTGAGCGGGCAAATTCAGGCGACGACCGGCGCGGTGGACAGCTTTATCGGCCGGCTCTTCCGGCTGTTCAGATGATTAATGAGGTGGTTTGGCCAATGCAACTGGAAATCGGCCAGAAAATGTATGTGGCCCGCGACGAAGACGCGGACAGCTACGTGACCTCGCTCCAGGACATGACCGGGGAGTATCTTTTGATCGGTATCCCCTACTACCTCGGTCAGCCCTTGATCCTGATGCAGGGCGACGCGATATTGGTGACCTACGTCGGCACTGACGGTGTGTACCGGTTTTCCACCGTGTGCCGGGGACGCCGCATGGACCGGGTTCCCTTGTACATACTGGGCCGGCCGGAACAGGTGGAGCGGATCCAGAGGCGGCGTTTGGTACGCCTGCCGGTAGCCCTGGAGGTCCGCGGCGGGGAGAAACCGAACTACGGCAGCGTGCAGGAATACAGCCGCTGGTACACGTCGGACATCAGCGCGGGCGGGATGAGCCTGATCTTGGAGAACCCTCCGGCGGTGGGTACCAAGCTGGTCCTGGAGTTCTCCATTCCGGTCCACGGCCGGCTCCGGCATATTTTCGCCGATGGTCAGGTGAAACGAGTCCAGCGGCTGGAAGGAAACGATGGCGAGACACGTTTCGCGGTGGGGATCAGATTTCAGGGGTTGTCCAAAGCCGATGAGGATGCGATCGTCGCTTTCATTTTCCGGAGGATGGCTGAGGAGCGGCGTAGTAGGGGGTGAAGGAAATGGCCATTGAAATCTGGCGCCGGTACCGGGACACCCGAAACAGCGGGTTGCGCGAGCAGCTCATTGTGGAGCACCTGCCCCTGGTCCGGCTCATCGCCGGACGCCTGGCGGTGCGGCCGCCGTCTTTCATTGCTCAGGAGGACCTGGAGGGCTGGGGGATCTTCGGACTGATCGAGGCCGTGGAAAAGTACGACCCAAACCACGGCACCGACTTCAGGACTTTTGCGTACCACCGGATTCGCGGGGCCATTCTGGACGAGGTGCGCCGCCAGTCCTGGCTGCCCCGCTCACTCTGGCACAAGCTCCAGGAGATTAACGAAGCCCGCGCCCGATTGGAGCGGGAAACCGGGGCCTCGGTCACGGACGCCGAGGTGGCCGCAAGCTTGGGGATGACCGATCTGGAGTTCCACCGCCTGGCGAATCACTTTCGTTCGGTTTCAGTCATGTCCCTGGACGACGTCCGGACGACCCGGAACGGAGAAGCGGTACCCTGGGGAAGCCTGATCGAGGATACCGGCAGCCCGGATCCGTTGGAACAGGTTTTGGAGGAGGAGGACCACCAGACTCTGGTGGCGGCGATCACCCAGCTGGAGGAAAAAGACCGGTTGGTCTTGGCCTTGTACTACCAGGAGGGGTTGACGTTGAAGGAACTCGGACGGGTGCTCGAGGTTACCGAATCCCGGGCCTGCCAACTGCACGCCCGGGCAATTGCCCGGCTGCGGGAAAAGATCGCACAAGCGGTGGCCGAAAAAGGGGGACGGAGTGGTGGTTGACAATCCCTGGTTGTTCACCATGCTCTATCTGGGTGGGGTGCTTGTAATGTTCGCGGTGCTGGCCGGCGGGTTTTTCGTCTGGCTGCGCCGCCAGCGCCGGTCTTTCGACGAGGAACTGGAACTGCGGGCGGCCCGTGAACCCGAACCGGAAATCCAACTCAAGAATTTAGAGAACCAGATCGAAAAACTAATCAGGGTCAACACCGAGATGAATGAGCGGCTGAAGTGGATGGAAGGCCAACTCTCGGCCCTGATGGCCCAGGGCGGCCGTCCCGGAAGGAAGGTGCCCCTGCATGAGCAGGTGTACCAGGCTTTCGACCGGGGCAAGCCGGTCACCGAACTGGCCCGCCAGTTCGGCCGGCATAAGGGGGAAATTGAACTAATGCTCAATCTGCGGCGCATGCGCCGGGAGGGTGAAAGCGGATGATCAGGGGAGTCTACACTGCGGCTTCGGGCATGCTCGCCGGGCAGACCCGCCTGGATGCGGTGGCCCATAATATCGCCAACGTCAATACCACGGGTTTCCGGCGACAGGTACCGGTCTTTGCGCCCTATCTACAGACGGCGGTTGGGCGGCATGAAAAACGGGTGACCCCTATCGGCACCACTTCCCTAGGGACCGTGCCCACGGCCCTGGTGACCGATCTGACCGGGGGACCGGTGGTCCAAACCGGGCGTACCATGGACCTGGCCCTGGAGGGGGAAGGGTTTTTCACGGTGGAACGGGAGGGACAACAGCTCTACACCCGGGCCGGGTCATTCAAGGTAGACGCGTCCGGTATTCTCGTCACCCGGGCGGGGGACCCGGTGCTGGGGGAGCGCGGGCCGCTGAAGGTGGGGCACGATGGCTTCACGGTGAGCGCGGACGGGCGGGTATTCTCGTCCACGGGGGAAGAACTGGATCGTTTGCGTCTGACAGCACTGCCCGGCCGGGAGACGTGGGTGCGTACTCCGGACGGTTACCTGATGACCGGGGAGGCGACCGCGCCGGCCATAAACACCCGGGTGCACCAGGGCTACCTGGAGGGGTCCAACGTACACCTGGCCGTGGAACTGGTGGATCTGTTGCTGGCATCGCGGCTTTATGCGGCCAACCAGCGTGTGGCCAGGACTCAAGACACGCTAGTTGAAAAGGCGATCAACCAGGTCGGCGCACTCCGGTAGGTACCGGAATGAGGATTCACCTGCCGTCAAAGACCCGCCGGGTGGGCGCCTTGGCCCGCCGGTTCGGGAGAAGAACGGAGGTTTTGTGCCCAGAGCGCAATGTCTGACAGAGTATTAATGAGAACGGAGCAAATACAAGAAATACACGTTGGGATTGCGGAGTACGGTATCGCCCGCAGTCCGCACCGCCTGCTCACCCTCGGTCTGGGTTCGTGTGTTGGCGTGGCGCTGTATGACCCGGTGATCCGGGTGGGTGGTCTGGCCCACGTCATGCTTCCGGACAGCACGCAGTTCCGCACCGGGGGCAAACCGGCCAAGTTTGCGGATCTGGCGGTGAAGAACCTGGTCCATGACCTGCGGCTGGCCGGTGTCCGGAACGGGCGGGTGGTGGCGAAACTGGCGGGCGGGGCCCAGATGTTTTTCGGAAACAACCGGGCGGCGCAGATGGCCATTGGTGAACGAAACATTGAGGCGGTCCGCAGTATCCTGAAAGAATTGGGGATCGCAATCGTGGCCGAGGATGTCGGGGGGGACAAAGGGCGGACGATCAGCCTGGACACGTCCAACGGTTCCCTTACCGTCCGTACCCTCGGACTGCCGGTGCGGGTGATCTGAAATGGATTTCCAGGAATTCAAGAACCGGGTGGCCAGGGACTTGAAGCTTGATCTGAACAGCTACAAGGACGCTCAGCTGCGGCGGAGGATCAACACCCTGATGATCCGGAAGAAAATCGGGAGCTACGCGGAGTACTACCGGATCATTTCCGGAGACCGGCAGAGCTTTGCGGATTTTGTTGATTTTTTGACGATCAACGTCACCGAGTTTTTCAGAGATATCCGGGCTTTTCAGGAACTGGAAAAAAGGGTGCTTCCGGAACTGCTGGCCGGCAACCGGCGGTTGAAGATCTGGAGCGCGGCCTGTTCAAACGGCGCGGAGCCGTATTCGTTGGCGATCATCCTGGACGAGTTGACTCCGGGAATACACCATCGGATCGAGGCCACCGATCTTGATCCCAACGTGCTGCAGACGGCGGTCCGGGGCTTGTACCCGCCCGACCTGTTGCGGAACATGCCGCAAAGCCGCCTGGAGAAATACTTCCGGAACGAGAACGGCCGCTACGCCCTTGACCCGCAGATCAAGAAAAGGGTCACCTTCCGCCAGCACGACCTCCTGGCGGACCCTTACGGGCAAGGCTTCGACCTGATCGTGTGCCGGAACGTGCAGATTTACTTCACCAGAGAGGCCCAGTGGCGGGTGAACAGCCGTTTCAGCCAGGCGCTGCGGCCTGGCGGGGTGCTTTTCCTGGGAGCGAGCGAAACGATCTTAAACGCTGCTGAATTCGGACTGGAACGCATGGCGATTTCCTTCTACCGCCGGACGGATGCCGGGAGCAGATTCAAGCAGGGGGTGAGCAAAGGACAGTGAAATTCTCTAACTCGGAGATCGACGTCCTCCGGGAAATCGGGAACATTGGGGTGGGCAACGCGGCAACGGCGCTGGCGTCTCTTTTGCAGGCCAAAGTGAGTATCAAGTTGCCGCGGGTGGCATTCCTCGAACTGGAGGAGGCCATCGAATCGATCGGGGGGCTGGAGCAGCCGGTGGTCTGTGTGAACTTGCAGGTCGGTGGGGATATTTCGGCCACCCTGCTTTTCATCTTTGACCAGGAGAGCGCGTGCGCCCTGGTGGAACTGCTCTTGGATCGTGAGAAGGGGACAGTAACAGCCCTCGACGAAATGGGCCGCTCGGTCGTGATGGAGATCGGCAACATCCTGACCGGCTCGTTCACCGGTGCGATCGCCACCATGACCGGGCTGCGGCTGGTCCCGTCCGTGCCGGTGCTGGCGCACGACATGTTGGGGGCGCTGTTTACCGATTCGGTGGCCTCCAGCGGTTACCTGGATGAACGGGTTTTATGCATCCAGACCAGCTTCCTGGGGGCGTTCAATCAGGACCAGGTGGACAGCCACATGATCCTGCTCCCCGACATCGATTCCCTGGACCACCTTTTCGAGGCGCTGGGGGTGGCGGCGGCGGGCTGATGACCTCCGGCGGGTTCCGCCCGATCTCGCAGGTCGTAAAAGCGTTTTCACTCATCTAAGGAGGGAAGGAAATGGCCAAGCGGATTCTGATAGTGGACGATGCGGCTTTCATGCGGATGATGATCAAGAACATCCTCACCAAGTACGGATACGAGATCGTGGGGGAGGCCGAGGACGGTTCGATGGCTGTCAAGCTGTACAAGGACTTGCGCCCGGATCTGGTGACCATGGACATCACCATGCCCGTGATGGACGGGATTGAAAGCACGAAGGCTATACTGGCCCAGGATCCCAAGGCGAACATCGTTATGGTCAGCGCGATGGGTCAGCAGGCCATGGTGATGGAAGCCATCCAGGCCGGAGCCAAGGACTTCATCGTGAAGCCGTTCCAACAGGAGCGCATTCTCCAGGCGATCGAAAGAGTGCTGATGCGGAACTAGTACGGAAAACCGGTGGAGAGGGGGGGATCACTTGAAGGAAATCCTGACCCAGGGGGAAATCGACGCGCTGTTGTCGGCGGTGGCCACCGGCCATATCAAGGCGGAGGACCTCCGGGAACTGGAGTTGCAGACTCCGTACAAACTGTACGACTTCCGGCGGCCGAACAAGTTCTCCAAGGAGCAGCTTCGCACCCTGCAGACCGTTCACGAGGGATATGCACGCATCCTTTCGAACTTCCTGTCCGGCTATCTCCGATCCACGATTGTGGTCCGGGTGGCCTCGGTTGACCAGTTCACCTTCGACGACTTCGTGCGCTCCGTGCCCATCCCGACCGTGCTGACCATCATCACCCTCAAGCCGCTGAAGGGAATGGCGGTGATGGAAACCAACCCGCAGTTCCTGTTCCCGATCATCGACCTCCTGTTCGGAGGGCCGGGCGAACCACCCAAAAGGGTCCGGGAACTGACCGACATCGAGTTGTCCGTGGTCCGGAAGCTGAACAAAAAACTGCTGGAGAATTTCCAGCTAGCCTGGCAGGACATTTACCGGATGGAGCCCGAAATAGAATCCGTCGAAACCAACCCGCGGCTGCACCAGATCATTTCGCCGAGCGAAATCGTGGCGGTGATCACCCTGACCGCGGTCGTAGGCGCTACGGCGCGGGGCCTGATCAACATCTGCCTGCCGCACATCATGCTGGACCCGGTGCTCATGCACCTGTCCTCGTTTTACCGGCATGTGCACGGCGCGCTGGTGCCGGACGGTACCGAGGGAAAGCGGATGGAGTACTGGATTGAGCGGGCGCCGGTCGAACTGAGCGCGGTGGTCGGGGAGAGCGAGATCACGGTTCAGGATTTGCTGCAGCTGCAGGTGGGGGACGTAGTGCCCCTGTCGCGGCGGGTGACCCAGGATCTGGACCTCTACGTGAGCGACCAGCTGAAATTCAAGGCACAGGCGGGTGTTCTGGGCCGCTACCTGGCGGTGCAGGTGACCTCCCTGGTGGAAGGCGGTGACCGGGCTGTTGGATAAGATCCTGGACCAGGAGGAAATAGACGCCCTGCTCAAGGCCGGAGGGGCGAAAGCCCCCGGGGAAAGGGAGGGTGTCCGGAAGGACCCGGCGGGTGAGCTGACCGATGTGGAGAAAGATACCTTGGGCGAAATCGGTAACATCTGCATGGGATCAGCGGCCACCACCCTCTCGGCGCTTTTGGGCCAAAAGGTTAGCATCACCAGTCCGGTGGTGACGGTCAAGCCGCGGGAGGAGCTTCTGAAACAGTTCACCGTGCCCTACCTCGCGATTGAGGTCAAGTTTACGGCGGGGCTGGAAGGTTCCGTTCTGCTGGTGATCGAGGTGAAGGACGCGGCGGTCGTCGCCGACCTGATGATGGGCAACGACGGCAAGAACCCGCCGCCGGAACTGGGAGAGATGGAGATCAGCGCCGCCTCCGAGGCGATGAACCAGATGATCGGGACATCGGCTACCGCTCTGGCCCAGCTGGTCGGGCGTACCGTGAGCATTTCGCCGCCGCGGGCGAGGGTGCTGCAGATTAACGCTGATGCTGAAAAGGTGGTCGGTGAATTCGAAGCGGTCATGGTGGTAGTTTCCTTTAACATGCAGGTAGGGGACCTGATCGATACCAGCATCTTTCAGATAATGACCGTGGATACGGCCCGGAATGAGGCTGATCTGCTCCTGCGGGGGTTGGATACTTCAGCCGAACCGGCCGCGGCCGCCGAGCCCAAGCCCGAGCCCGCCGCGCCGCCCCGGCAACCCGCGGGTCAAACCGCGACCGTTTACCAGGTTCCGTACCCGAAAACGACTCCGGCACCAGACCCGGCACCGGCGCCGGCATGGTCCCAGGAAGCGCCGGGGACCGCACCGGATGCGGGCGCCGGCTTTTCGGAGCTTGCTCTCGAGAAGCTGGACCTGATCCTCGATTTGCCGCTGAAGGTGACCGTGATCCTCGGCCGGTCCAAACGACCGATCAAGGACGTGCTCGGCCTTACCCCGGGTTCCATCATCAGCGTTTTGCGTTGTAAGCATTTTTGGTCCCGACAAGGCAACGCCCACACCCGGCACCGGCTGTTCCCCAAGCCACAAAACACAGTTAGCAACCTAATATTGGGGTAAATGGAGTATATAGACTATGCCGCTCTGCCAAAGGGCAAACTTACCCCAGCGCCACTCTGGGCGTCTCTTGGCAGGTAATCTGTTTTCCGGTTGAGCCCCGTCAGGCCGCCTTCACCAGGCTCCTTAAGTCTATTCCTTGTTTTTGTCGCAGTCGGCCCACGGCCATCGCCAGCATCACCATCAGGGCCAACCCGCAACGCAGCTTCATCTTCTTCAAGCCCCGAATGAAATGCTTTTCAAATCCGTAGGCCTCGTCCAGGCGGGCATTTACCCTTTCTACCGCCGTACGCTTTTTGTAGAGTGTTTTCCACTTGTAGCTGGACCGCGCCAGCGGGGTGAAGATCCGCCGGTCTTCCACCAGGGGAATACGTATCCCACCGGTTGCGGCACATTGTTCCATGCCCCGGCACTCTACTCCGTAGTGCCGGGCCGGACAGCGGTATTTCAAGGTTTCCCGGTCTTTCTCAAATCCCCCGAAGGCCATCTCGCGACGTTTGTTTGTCTCGGGGCAGCAACAATAAACCGTTCCACGGTAATCGTAAACGATGTTCTCCTTACCGGTTACAAGCCACGTCTCCTCGCCGTCCCGCCACGTGTTGCGGATGTCAATCACGGGCTTGATCCGGTATTCGTCCCAGAGTTTCACGTTTAGCTTGATGTCGTCAAAGGCTTTGTCCGCCGCCAATGCCTCGCAGCGGGCCACAATCTCCGGATGCTCTTTCGCCACCCGATCAATGAGTATATGTCCCTCTTTCACGTCGCTGGCCGACGCCTTTGTCACCGCAAATCCCACCGGCAGTTCATAAACAGCGTCAACTACAAGGTGGAGTTTGTAGCCAAACCACCACACGACTTTTTCCCATAGGGTGCCGCCTTTCTTACGCCCCCGGTATGTTTTCCGGCCCCAGTCCGCATCGGTGTCCCGGCGCCCGTCAGGCTTTTGGACCTTCTCTTCTTCATCCCGCTTTTTGCCCCGGGCCAGACTGCTGACGGCTTTGCTGTCTATGGCCAAAATTCGACCGAAATCCGGTAGCAGCACTCTTATTTCATCCACCAGCCGCGTAAATATGTTTTCCACTTCGTCGGCGTGCCGCATCAGTTTCACCAAGATGCGGCTGTATATGTAAGAAGGCGGAACGGCATCCTCGCCCCGGGCCGGATCAAAACCGCAAAGTTCCCGCAACTGGCCGTTCCGGCAGAGTTCCCGCCGCAGGCTCTCCACAGACACGTGCTGAAATACGATCCCGGCCAGGATGGAGTTCCAAACCGCCCGCACCGGGTAATCATCCCGTCCCTTACCACGCTCTCTCTCCAGCTTTTGCATCAACTGCTCATCGGGCAGGTGGTTCACTACAAGCAAAAAACGTTCCAAGTCACCGAGTTCGTCGATTTCCTGCCACCCAAAAAGCCGCTGTTGTGGTATAATGGCCATAAGGGAAACCTCCTTCGTGGTTCTTTTTTGGTGGTTACAAAAAGGATTCTCCACAAAAGGGGGTTTTCCCTTCTTATTTCTCATTCTCCTTCGCTTTTTCTCCGCTTTTCTCCCTTGGGGTCAATTTTGCCGATCCGCCCGTTACCCATCCCTGCAAACCGCATAAAATCCGGATTGGACCGGGGTAAAATGTTTTTTCCGCAACTCTAAAACAGCCTATTTATCTTTTCTCCCGAACATCGCAAATGGCTTATCATGGAGTTGTCCAACCTGGCCGACGAACCGGTGGAAATCCTGGTGAACGGGGCGCTCGTGGCCTGGGGCGAAGTGGTGGTCGTGAACGATAACTTCGGCGTGCGGATCACCTCAATCATCAGCCCCCGCGACCGAATCCAGAACCTCCGAAATACACCTCCGCGCAGCCAACCGTTCAAGTAACACGGTCGAGACAGATCATACCAATACTTCTGAGCACCAAATCCCGGCCGTTGAGGTTGCCGGCCAGAATTACCGGCTACAGGCATCCGGAACGCAGGACCTTATACAGGAGCCAGGCACCGAGCACCAGCCCGGAGAAGAAGGTCAGGTCGGCGGCCGAAACGGAGTCGGCGAACCGGTAGTCCATGTAGGCGAAGAGGGCAGAACTCAAAAAAAGGATACCCACCAGCGCGGCGAGCACCAGCCGGTTGGCGAGGGCCGAAATCCGGCCTCCGAGCCGGTCCAGGCCGGGGTTGTCCTGCTTGATCCGGAGTTCGCCCCGGGCTAGCTGCTCCAGGACGTCGTGCAGCTGGAACGGCACCCGGGACGCGATTTGGGCGTACTCCGGGAGGCTCTCGCCCCAGAGGCGCCGCAGGCGCTTGATGCTGTAGCGCTCGGCCAGCAGGCGCTTGCCCAGGGGCCGAGCCACGTCGACCACGCTGATTTCGGGGTCCAACTGCCGGACCAGGCCGTCGGCCGTGATGATCGACTTGATCAGCATGGTCAGCTCATTGGGCAGGCGCACCCGGTGCCGGTAGGCCAGCACCAGAAAGTCCTGCATGGATTCGGACACGTTGATCTGGTTCACCGGGACGTCGTAGTATTTTTGCTGCAGCCGCTCGATGTCGCGGCGCAGCAGGTTCAAATCCACGGTGTCGGGCACGGCGCCCGAGCGCAGTACGCTTCGCACCACCATGTCCGCGTTCCTCCGGATCATCCCCAGCATGATCTGCCCCAGGTTGTCCCGGTTCTCCGGACTTAAGCGCCCGATGATCCCGAAGTCGATCAGCGCGAGCCGTTCCCCCGGCAGGACCGAGATGTTCCCGGGATGGGGGTCGGCGTGAAAGATGCCGTCCACCAGCATCTGCTTCAGGAGCACGTCCGCCAGCACCCGGGCCAGCCGCTTGCGGTCCATCCCCGCCGCTTCCAGCGCCTCCAGGTTCGAGAGTTTGATACCCTCCACGTACTCCAGGGTCAGCACCCGCTCGGAGGTGTGGCTCCACTGGACCCGGGGCACCAACACCCGCGGGTCGCCCTCCAGGTTGCGGCGGATGGCGTCGGCGTGCCGGGCCTCGGCCCGGAAGTCGGTCTCCTCGGCGATCGCTTCCCGGAACTCCTCGGCCATGTTGGTGAAGTTATACATCCGGCCCCAGGGGGTGTGCCGGTCGGCTAGGCGGGCAAAATCGAGCATGATCAGGAGGTCCAGGTGGATCTGTTCCTTCACTCCCGGGCGCTGCACCTTGACTACCACGTCGGTGCCGTCGTGCATGGCTGCCCGGTGGACCTGGGCGATGGAGGCGGCCGCCAGGGGCTCGGGGTCGAAGCGGGCGTAAAGCGCCTCCAGGGGTTGGCCCAGTTCCCGTTCCACGACGCGCCGGACTTCGGCGGCTGGAATCGGGGGCACGTCGTCCTGCAGCCGTTCCAGCTGTTCGATGTACTCCGCGGAAAGGAGGTCGGCCCGGGTGGACAAGAGCTGGCCCAGCTTGATGAAGGTCGCCCCCAGCTCTTCGAGCACCAGGCGCAGCCGCTCGGGGGAGGAGCGCTTCATGACCTCGCGGGGGCGGCGGCCGATGGTGCGGCGCGGGAGGGCGATCAGGTCGGCCAGCCCCAACTGGTGGAGCAGGTAATCGAACCCGTGCCTGGTTAGGATCCGGGCGATCTCACGGTAGCGCTTCACCATCCGGTAGCGCCGGCGCAGTCCAACGAACAACACGATCCCCCCGCACCCGTTAGCCTGTCAATTTTTATTATAATATAACCGCCTGTGCCTCCGGGGCGAGAAAAAGGGGCCTGGCCCCTTTTTCTTTCCCTTTTTCTTTCCCTTTTTCTTTCCCTTTTTCTTTCCAGGTCGGAAAATGTTGACTTTGCGGGGTTTTCCGCCGTAAACTGGTGATGTGACACAAGCCTTTACCACAGCGGTGGCGGTATAGAGCCGTTCTTTCAGGCCCCACTGCCGGGCGCAAGTGTCTCACACTTACGACAGTTGACCAACAAAGGAGCGTTAGAAGCCTATATGACCAGAGCAGGCGCCAGAACCACGACCGTTCCCCTCGCCGCTGTCACCCGGACCGCCCAGCCGTTTTCCTTCACCTTCGCCTTCTGGGGCCTGATGACCATCCTCTTTGCGAGTCCCTATCTGCGGGGCCTTTTCTTTGCTGCGGAACAGTACTGGGCTGTGGCCCTGGCCGCGGTGCTGTTCTTTTTTGTCTGGGTCGGGAAAGTCGCCACCCATGAGAACCGGATGTTTGAACACCCCCTGGACTACCTCATGCCGGTCCTGCCGGCGCTCTACCTCTTCAGCGCCTTCTTCGCGGTGAACACCGGAATGGCCGTGGACGAGATCGTCAGGGCTGTCCTGTACTTCCTGGCCTTCTGGATCGCGGCTCGGGTGATCAGCTCCGCCGACGACCTGCACCGGGTATTCCACGTCATCTACCTGAGCGCCGCCGGCGTGGCCTTGGCCGGACTGGCCACCGCCACCGGCATCATTGAAATCCGGGACGGCTTCCTGGGGGGGCGCATCTACTCCACTTTCCAGTACCCGAACGCCCTGGCGAACTACCTCATGGCCGTGCTCTTCCTGGGGTTCTACCTGTGGCAGCGCCGGGTGGTGGAACCGCCCCCAGAGGGACAAAACCCCTTCATCCAGATGGGCGTGCCGCAATGGCTTAAGAATTTCGACCCCTACCCCTACTACTACGCCCTTGGTAACTTTTTGCTCATGGCCGTATTCTTCGGGACGAAATCCCAGGGCGGCTTCATCGTCTTCGGCCTGCTGTTGCCGCTATTTGTGTTCGGGCTGCCTGCCGAACGGCGCTTTCCGGTGGCGGTCCATCTACTGCTGGTGGCTGTGCCGGCCCTCCTGGCTATTAACCGTTTCCTGGCCGCCGTTGCGGACGGACGGCTTGAGCCGGCCTGGCTCTGGGTACTCCTGGGGCTGTTCCTGGTCGCCTTGGGGCAGCTCCTGTGGGGGCGGCTATACCGGTCTTCCCTGCGGGCGTGGGTCGAGCAGCGCGGTCCGGCCGCGGCCCTGGGCGGGCTGGCCCTGGGCCTGGCGGGCGCGGCCGTTTTCATCCTGGTCAACTGGGAAAGGTTCCAGGCTATGGTCAAGTGGCATAACCTGGAACACCGTGTTTACTTCATCGCCACCGCCTGGGAAATGGTGCTGGCGAGGCCCCTCACCGGCTGGGGAGGCGGCGGCTGGGCGGAGGCCTATCAGGCCTTTCTGCCCTACCTGTTCACCAGCCGGCAGGTGCACGGCCACTACCTGCAGGTGGGCGTGGAGACCGGTATCCTTGGGATGTTCCTGTTTGCGGCGATCTGGGGGGTTTTTCTCTGGACGGCCTACCGTCTGTACCTGAAAAGCGCCAAAGACCCCGGGCGGCGCACCCTGGTCTGGACGATGGTGCTGGCCTGCCTGGCCGTCGGCATTCACTCGGCGCTCGACTTCAACTTCTCGCTCGGGGCCCTGGCGCTGGTGGTCTGGGTCCTGTTCGGGGCGCTGGTAGGCCTGGAGCGGGAAGCACGAACCGCCGCGGCGGCGGTGGAGGCGGTGCGCCGGAAGAAGCGTAAACTGTCGTCCTACGTACCGCCGGACTACAACCGGCTGACCGCCGTAGGCATCTGCGCCGGGCTGCTTGTCTGCGGCGTGCTGGTCCTGTCCGCTGCTTCCGCGAAGGCGGCCCAGGGCGCGGCGCTTCTGCAGCAGGGGCAGTTGAAGGAAGGACTCGGGGCCGTGCAGCTTGCGGCGGCCTACAACCCGTTCAACGGCGATTACAACTACCTGCTTGCCCAGATCTACCAGGCCCGCGGCGACCAGGACGCCGCGCTGGCGGAGATCGAGCGGGCCGTCAACAAGAGCCGGTACAACCCGGCCTACCACGAATTCCGGGCGCACCTCCTGAGCGCCCGGGGCGACTACGAAGCCGCTGCGGCCGGCGCCGAGGAGGCGGTGACCAAAGCCCCACTGGCCGTGGGCCGCTACGAGGCTCTGGTGCGCACCTATTTCACGGCCGGCTACGGGGAGATTCAAGGGGACGACCCGGAAGCGGCCCGAGAGTACTTCGAGGCCGTCCTGGCCGTGCCGGCACGGATGGAGGCGGTCATGGCCGGGCTCTCCGACACCGAAAAACGTCTCTGGTCGGGACCTCAACTGGGGGTGACCGGCGCCATGCAGTTCCCGCTCGGCGCCGCCCATTATTTCCTGGGCGAGTTCGAGGCCGCCGCCGCCGCCTTCGAAGCGGCCGCCGGCACCGAAGAAGATGAAACCGCCCGGGGTGAGATCCTGGTCTGGCAGGCCGTGGTGGCCGAGGCGCAGGGGGACACGGAGCAAGCGGGCGCGTTCCTGGCCGAAGCCGGGAAACTGAACCCGGAAGCGCCCGGGATTTACGCCGGGATCAGGGAACTGCCGGTCCTGCAAAAAGTGAAGTGATCCCGGCCGTCGGCGGAAAATATCCGGCACCGGGTCGAAACAGAGTGGGGCAAGCCACTGGAACCATTCCTTCCAGCATGACCGGGACAGCTCTACCAACACAAACGGCAGTCTCATTCCATTGTCTGGCTGGCCGCGCTGCGGGAGCATTTCCGTTGCCTGCCCGAAATCATTATAAAATCGCTGCGGGAAGACCCGCCCCCTTCAGGGGGCGGGAGGAAAGCAGCTTTTTGCCGGGAACGCTTGTTTCCCGGCAAAAATTTTGGTATACTTAGCTTACCATGGAAACAAAGAAAACCAGGTATGCACACTACAACATCAACTACCACTTTGTTTGGATACCCAAGTACCGGAGAAGGATTTTAGTTGGAAAAGTAGCGGAAGAATTCGAGCAGTTGCTGCGGAAAGTCTGCAAAGACCGGGAAGTCGAGATACTGGACCTGTCCGTGCAGCCCGACCATGTGCACCTGTTTGTGTCCGCGCCGCCCAGGTACGCGCCCTCTGAACTGGTCAACACGTTCAAGGGCTACACGTCCCGGTATTTGCGCCAAAAATTCCCCGAGTTGAGCAAACAGACAGGAAAAGGACTGTGGACGCGCACTTACTATGTCGGCACAGCCGGCACTGTATCCGCTGAGACCATCAAACGCTACATCGAAGAGTGCCAGGACGAGTAGGAGGTGAGAACAGTAGGCTGGGCAAAGAAAAAAGGCAAGAAGCAGGAAAACCGGCTGTACCTGACCAGGGTAGCGCCGCTTCCGCTGGATAAATGGCTGCCCGTCTTTGAGATACCCATGCTTGCTGGGACGAAGCTGTGGAACTCCTGCGTGTGGGAGAGCCGGGAAGCCCGCAAAAACGGCACAAAGTACCCGACTGAAAGCGAGATGAAGGAAAAGTTCAAGGGCTACGAGTCCTGGAAACGGCTCCACTCCCAGAGTTCCCAGTCTGTGGTGGAAGAGTATTTCGAGGCGGTGCGCTCCTACGTCAAACATAAAGACAACGGACGCGACGAGATGCGCCCGCCCGGATTCAAGCCCAAAGCTACCTTGCGCACTATAACCTGGAAGCGGCAGGGCTTCGAGTGCCGGGAAGGCCTTTTGACCCTGAAGCTCTCCCGCAAGCTGGACGACATCGGAGTGTCACTTCCCGAGGGCTTTGACACCCTGGAATTGCCCGACGGCACAGTTTTGAAGGGGACGCCTGTCGAGGTCAAGGTGAAAGCGGTTTACCGCAAGGGGAAAGTGGTTGGTTTAGAGATGCACGTCACCTGGGACTTCGGCGTGGTGCCGATGGTGCTGGCCGGCAAGGTGTCGGCCTACGATTTAAACGCCGCCCTGGTCGCCAGGGGTTCCACCGAAGGCAGCCAGCAGTTACTCGTCTGCCGGGAACTGCTCTCTTTAATCCAGTACCGGAACAAAGTAATCGCCGAGTTCCAGCAGAAGATGTCCCGGTGCAAGGAACGTTCCCGCAGGTGGAAAGCTCTTTTAAGCGCCAAGCGCAAAGCCCTTAAGAAATTGGAGCGCCGGATTAACCAGTTGACCAACGCCTTGACCAAACTGATGGCCGGACTGGATCAGGCGGAAGACATAACCTTCTCTGTCCTAGGTGACTTAACCGACATCAGGCGGAAGTCCAGGTCCGGCGACAAGGACAAAAAAGCCAGCCAGAAGATTAACCAGTTACCTTACGCTCAAATCGAGCAGCAGCACGCGTACAAGTCCCTGCTCAGGCAGGTATATCCGGACAAAGCGAGCGAGAGATACAGCTCTCAGACGTGCAGTCATTGCGGGACGAGGAACAAATCTTACCGGGTCCACCGGGGCCTTTGGTGCTGCAAGAAGTGCCGTGCGACGATGCACGCCGATTTAAACGGTGTTAACGGCATCATGAAGAATTACCTGTTCGGGCACTGTGGTATAGAGCAGCCTTTCCCGCTCAAGCCGCCGGAAGTGTATCGGTGGAATAAAAGGTTGAACAGGTTTGTAAAAGTATCTCCAAGGGCATCGGCGTGAGCCGGTGTACCTGGAGTAGTTGCGACGGTGTGACGGTCGCCTGTGGGAGCCCCTCCGGCAACGGGTTAAAAGGGGGCGCTTACCACTGTAACCGCGCCAAGGGTTCCATTCGCCCAGGCGGGAAGCCCGTCCCCTTCAGGGGACTGGAGGAAGTCACTGTGATCACAGGCAGGACGTATGGTGATGCGCGTCGAAAGCGCATAAAATTTATGAGTTTTTGCAGTTATGAGCAAGGCTTTTGCCACTCCACGAATTTGAGCACTTAACAACCCGCACGGTTGCCGGACTAAAGACTTTTGGATATTGAGGTGCCTTGTGCCGACCCAGTTACCCCGTCTACTTGTCGGCGAGCGCGACCCGATCACGCAGCGCACGCTGGAGCACATCCTCAAGGGCCAATTTGAATTTTGTGTTTGTGGAAGACGGGGCGGAGCTTTTGGCCCGGGCGCGCGCAAAACCCCCCCGATCTCATCATCCTGGAGGTACTGCCGCCGATGCTGGACGGCTTTCAGCTTTGCCGCCGGCTGAAAGCCGAAGCGGTGACGCGCGCCGTGCCGGTGCTCGTCTACACCGTGCTGGCGGCCGAGGCGCGCGCTTTTTACCGCCCGGAGGTGGTTGAAGCCTGCCTCCGCCTCTTTTCCGATAAAAAGTTTGCCTTCCACCGGGAGAAGGAGGGAGCGAAGTGCGGTTCTTGAAGACCCAAGGGGAAGTTGCGGCCTTCCGGATGGCCCTGCTCTACACGCTCTTCGCCGGCGCCTGGATTTTTTTCTCCGACTGGCTGCTGGCCTGGCTGGTGACTGACCTGGCCTGGCTTGTTCGCCTGGAAACCTACAAGGGCTGGGCCTTTGTCGCCGTCACGGCCGTGCTTTTGTACTTTGTCCTGCAACGCCGGCTTCGGGCGCTGGAAGAGGCCCACGGGGCGCGTTTGGCGGCCCAAGCTCGGGAGCGGGGACTGGCGGAGCGCCTGCAGCACTACCTCGCCGCCAGCCCCACCGTCATCTACGCCCTGAAGGTGGAAGGCGGGGCGGCGCGGCCGGTCTGGGTGAGTGAGAACATCCGGCCGCTCCTGGGCTACCCGCCGGAGGAAGCCCTGCAGCCCGGCTGGTGGGCCGCCCATTTGCACCCGGAAGACCGGGAGCGGGTCCTGGCCAACCAGTCCCTTTTGTTGGAAGCGGGTTCGCTCGCGCACGAATACCGCTTCTTCCACAAGGATGGCCGGGTGCTCTGGGTGCGCGATGAGCTGAGAATGGTGAGCGACGCCGCCGCCCGGGACGGGCAGGGGCAAGAAATTGTCGGCGCCTGGACCGACATTACCGCGCTTAAGGAAAAGGAGAAAGAAAAACAAAGGGCAGCGCGTTCCTTCCGAATGCTCAGCAGGTGTAACGAGGCCATTGCCCTGGCGGAGGAGGAAGGTGCGCTCACGGAAGAAATCTGCCGTCTTCTTGTGGAGGAGGGGGGTTACCGGATGGCCTGGGTAGGCTTTGCCGAGGAGGAGCCGGGGAAAAGGGTGCTCCCGGTGGCCCAGGCCGGGTTCGAAGCGGGGTACCTGGAGGCCATTTCCGTAACCTGGGACGATGCCGAAACAGGGCGAGGCCCTACCGGCACCGCCATTTCAAGCGGCCAGCCAGTAGTTTGCCGGAACATGCTTGCGGACCCAGCCTATGTTCCCTGGCGCAGCGAAGCTACGAGGCGCGGCTATGCCTCCTCCATCGCGCTGCCGCTTGCCGACGAAAAAGGAACGTTCGGCGCGCTGAATATCTACGCCGCGGAGCCGGATGCTTTTGACTCAGACGAAGTAGACTTGCTTGGTCGGTTGGCCAATACTTTGTCCCTGGGAATTAATAAGCTGCGAGACCGGGGTGCGCTAAAGAAAAGCGAGAACCGCTACCGCGGCCTCTTCGAGCGGGCCACCGACGTCATCTTCCTGGTCGATGCCCGGGGGCGCATCCGGGACTGCAACCCGGCCGCTTGCGCCGTGCTGGGGTATGACCGCGCGGAAATGCTCACGAAAAACCTGCAAGACCTGATTTCGCCTGAAGACCTGGCGGTCGAGCCCTTACGGATCGACCAGGCGCTGGGAAAACCCCTTTCTTTCAAGCGCAAGTTTCGGCGCAAAGACGGAACCTTAATAATCACCGAAGCCAGGGTCACCAAGCTCGAAAGCGGGTTGCTCTTAGGCATTGTTCGCGACATTACCGGACAGGTGCGGGCGGAGGAGACACTCAGAGAAAGCGAAAGGTTGTTGCGGGAATCCCAGGAGTTGGCCGGGATAGGAAACTATGTTTTGGATATCCCCGCGGGCACCTGGAAAAGCTCGGCCGTGCTGGCCGATATTTTGGGAATCAACCGGAAAGACGAGCATTCCCTGGAAGAATGGTCTGCCGTTATCCACCCGGACTGGCGGGAACATGTACTCCGGGCACGCGAAGAAGCCCTGGAAAAAGGTGCGCAGTTCCGGCAGGAATACAAAATAATCCGGAAAAGCGACGGAGAAGAGCGGTGGGTTTATCAGGCGGGCAAAATTGAGCGCGATGAAAAAGGGAATCCGGTCAGAATGATCGGCACCATACTGGACATCACCGCGCGCAGGGAAAATGAAGAAGAAATCCGCGCCCGCCACGCCGAACTGGCCGCCCTGTACGAACTCTCCACCCACATACGCGCCGCCAAAAGCAGCGCCGACCTATTGCCCATTGTGCTGGACAATGTCCGCCGCTTGCTCCGGGCCGCCGCCGCTGCCGTCACCCTCGTCTCGCCGGACCGGACGCGCTTTATTATCACCTTGGGCGCGGGACTTTGGGAGGACAGCACCGGCCGGACCTTCCCGGCGGACCGGGGACTGTGCGGCCTCGTGCTGGATACCGGAAAGCCCTACGTGAGCGAAGACTACGGCGCCGAGGCCCGGGCTCTTCCCCTGGAGGGCGGCGCGGAAAAGGAAATCGGCCCGGCGGCCTTCGTGCCGCTGAAATCGGAGGAGGAACTGTTGGGCGTGCTGGCCGTCGCCAGCCGCCGGGAGCCGGGGGCCCGGACCTTCACCCCGGCCGAGATGCACCTTTTAACCGCCGTCGGCGAGATGGTCGGCAACGCCCTGCGCCGCATGCAGCTGTACGAAGAGGCCGCGCGCCGCCTGCGCCAGACACAGGCCCTGCGCAACATCGATATGGCCATCACCGGCAGCCTCGACCTGCGCGTCACCTTCAGGGTCATCCTGGACGAGGTCACCGGCCAACTGGGCGTGGACGCCGCCGCCATTTTGCGCCGCGACCCCTACACCGGGACGCTGCGCTACGAGGCCTGGCGGGGTTTTCACGCCGTAAGTCCGGAGCACCTGAGCTTGCGCTTGAACGAGGGCTACGCCGGCCGGGCGGCTCTGGAGCGGCGCGCGCTTTTCCTCCCCGACCTTCGCGAAGCCGAACCGGATCCGGCCCAGGGGCACCTTCTCGCCGGGGAAGGTTTCGCCGCCTACTACGCCGTGCCCCTCATTGCCAAGGGTCACGTCCAGGGCGTGCTGGAGGTCTTCCGTCGCAAACCTGCCGTGCCCGATGGGGAATGGCTGGAATTCCTGGAGACCCTGGCCGGCCAGGCGGCCGTGGCCATCGACGACGCGGAACTCTTCCACCGGCTGGAGCGCGCCAACGTTGAGCTGACCCAGGCCTACGACCTCACCCTCGAGGGCTGGGCGTACGCCCTCGACCTGAAGGATGAAGAGACCGAGGGCCACAGCCGGCGCGTCACCGAGATGACGCTGCGCATCGCCCGGGAGATGGGCCTTACCGCCGAAGAGCTGGCCCATATCCGGCGCGGGGCGCTTTTGCACGACATTGGCAAGATGGGCATTCCGGACGCCATCCTCCTCAAGCCCGGCTCGCTGACGGACGAAGAATGGGAGATCATGCGCCGGCACCCGGTGTACGCCTACCAGATGCTCTCGCGCATTGACTACCTGCGCCCGGCCCTGGACATCCCCTACTGCCACCACGAGAAATGGGACGGCACGGGATACCCGCGCGGCCTGAAGGGCGAGGAGATCCCCTTGGCGGCGCGGATCTTCGCGGTGGTGGACGCCTACGACGCCCTGACCAGCGATCGCCCCTACCGCCCCGCCTGGCCGAAAGAGAAGGCGCTGGCCTACTTGCGGGAGCAGGCCGGCCGGCACTTCGACCCCCGGGTGGTAGAGGTGTTCCTGCAAATACTCGAACCGGAATAATTTGCTGCTAATCTACCAACAACCAAGCCCGGCCCGGAGGGAAGGAAAAATATAAAGCACCTCCCCTGCAGAATCGCAGGATACCCGCAGCCGGAGTTGCTCCGGTTCCGTGGACACTTCAAAACCTCGGTTTTCAGGCTGCCGCAGCTTTAATCTCCCGATTGTAGAACTTCCTTATCACACCGCATGTTAGGCATCTTGACATCAATCCGGCATACGTATTATAGTTGGGAAAACGGGGATGTTGGGGAAATTGGGGTTTGCTTACGGGTGAGAAATGGCCTGATGACCTACACGTTGGCTAAGTTGATTTCTAAGTACTTTTTGTGGTTTTTGGGGAAACCGGCAATTGCCGGGCAAGAAAACATCCCCCGCACAGGCCCGGTGATTGTGGTGGCCAACCACACCAGTCTTTTGGACGGCTTCCTCTTGGCGGCTTTTTGGCCGCGGCGGATCACGTTTCTCTCCGCAGCCTACTTGTTCAGGTTGCCGGTAGTGGGAGCGTTTTTGCGTGCTATCGGCGCCATCCAGGTGCAAAACGAGAGGAGCGAGTTGGCGGGAATGAGGGCAGCCTTACGGGTATTGCAGGGAGGGGGTACCCTCGGGCTTTTCCCTGAGGGCCGGGTTTGTCAAACGGACAAGCTTTGTCCATTCCAAACAGGATGGGCGTATCTTGCCCTGAAGACAGGGGCGCCGGTGCTGCCGGTGGCGATCAAGGGAACCAGAACGGCACTGCCGGTAGGTGCCGTCTTCCCGCGCCGCAGTAAAATCTTCATGCAAATCGCTGCTCCGTGGACGCTGGAAAAGGTCCGGCGACCGGAACAGGAAACATTGGCAGCTATGAATATGAGACTGATGAACCAAATGGAGCAAATGCTGAGTGAGATGTAGACGCTGGAGGTCGTTGAAATATGGAGGAAAGGCGAACGGTTGAAGAAAGGCCGCGAATCGGCCTGGCCCTAGGGGGCGGCGGCGCCAGGGGTTATGCCCACCTGGGGGTGCTCAAGGCTTTCCGGGAGGCGAACATCCCTATTGACGTTATCGCCGGGACCAGTATGGGAGCAGTAGTGGGTGCCGCCTATGCCTCGGGATACCGGATCGATGAATTGATAGATATGGCCCTCCAGATCCGATGGCGGCGGTTGGTTAGCCTGGCAGACCCGACTATACCCCGCCAAGGGGTGATTGCCGGCAACCGGTTGGAAAAGTATTTTGACGCTTTGACCATGGGTAGAGAGTTTAATCAACTGGAAAAAACCTTAATCGTGGTTGCCGCCGACATTGCCACCGGAGAGGAGGTGCGCATCAATTCCGGGCCGGTGGCCCGGGCCTTACGGGCCAGCACCGCGGTGCCGGGCATCTTTTGCCCGGTCAAGTCAGGTCGGCGGATACTGGTGGATGGGTCGGTAACCTCGCCGGTGCCGCTGGCAGCAGCCGCAGAAGCGGGGGCGGCGGTGGTGGTGGCCGTAGATGTTTGCTCACCGGTGGACCGGACTGATGTCCTGGTGCAGGCATGGAAGTGCTGGAAGGAGATGCCTTCCAAGAAAGCGTATCGCCTGACGGGCGCACCGGGTTTCTGGCGTTTCCTGAAGCCGGTGCTGCCCGAGAGTGTCAACATTGTCAGCCGCTCACTGGACCTGTATGACCGCTATGTCAACACTTCCCCGCGGGTGACTCCCTCCGTGCGCCGCTGGCTGTTAAGGCCGGCGGTGGAAGACGTGAGGTGGTACGAGTTTCACCGGGTCAGGGAGTGCATCCAGGCAGGGGAAGCAGTGGGAAGGCAGGCGGCCGATCAGATCAAAGCCTTACTGAAAACAGAGGACCTTGCCGGAGGAGCCGGCCATTGAATCGGGTGAGAAAGAGCTGACAAATCGTGAACCGGGAAAGATGCTGGCTGCCTAGTCTCAAATTATTAATGGGGGGATCACCGTGATGAAAAAGATGAAAAAGTGGGAGTGTAACCTGGAATTTGCCAAGCGTTACGTAAGCGAGAAGGCACTGCAGGAACTGTTGAGTTACCTGAGCAAGGATCCGGTTACGCACATGGAGCGGTTGCTGGGCCTCGGCAAGCTTTTAGCCCGGCGGGAAGAACACCGGCGGAACGTGGCCGTGGTGGAAAACGCCATCGCCTCCAACCAGGCTATGCGCCGGCTGGCGGAAGGGTTATTGAAAGATACCCATCCCAACGTACGGCACCGGCTGCTTTATAACTGGTTTATCAACTCTACCCTGCTGGGCATCCCCTTGCAGCGCCGCCTGTCGGAGAAAAAGGGGTTCAACGTGCCTTACCTTATCCTGGTGGACCCGACCAGCGCCTGCAACCTGCGGTGCGAAGGCTGCTGGGCCGGCGCCTACGCCATGCATGACGAACTGGAGTATGAACGGCTGGACAGCCTCTGCAGTGAGGCCAAGGAACTGGGCATCTACTGGATCGTGATGTCCGGCGGGGAGCCCTTCTTGTACCCGCGCCTGTTCGACTTGGCCGCCAAACACAGCGACATGGCCTTCATGTTGTATACCAACGGCACCAGGATCGATGATCGGGTAGCAGACCGGATTGTGGAGGTGGGCAACCTATCCCCGGCATTCAGCCTGGAGGGTTGGGAGGAAAGGACCGACCGCCGGCGGGGGCCGGGGGTGTTCAAAAAGGTAGTCGCCGCCATGGACCGGTTGCGGGAACGGGGAGCAGTATTCGGCGTTTCCCTTACCGCCACCCGGGAAAACGTGGAAGAGATTACCTCCGACGGCTTTGTGGACTTCCTGGTGGAGAAGGGAGCCCGGTACGGCTGGATCTTCCACTACATCCCCATCGGCCGTAACCCCAATCCGGACCTGATGCTGACACCGGAGCAGCGAGCCTACATGGCCACGCGCGTGCCCGCCGTCCGCAGGAACAAGCCCATCATGCTGGCCGACTTCTGGAACGACGGAGAACTGACCCAGGGGTGTATCGCCGGTGGGAGGCGGTACTTCCATGTTACCGCCAGCGGCGCGGTGCAGCCGTGCGCCTTTGTTCACTTTTCCACTCACGATATTTACCATCACAGTCTGGAGGAGGTCTTGCGCTCGCCTTTGTTTACCGCCTTCCAAAAAAGGCAGCCTTTCTGCGGGGACCACCTGCGGCCGTGTCCCATTATCGATGTACCTTCAGCCCTCCGAGAAATAATGACGGAAAGCGGGGCCAAGCCCACCCACGACGGTGCCGGCGACGTGCTGAAAGAGAAAGTGGGAGAACATCTCGACCGGCGGGCGGCGGCTTGGGCGGCGGCAGTTGCGGAGGTACGGTCTCGGCAAGCCGTGAAGACCGGATCCTGAACGCAACAAAGCTGAGCGGGCCCGGGGCGGCACTCGTTGACGCGGCATCCCGTCCAAAATATGACAGCTCTTGATTGACAGTTTGTACAAGATTTTCTCAAAACATTTCATCGATCAGGTATGATTTTTTGGCTTTGGTGTCGAATACGTAACATGGGCCGCGGACACCGTACTGTTGCCAGGGACAGACCGGCCAGGTCCAACCTTGATGCGCGACCAGATGCGACTCAAGCTCCGAACCATGCACGGCTGGGAACGTTACGGTTAAATGGGAGGAACTTTAATGCGCATTACCCGGCGGCGAATAGACTTCCTGCAGAAGGTTAAACAGCTTTACGAAACTACTAACCTGCCGGTGCACTACACGCGGATGGCCGAACTGTTGGGAGTCAGCAAGTGGAGTGCTTATGAGATGCTGAAGACGTTGGAAAAGGAAGGCTTTTTGGCTAGGCAGTATGAAGTGAACCAGGCAAAAAAGTTCCCCGGGCGGGCGATGGTGCTGTTCGCGCCTACCCGCCTGGCTGATGCGGTGTTGACGGAAAAAGCCCTGGAAGAGAAAGCTCCGGACAAGGAGTGGCGACAAGTCAAACAACGGTTGTTGTCCCTGTGTGCAGAGCAAAAAAAGAACAATCCCAGGGAGTTCGTGCAACAGTTGATGGCGGAACTGCCCGGTCTGGAACGTCCTTTGATTTTCAGTGCGTACATAATCGCCCTCTTTATCGCGCAACTGCAAACCCTGAGCGCGAAGAAGCTCGAGCTGGCCAAGAGTGTGGTGCTGGGCGCGGCGAAGGCCGAAACGAGCTTGGCTATGTTTGCCGGCGCCGCCATGGGCAGCATGCTGAAAACAGCCACTCAGTTCCCGCTGCTTTCCCAGATCGCCAGCCACCTGGACAGGTTCCAAGACAACCTAGCCGAGCTTAACCAATCCGAACAGGCCCTGCTGATGGATTTCCTGGAAGAGGCGCTGGAAAAAGCGACGTAAATTCCGTCCTGGGGGTCGGTTTGAATAAGGTGGGGACTATCATGTCAACAAATGGGAAAATCCTACTGGTCGATGACTCGCCTCTTTTCAGGGCTTACTTGAAGAATTTTATCAACAGCAAGTATTCCCTGGAAATTGAGGAGATCACTTCGACCCGGGAACTGTCCCGCTATCTCAGTACTTTTGGCGTGGATAACCTTTTGCTAATCATCATTGACCTCTATCTTCCCGATGGCAACGGGCTCGAAGTCCTGCATCAATACCGGGAGGTTTCCGGCGGCAAAGAAATCCCCTTTCTTCTTGTCAGCGCGCGAATTGACAGCAGTTCGGCCGCTCTTGCCCTCAAGACAGGCGCTAAGGGTATCATAGCCAAACCGGTAAACCTGGAGAAACTGAGGGAAAAGGTAGACGCTATCCTTTTGTCGGAATACAGACTCAAGGAGCGAGCGTCGGTGATAGAGTATTACGACCAGGTCAAGGTTGAAGTCAAGCGGGCCCAGAGGGCGAAGTATCCGCTGAGCCTGCTCCTGGCCGGTATTTTTACCACCGAAACCTTCCACGCCCTCTACAAGGAAAGCAGCTACCATCGGATCATCGACCTAAAGAGTAAGTATCCGGAAAAACTGCGGGGCATAATGAGAGAGACGGACAGCATAATAAACCTTTCCCCCAGCGAATACTTCTTGATTCTCCCCTTTACTGACAGCGAAGGTATCCTTGCCGTCAAAAAGAAGCTGGAAAAGATCTATTGCGAACTCATTCCCGAGGAAGAACGAAACACCCTAATCATGGTAATAGGGACGGCCACCTTTCCGAAGGACAGCGAAAAACCTGATGAACTGATCTCAAAATTAGAAATAGACTTCAAAGAACAATTCTCTGCCGCAAAAAGGAATATCGTAAATACTCAGTGAACCCGTTAATCGTGGTATGTGGGTGCGCTTAGGTTGAGGATAAAGACTGAAGGGCTTCGCCACCGGCCCGGCACATCAGGCTGGCAGCGAATCGCTGGTTGGAGCGAACTGTGGCTAAAGATTTATCCGGATACCTTTCATCCGCGAGATTCTTGTCTATCTGGGAACGGCCCGGCTTTAAGAGAGCAGGGGTACATTGCCGAGACGGACCCTGGTCAGCCCGGCGTCGAGGGCGGCTTGGCGGCAGTCCTCCGCCTGCAAGCGCGCGGTGGTCGGCAGATCGCGCATTAGGTGGCAGGGATGAAAGGCCAGCAGCGTGTACGGCAGGTTGGGATCCAGTTGCGCGATAAACCGCGCCAAGGCGGCCACCTCCCGCCGGTCCACGTATCCCGGCACCAGCAGGGTGCCAGCGACCAGCGGCGGCGGGTCCGGTCGGCGGGGGATGTGGGCGGCGGCGCGCTCGAAGTTGGCCAGGGTGCGTTCGTTGCTCACCCCGGTCAAAGCCAGGTGCAGGTGCCGGTCCCAGGCTTTTAAGTCGAACTTCACGCAACCGCCCGTTTCCACGGCGGTGCGCGCGATGCGCTCGAGGAGGCCGGGGTGCATAGAGCCGTTTGTTTCCCAGCAAATGCGCAGAATGCGCTGCGGGTGGGCGGCACGCACCATTTCCGACACGGCGATGGTGTAGGGCAGTTGCGGGGTGGGGTCGCCGCCGAAGTAACAGATGCAGGCGGTGTCCGGGCGGACGGCCGCCGCCAGGTCGCGGGCGCCGGCGCGGGGGGCGGCGCGAACAGCCATTTGCTGAAAACTCCGGTTCTGGCAGAACAGGCAGTCGTAGGAGCAGGCCCCCAGGAACACGGCCAGGTTGTACCAGCCGTACTCCGGGCCGCGCCGGTGGGCGAATTTCGGATACCCGGCTCCCGTGCCGCCGGCGCAGACCCAGTCGGCCACACAGTTGGTGGGCAACGGATCATAGTACCAACTGACCACTCCCTCCCGGGCTGTGCCGGCCAGGTGGACCAGCTTCCCGTCCCGGTTGACGCGGAGTCCGCAGTAACCCAGCTGACCGGGCCCGGGGCGGCACTCGTTGACACAGAGCCGGCACACCGGACCCGTTGGGTCGCGCGGCGGTTGTGCCGGCAGACCAAGCTGTACCCGGGATCGGGTTCGCGCCCGGTGAATATGAGCCTCCGCCTGCGCTGGACGGTCGCGGATGCAGTCCGCACACACCGCCAGCGCCGGCGCCACATTTCGCTCTTTTGTGCCGCAGACCGCGCAAGTCCCCCCTCCTCGCAAAACCGCCACCCCCGTATCCCGGTGTCTTTCTGCCGATGTCACGCTCTGCCACTATTCTGCCACAGTGTCCACGGATTCGTCCCTCCTGGTTATTGACAGCAGTGTGCCGAGTTACCGGTATTGTAATGCACAGGAGGCCAGGCCGGCAAGTGCGCCGGCCGCCCAGTGGGCAAGAATCGCCGCTATTCGGCGGGGTCAGGACTGACCCCATTAGGAATCGGGTGGTGGGACCGCGTATGGGGTCCGGTAGACCCGCACGGTGAGGGAGAGCTGGACGGCGAGGGCCGCGGCGAGCAGGACGCGGGCGGGCGCGCCAGCGCCGGTGGTGTAGAGAACCAGGATGGAGATGATCAGGAGCGCCAGTACCGGCGGGAGCCACCGGGCTTCCGGCAGGCGGTGGTGACGGGCGAGGCCGGCGGCGATGGTGCAGGCTCCCGTGAACACCAGGGTCAAGCCGGCGGGGATCAGGTACTTGATGTTGGTGATCTCTCCGGTAAGGAGCACCCAGGTCACGGCGGTCAGCTGGAGGGCGCCGCCGAGGACGGTCAGAGCGAGGACGGGGAGGCGGAGCGTGCGGAGCCCGGGCGGCAGGAGCCAGCCGGTGAGGAACACGCCGGTGTTGATCAGTGTGTAGCCGGAGGCGCACCAGAGCGGGCCCTGGGAAATGAGCATGAGCAAAAGGCCCAGAGCCTGCAGGGCGAAGCCGCCGCGAAAAGGGGACTCCCTGGCAATCACGGATGGTCGCTCCCGAGGGTTTTCGGCTTCAGCCAGCTGACGATGCGGGGTGCGTTTCTTTTGCCCCAGGACGGGACGGTTTGCGGGTAGCCCAGAATGACCGGGGCCACCGCCTGGTGGTCCGCCGGCACGGCGAGCTTATCCTTGACGGCGGGCGAGTCGCAGGTCGCGGTGGCGAAGCCGATCCAGCAACTGCCTATGCCCCGGTCCCAGGCGGCGAGCATAAGATTCAAGGCGGCCATGCTGCAGTCGTACTTGTAGGTCAGCACGCCGGTGTCGCCGTAGATCAGAACCAGGGTCGGCGCGTTGTAAAAGATGTTGAAGTCCGGGTTGGTCATAATCCGGCGGTAACGTTCCAGCTTGGGAAAGTCCTTGAGCCTCGCGAGCATGAGGGCCTTGGCCTCGTCGGAAAGCCGGCGCATGTATTCCCGGTCCTGCACCACGGCGAACACCCAGGGCTGGCTGTTCATTCCGCTCGGCGCCCAGGTGGCCAGCTCCAGGAGTTCCCGGAGCGTCTGGTCCGGAATCTGGTCTTCCCTGTACTTCCTGATGCTCCGGCGGGTCCGGAGCGCGTCCACCAACTCCACACGTGACCCCTCCCAGAAACCAGTAATGAAAACATTATACACGAAAATGCCCAAAAAGTACCGCCGTCACAGCCGTTTGAGAGCGCGGTACGGTATAATGAAAAAAAACAGGGGGTTCAGCCATGATCGATCTGCACGCCCATATTCTGCCCGGGGTGGACGACGGCGCCGTGAATGAGGCCGAGGCCGTCGCCGCGGCACGACAGGCTCTGGCCATCGGGATCGGCGCGATTGTGGCCACGCCGCACGTCATCCCGGGGGTGTTTAGCAACGGCCGCAGGCTTATTCTGGAGCGGGTCGCCCGGCTGCAGGCGGTACTGGATGCGGCGGGACTGGCGGTGCGCGTTTTCCCCGGCGCGGAATACTACCTAGAGCCAGAGCTTCCGGAAAAGCTGGACCGGGGGGAACTGCTGACCCTGAATGACCGCGGGAAACACGTGCTCGTGGAACTGCCCATGGTAGGGGTTCCTGCGTATGCGGACCGGGTGCTTTTTGAGTTGTTGGTGCGCGGGGTGACGCCCGTGCTGGCGCACCCGGAGCGCAACCGGGAACTGGCGGCGCGCCCGGAAAGGTTGTACCAACTGGTGGAGCAGGGCGTCCTGGTGCAGATTACGGCGGCCAGCTTGGTCGGCCTGTTCGGGCGGGACGTGCGAGCGGCCGCCGAGCTGTTTGTCCGGCAACACTGGGTGCATTTCGTGGCCTCGGACCTGCACGGCCCCGGCGCGCGCCTGGCGGCCTTGAGGGAGATACAAGACAGGCTCACCATATTCGTGGGCAATGAGGTAATGAGCCTTCTGCTGCACGAAAACCCCCGGCGCATCCTGGAGGGGCAGCCGGTGGAATCCGGCACACCCCGAGAATTGGATGTCCGGAATAACTGGTTTAAGCGCGTGTTTCAAAAAAAATAAAATTAAATACTACATACTTGAGTAAGCGGGGGATTCGGATGAGAGAGGTATTAAACGGCACACTCATAGATCCGGAGACAAAAAGTGGCAAGCCGGTGATTATAAAGAACCCGAGTGCCGGTGGACTTTGTGCCCGCTCAGTTGGCGGGTGGGGCTGCATATGAGGAGGAAGTAATGAAGGAATATGAATTGACCGTGTAAGCGCGGATGTTACTCATCGTCTTCAAAGGAATGCTCATCGGCATCGCCGCCCTGGTTCCCGGCGTCTCCGGGGGGACGTTGGCCTTTGTTCTGGGAATCTACGAAAGGCTGGTCGCCGCCCTCGGCGGCCTGGTCTTCAACAGTACCAGGAGAAGAAAAGATCTTGTTTTTCTATTACTTGTTTTAGTGGGCGCAGCGCTCGGAATTCTGACTTTTGCCAGAATGTTTCACGTCCTCCTGGCTACACCTTTACTGGCCCAACCAACTTATTTGTTCTTTGCCGGGCTGATCATCGGCTTTCTTCCTTTTTTCCTGAAAATCCACCCCGACATGAAATTAACCGCCAAACGCCTGGCCACCCTGCTTGCTGGCTTGTTTTTGCTGATCCTTTTCGCCCTGATCGGCGACCGGGCGGAAATCACCCAATTCCCGGAAACCGGTTCCGGAGCGCCGGCGGCTTTCACGGTAGCGGGCATCAACTGGCCATACGGTCTCTGGCTGCTCTTTTGCGGTTTTTTAGCTGCCGGTTCAATGGTTGCACCGGGATTTTCCGGATCCGCCCTGCTGATCAGTTTAGGAGAATACCAAAACATCTTGTATTTTGTAAATGAAATGGTCCTGGTGCCTCTGGCCTTTTTCGCTGCCGGTGCCCTTCCGGGGATCATTATTTTCGCCCGAATCATCAATCTGCTGTTGAAAAACTATCCGACGCCGACCTTTTACTTTATTCTGGGGCTGGTGCTGGCCTCTCTTTATCAGCTCGGGTTGGAAATAGCGGCCGTTTTGAATCTTGCCGGACTGAACCTTGCGGCCGGCCTGATGGCCTTGATCGCCGGGTTTTATGTTGCCTATCTGCTGAACCGGATCAGGCACATAGAAACTAAAAACCCGCCTATTTAAAGATTTGTCAAAGTGCCAATTCTCGATTGAGCGAGCGATGTTCCTCCTTAAATTAAAGGTTTGACCCGTTAAAGAGCTTCTTTGTTTCTTCCTGTCTCAGAAGCTCGGTAGCTACCTCCATCTTCGACATGAATTCCAAGAAACCCTCGGTTTCTTTAAAGGCGTGCTTTGCGGCCTGGTTTACTTCCTTTTCCACCTGCTGGAGCTGCTTGAGGAATTGGCGGTAGCCGGCGCGGGTATAGGCTTTCTTCACCAGCGACTGATAACTGTCGCCGTCGGCCGTGAGCAGCCTGACATAATGATCAACGAGGAAAGCGACCTCCTTGAATTGCTTCCGGCGGATCTCCTTCACCAGCGCGGTATCGGAGCAACAGGTTGCCAGCGCTTCGTCTGCAGCAGAGCCTGCTTCCTCGTCGGGGCAACAGGTTGCCAGCGCTTCGTCTTTGGATACACCGTTCCTAGTTATCTGGAAGGCCGCATCGAGCGCCGCCTTTTTCGTAAACACGAACTCCTTACTGAATAGTTTCACACCGGCCTGGAACTTCTGGTAGCGGTGGATGTAGTAGATGAATACGATCGGGATCAAAAACATCCAGACCGATAACTCCGGTTTGTCCACAACTTTCCTGGCCACGGTCAGGGCGAACTGTTGTTCTCGGGCCAGGATCGCATCGTATTTTGCGTCCAAGGATGCCACTTTTCCACCCACCTTACTGCGGGAAAAAACCGCCGGTGTCTTTGGCCCTTAGGGTAGTAACCGCTCTTTGCTTGGCCGACATTTGCGCCTGCAGCCCGGCCGATTGACCCCTCATGGCTACAATCACCCGGTCGATTTCGCTTTCCGCGGCGGCGAGTCGGCGCAGGAAAGACTCGTATTCCGCCCGGGACCCATAAGCGTTTCTGACCAGGAAGGTGTGGTCCTTGCCCTCCGCCAGTAGCAGGCGGGAGTAGTGGGTGCAGAGCAAATCGGCCAAGGCCGCTTGTTTTTGGTGGAGCTCTTCCGAATAGAGGGCGTGGGAAGAGAGCCAATCCTTGATCGCCGCGCCTACTTCGGCCAAGCTCTCCTGTCGGTCCTGCCCCTCGACGATATCCCGGGCCGCGTCCAGGGCCAGTTTCCTGACAAACAGAAAGTCTTTGGAAAACCAACTCATTTCCCGTTTGGCGGCGAAAATCTCAAACAAGAACTTAAAGGGTACGAAATACTGCCAGAGAGGCCGGGGTTGGCCGGCCCTGATCTGGAGCGCCACGTTTTTGGCTAACTGTTCTTCATAGGCCAGGATGGCTGCGGGCTTCCCGGACATTGTGCATAAGGCCCCCCGTAAGTAAACTAGCTTCATTATGCCATGCAGGCCAGGTCCGGTCAAAATATCTTCCAAGACCGATAGGGACTTCGGCAGGGCCGGCCAAATTCCTGCGCATGACTTGACAGGAAACCTCACCTGCTTCGCGAAGAGGATGCGGGAAGAGACTTGACCAGGATAGAGCAAGGGGGGATCCTCCCCTGCGAGGAAAAGCAATGAGACGTACGGGCAGGTATGCACGAAGAACCTTCTTTCTGGTACTGGTCGGGGGTATGCTCGTGGCCGCCCTTGGCTTCGCCGCCGGGGGGATCGCCCTGGGGCCGCCGTCCCCGCGAGAGACGAAGCCGGGGGCGCCTGCCCAGAGGGAGTTTCTCGCCAGCGTGTCGGAGGAGCTGCACCACGTGCTTCTGCTGGAGAAGCTGCTGGAAAAATCCCCCCGGGAGAGTGAGGCGGGGCTTTTCGAGCTTTCCCGCCGGGCAGATGCCGTGGGGTATCTGGCCAACCTCGAACTGGCTCGCCGCTACCGGGAGGCAGGCCAAGACCCCTGGGCCTTCTATCACCGGGCCCTTTCCCTGCACGACTCGGCGCCGGTGCGCCGGGAATTGGCTTCCTGGCTGGAAGAGGCAGGACGCCAAGCGGAGGCGCGGGAACACTACCTCTTGCTCCTGCCGGACGAAAAGGCCCTGCAGGCGCTTTTGCGCCTTGAGCAGGATCTCCCGGCCCTGGCCGAGGAACTGCTGAAAAGAGAGCTCTGGACCGAGGCGGCCCGGGTCCTGGAGCCGCTGCTGGAGGGCCCCGAGGGCCCCCGGTTGGAGCGGCCCTACCTTAGGGCCCTGGTGGGGATGCAGCGGTACGGGGAGGCCCTGCCCCGCCTGGAAAGGTACTGGCGGGAAAACCCGGCCGATCTGGAGATGGGGTGGTGGTACGCCCGCTGTCTGGAAGTCGCCGGCCGGAGGGAAGCCGCCTTCGTGGTGTACGGTCGCCTGGGGGCAAAGGGCAGCTACCGCCGGGGGGTCATCCTGGAGCAGTGGGGGCGGCTGCCAGAGGCGGCCATCGCCTTCAGCTCGGCCCCGGAGGCCGACGGCCGGTGGCGGGGAGCGCGGCTCTGGGAACAGTTGGGCCGCCCTGATAAGGCCCTTCCCCTTTACGTGGCCCTGGGCCGCGAGCCGGGGCGCTTGCAGGACGACGCTGCCTTCCGGGCCTACGTTCTCCTGTCCAGGAAAGGAGACCCGCTAGCGGAAGACTTCCTGACCTACCTCACCACCCATCCGGCCTGGATGGACCGCCTGGGGAAGGAGCCCCGCTGGGTGGAGGAGGCGGCGCTGGGGGCGGCCATCCCAGCCTTCTTGAAGAGGGCTGAAGCCTACCGGCAGTCCGGCCGGGGGGAACTCGCCCAACTGGAGCTCCGGATCGGAGTCCGGCTGGCTTCCCTTCCGGAGAAGCTGGCCCTGGGAGAATGGTACCTGGAGGAGGGTCACTACTTCGCCGGGGTCGGGCTGGGGATAGAGGTGCTCGGGGAACACCCCTGTGCCCGGGCTTACCGGGTGGCCTATCCGCGGCCGTTCGCGGAACCGGTCTTAAAGGCCGCGGCCGACTATGGGCTCGATCCCCGCCTCCTGTGGGCCGTGATGCGGGAGGAAAGCCATTTTCGGCCCGGGGCCGTCTCCCGGGCGGGGGCGCGGGGGCTGATGCAGATCATGCCCGGTACGGGGGAATACATCGCCCGGCAGAAGGGAGTGGCCTTCGAAGTGGACGACCTGTTCGACCCGGAGACCAACATCCGCTTCGGGGCTTTTTACCTGGCGTCCATGCTGAAGTCGTTCAGGGGCGACCTCGACCGGGCGCTGGCCGCGTACAACGCCGGCCCGGGCAACGCCGGGCGCTGGAGCAGGTCGCCCCTGGGGCAGGACCCGCACGGCTTCCCCACGGCCGTCACTTTCGCGGAAACCCGGGAGTACATCACCAAGGTGAGGAATTCCTATCTCGCCTACCTGTGGCTTTACGGGGAAAGTGACAGCCGGCCCTGAGCCCGGAGACCAAAAACAGCTTCTTTCCCTTATATAAAAAATCCAGCAGCCAGGTTTGTGGTAAAATATAGGTGAACGCAACATAGCGGAGAGATGTACAGTGAAAGAGTTCCGAGAGGTACTAGATAACAACGGTTGGCGAGCCCTGGCCGGCTTTGCGGGATCCCCTCTGGCCGAGGAATTCTACCTTGCCGGCGGCACGGGTTTGGCCCTGCAGCTTGGTCATCGGAAATCCTTTGATGCCCGCGGCCGCCTATCTCTACGCGCTGCCCTACGAGTACCACGAGAAGTACGGCATCCGGCGGGCGCTACGGGTTCCATGGCGTTTCCCACTGCTTAAGTAATTAATTAATTGTACAGAATGGGTATGCTCAGTTGACGGACTATGGTATAATCTGCTCTAAGTGGGGTATTGTGCCCACACTTCCTATCCTGCCAGGGAAGGAGGTGAAAAGGTAATGGGCAAATTATATGCGAACCGGACACTGATGGGCAACATCGCCCTGGTGGTGTTCCTCGCGTTTCTGGTGACTCTTACCCTTGGAAGCTTTACTCCGGCGGCTGCCCAGTCAGGAGAACAGACACGCCAAATCACGGTTCTGGACAAAGACGGTCGATTCCAAACGGAGAGAGCCATCCTTAGGACCGACCAGGATAGAACGAAAGTCACCCTGACCATTCGGATTACGCCGTTGACCCAGGACGACTTCAGCAACATCTGGTTTGTGATCCGCGATGGGCAGAGGGTGCTCAAGACGGTTTACGCCTCCGACGCAACCTATTCCGAGGTCTACAGCGAGGTCTACGGTGCGGGCTATCAGTTTGTTTACGCCTGGGCGTACAGCTTCACCGGCTTACTGCCTCTCGAAGTCTCGCTTGTGGTTTACGAATCCGGTAAACAGCCCAAATCCATTGCTCTCACCATCGAGGCACCGCCACCTAGACCCGCTCCCGGCCCCGGTCCTGCTCCGGCTCCGGCGCCGGTGAAGCATGAAGTGGCCACCGGCACCGTCGAGGTCAAGGACGGCTTGGGCACTCTGACCGTCGACGCGGCCAAGGTCGAGAAAATGCTGGCCGATCCGGCCGTGAAGGCGGTCGTGTTCAGCATCCCGACCAACCTTGCCACCCAAGGCACCGTCGCCGTTTCGGCCGACCTCCTGGCCAGGGTGCTGGAGGGCAACCGGTCTGCCGTGGTGGAGATCGGCGGCGCCAAGCTGGCGATCCCGCCGGGCGCGCTTGATCTCAGCGCCTTCAAGGGTCAGAACGTCACGCTCAACCTGAGCGTCACCAAGGGCGAGTCCCCCGTACCGGCGGCCGCGGCTTACCGCATCGCCGGCGAGGTCTACCGCTTCAGCATTGAGGCGTACGCGGCCGGAGAGCGCAAGGGCGCGATCCGGAACTTCGACAAGCCGATCACGCTGACCCTGCCGTACGACCCGGCGAAACTGGCGGGCGCGCGCGAGGACGACCTCAGCCTGTTCCGGTACAACGAGACCGCCAAGAGATGGGATGCCGTGCCCGGTTCCACGGTCGACAAGCGGAACAAGACCGTTTCGGCGCCGCGCGACTCCCTCAGTCTGTACACCGTGATGGTCCGCGTGTTCACCCCGCCGCAGTTCACGGACATCAGCGGGCACTGGGCGGAACACGACATCAACCTGATGGCGGGCAAGGGCATTGCGGGCGGCTACCCGGACGGCACCTTCCGGCCGAACGCGAACGTCACTCGGGCGCAGTTTGCGGCCCTGCTGATCCGCACCCTCGGCATCACCGAGCAGGCGGCTAAGGGCGGCAGGTTCACGGATGTGGCGGCCAAAGCCTGGTACGCGGGCGCGGTGGAAACCGCGGCGGCGGCCGGCCTGGTGGGCGGCTACCCGGACGGCAGCTTTAAGCCGAACGCGAACATCACCCGCCAGGAGCTGGCGGCGATGGTGACGCGCGGACTGGCCTACCAGGGCAAGGACGTCAAGCTTAGCGCCGCCGAGGTGGAAGCCATCCTGGCGCGGTTCAGCGACGCCGCCAAGATCAGTCCCTGGGCCCGGAACGTAGCGGCGGTCGCGGCCGATCAGGGCATCGTCGGCGGTCGCACCGGAAATACGTTCGCCCCGCAGGAGAACGCCACCCGGGCGGAAGCCATCGTGATGCTCAAGCGCATGCTGGCGGCCACAGGCAAGCTGTAACGGCGCTTCAAATCAGATTCCGGCTATTGTTCCCCGGCAGGCGGGTGACTCCGCCTGCCGGATTTTTTGTCGTATTTTGTAAAGTCTCCTCGGGGGGGGGCATCAGGCCATTTGTGGATGTGATGAAACAAGCGAATAGACAAATGGTCGAGATAACTCCTTCTGCCTGGCGGGCTTTGGGCACACTGGCCGAGGCGCTGAACGAACCCGCATCCGGTTGATCCCGATAGTAATGAGTACGCTTGCCTGCTTCCCATTGAATCAAGAGAAGCGGAAAGTTAAAATAGTACTTAATGAAGCGTACCAATGAGTACGTCTTAATTGTACAGAAATGAAGGCGTGATCGGTGCGAACGACAAAATCAAAGAAAAGGTCGGAGGAAAAGGAGTTTAGCGGAGCGACCAAAACCAGGTGGATTTTGAAGCTGAATCCCAAAGGCCAGGCCACCATACCCGTCGAGGTGCGCCGGATGCTGGGTGCCGACAGCGAGTGCCGGGAGTTGGAGTTGCGGGCGACAGAGGGTGGGTTCCAGCTCCTGCCGCATAAACCGCCCCTTCCCCTCAAGCGGTATATCGGTTATTGCGCCGAAGAACTGGCGGACGTGGATGACCCCGTAGCCTTCCTGCGGGAGCTTCGGGGTCGTCCGGCCGATACGGCGGAAGAGTAGCCTTATGCAAACGGCGGTTGACACTAACCTGCTGAGCGTCCTTCTCCGGGGAAAACCCGCGAATCAAGCGCAACTGGTTGCGGAGGTGCTGATAGAGCACGACCGGCGAGGACGCCTGGTTATTTGCCCGGCGGTCTGGGCGGAGCTGCGGGTATTGATTAGCGAGCAAAAGCTCAATTCGTTCCTTAAAGACAACCGGATCGCGGTTGATTGGGAACTAACACCGGCGGTGTGGGCTGCAGCAGCAGAAGCTTTTGCCCGCTATCTCCAAAGGCGGCGGCAAAGCGGCTCGCTTTATTATTGCAGCGCCTGCGGCATGGAAATCAGTGTAAGCTGTCCGCAATGCGGCAGGATTCAAGGTTTTCCCCGGCATATTTTGTCTGACTTCCTGATCGGGGCCCACGCCCTGCACCGGGCGAACCTGCTCCTTACGGCGGATGAGGGAATTCTGCAAAGATACTTTCCCGCCCTGAAAGTCGCCAACCCGCTGGAACCGGTCCGGGGATGAAAATAGAAAAACCCTGCCACTTGAGGAAACTATTCCTGCCGCCGGCGAAGCGATCTCAAATAGAGATTGAAGATGTCACCGGGAACATAATTACAAACCGCCGCGGGAAGGCCTGCCTCCTTCAGGGGGCGGGATGAAAGCGGCTGTTTGCCAGAAACATTGGTTTGTGGCACAATATGGTTAGAAACCAACAAGGGCAGGAAACTGCATGCGCGTCATCCGGGGATACAAGTTCAAACTAAAAACCACGCCAGAACTGCAACGGGCCTTCGCTACCATGGCCGGACACGCCCGCTTTGTATGGAATAAAGCCCTGCGGTTGAATTTGGATCGGCTGGAGCGCCAAGGTGGTCTTTCATCAGCCGGCGGTTCTGTTTCATTTTTGTTATCAACTTCTATCAGGTAGTGATAAAAGTGACAGCAAAGCAGTTCACGCTCTCCGAGAGGCTGGCTTTGAACCCGGCTTTCCGGCTGACGGGAAAGCGAAGCTGAGCGTCTGGAGTCCCACCCGAAACAGTGTGCCCTCACCAAAGTACCCATTACGGCATACCCCAGTTCAGGTTTCCAAACGGCGGGGTGGTGTTAACGTCTAAAGGCCTCCCTCTCCGAAGAGCAGGGTGCCCAAAGGCTCCCACCGGAAGGGCAGGGACGGTTTTGGCCGGCCAAAATGCCGCTTGAACCAAACATTTCAGACCTGGCTACCCGACAGTGCTCAGTCCCTCGAAAGGAACCTCATTGTTAAAGCCCGCTTCACATGCACCACTGCCAGCCGGTGCACGTTCCGCCAGGGCTTTCTCCCGACCGGGCCAGTCGCTGCCCTTTCCCAGGAACATCCCGGGAAAATGAAAGGTTAATTGGCTTGCTGTTTCTGATAATAACGCCGGAGCAAAACCCCTTTTACTTTCTCATGTGGCGTATACCGGCTTATCTCTGCGTCGCGCAGCCTCCTTTTCAGGTTCATGGCCGCCACGTGGTCGACATCAGCATCAAAACCGCACTTTCGGCACTTGAAATTATCCCCACTGCGATTCTTTGTGTCCAACCAGCCGCACATTGGGCACGTCTGACTGGAATAGGCCGCGTTTTGCGGGCCGGGGTCGACGACAGAGTAGATATAGTTTCTGTATCCCAACCTTTCTTTAATGATGCTGCGCTGCCAGTTGCCCACCTTGCGGGAGAGGCCCTTGCTTTTGGCCTTGCCGCGCAGGTGGGCAAGGTCTTCGTAGGCAATGATTTTTGGTCTGCGTTCTCTGTAGAATTCGTTGAAGGCCCGGTTGATTTCGTTTTCGCACCTGGTTCGGTATTTTTTGTTCCTTTTGGCTTGCTTAATAAGACCCAGGTTGTGTTTCAAGATGCGCCGGGCCTTGCCTGGGTCCTGTTCGAGGAATTTTCGGCGCAGCACCCAGAGCTTTTGGCGCTTTTTGCTCTTGTCCAGGATGTGGTCGGACATTTCCTGCAGGGCCTCGCCGTATTCGGGCCGGTATTTTCTACCCGTATCGTCGGTGAAAACTTCAGTCACGCCCAGGTCGATGCCCGCTTCCCCTTCGCCGGGCGGGTAAGTCCGCGGCTCCCTGGTCAGGTGGATTTCCACGCAGTTTTCCTCAGGAATCAGGACCACCCGCAGGTTGCCCTCCATGGCGTGCACGCCGGCCAGCGGGATGATCACCCTCTCGCCGGGAGTGAGAGTAGCTACAGCAATGTACTGCCGGTTGCCTGCAGCAAACACCCGGTACATCTGCTGGTCTACCACGAAGCCGCGGGCTTTCTTGACCCGGGGCTTTCTGCCCAGGACACGCCGGAAGGTGCGCTTTAAGTACTTTCTCACTTTGGCGCAGCCTTTCGCGTCCAGCTTTATCTCTTCGTTGATTACGTCTTCACCGGTGAAGATGGCCTGAAGGCGCTTCCAGTCGCGGCCGTACTTTTCATGCTTGTACAGCAGCCAGAAGGCGTAGTGCTTTTCTTCGTCGGTCAACCCTTCATGGCGGTAAAGGCGTTCTTTGACCCCGACAACAGCGGCTTCCCACTGCCTCCCCAGGGTGAAAAGGGCGTCGTCTAAGACCAGCTTCCACTGCCGGGCCTGCAGGCCGAAGGGGCTAGCGAAACCGGCGGAGACCAATTCGTCCCGGAGCCTGCGCTTTTCGCCAAGGTAATGCAGGTATTTTACGTGCCCGTATTTAACCAGGAAGGCGTCCTTCTGGGAAGCGCAAGCTTCGGCCGTTTTGGCAATTTCAGACCATTTCTTTTTGTTCAGCGGCAGGCTCTTTTGTTTTACCGTCTGCTGCACCGGAGAGCGCCTCCCTTACTGTTTTAGTTAATTTTCTGGCCCTGTATGTCCTCTGACCGTAAAGTTTAGCCGCAAAGTGCTGGACGATGCTGATTAAATCTTCAGTTAACTCCTGCGCCGGGGACATGTCTTCGGCTTTGTTGACGACCAGGATTTCGCAACCGAATTTGGCAAACAGGTCTTCAAAGAATTCGAAGCCGAATCGTACCAGGCGGTCCTTATGAGCAACGATAACGGTTTTGACTTCTCCCCGGGTAACCAGGCCGCACAGCTTCAGGAAATTCTTGCGCTTGTAATTGAGGGCGGAACCCACATCCGTAAGTATTTCGTCCACGGTCAGTCCTTTCCCGGCAGCGAAGTCTTTCAAGTACTTCAGCTGGTTTTCCAGGTCCGGCTTCTGGCCGGCTGAGGACGCCCGAGCGTATAAGATGATTTTCTCCGGTTCCTGGCGGCCCTTTATGCCCAGCGCCCGGTAGAACATTTCCTCGGTATACCTTCGTTTGTTAGTTGGTGTACGGAGAGCGACCAGTTTGCCTTCTTTATCCCAGGTGCGGAGGGTGGTTACGCTGACACCAAGTTTTTCGGCAAATTCGCTGACTGTGTAAAGCTTCATAAAAACACCACCTGGTATCAGTTTATATCAGGTGGTTTTGGTTGGCAATACCTTTTTGGGATTTTTAATAGAAGGAAAGAAGCTGTTTTCTACCTCCCGGCGCACCGTTATTAAGTTATTTTCAGTGCGCGGGTTCGAGAACGGGCAGCCCGTATTCCCCGGCCAGGCGCGACAGTTTTTGGTCAGCGCAAACAAAAACCGGTTTTTCGGGCAGGGACAGGGCGGAAGCGAGCTGAATGGCGTCCAGCGGCGTGACATATTGCCGGGAAAGTATCTCCAGGCTGTGCAAGAGGATGTCCGGGGTCAGTTCGACAAGTTCCAGGAGTCCGTCCCCGATATCACCCAGGAACGTGGCTTTCAGAGCCATAAATTCCTCTTCTGTAAGCACTTCGTCCACGTCAACCAGCCGGCGCAGATTGGAGATCACTTCCGGAAGAGTAACTGTAGAGATGAAGAGGAGGGGTTCTTTCTCAGAATCAAACAACCGGTTGACGGCCTCGGAACCTGTTTCGATGATATAGCGCTTGAAGAGGACGCTGGTGTCGAGAAAGTAGCCTTGTGTCATCGGTTATTCCTGCTCCCGCAAAGTGCGCACCCGTTCCGAGAGTGGAAAAGGCAACCGGGCGAGGATGTTCCTGGCTTCATCCAAACCAATCCGCGCGGTGGAATGACTCCGGCAATAGTCGGTAAGTAAATCCTTACCGGTTTTCCGGGGCAAGTGCCGGAATACCAGTTCATTTCCCCGGAGGGAAGCTTCCAGGTAGTCCCCCTCGCGTACGCCGAGCTTATCCCGCAGACTTTTCGGCAACGTGATCTGCCCCTTGGCGGTAATCTTGACTCTTTCCATCAAACGGAACCTCCTAAGTAATGCTCTCCTTACTCCTTACTCCTTACTATTATATATTATCCGGAATGTGCGGGTCAAGGTCCAAACGATGCCCGTGCGCGCCAAGACTTAGTAGGCGACCTGGGGAGATAACCCCGAAATTCCCTAACTGCTTTTCTCCAACGTAATACCGCGCTTTCCAAGGTAAGCGTCCAGGGCCTGGTCATTGGGAAAGTGTTTCTCAACCATATTTTGGTGCTGCTAGGATAAAACTATTCAATAGAAGCGCGTAGCGCTTTCCGAGAGGTTGCTGGGTTTCCGGCCGGATACGCCGATCCGGGAGGGGTTGGCGCGGTTTGTGGCGCGGCTGACGGCGCAGCGTTTATTTGATGCGCAAAGACTTGGTTTTATTTTGGTGATTGTGGAAAGGCTCCCCTGAAGGTTTATTTCCAGGGGAGCCCGGGTTTGCCGGCCCCTCCACCGGCCGGGCGGGGGTTATTGTTG
Source organism: Candidatus Desulforudis audaxviator MP104C (assembly GCF_000018425.1). Classification (GTDB taxonomy): domain Bacteria; phylum Bacillota; class Desulfotomaculia; order Desulfotomaculales; family Desulforudaceae; genus Desulforudis; species Desulforudis audaxviator. The sequence continues at coordinate 1,799,188 of NC_010424.1, read as the reverse complement.
CAGCTCTTTTTGCATTTCCAGCAGTTCTTCTTTGTCCAGGCCGGTGATTTTCATTACATCTTCCAAGGTAAACCCTTCTTTCAAGGCCGTCAAAGCGACTTCCTTCTTGCCTTCTTTGATACCTTCTTTGATGCCTTCTTTGATACCTTCTTTGATGCCTTCTTTGATACCTTCTTCTCTACCTTTCTCGTGATAAGACGTGGTGATTTCCATGTAATACTTCACCTCCTCGGGTTTGAGTTCGCGGGGCAGGCGTTGCCGGTATTCTTCCTCTTCCGCTTCGTTCAGCTTCAGGTAAGTTTCAAAAAAAGCGGTCAGCAGGGTGTTCCGGGCCAGGTCCAGCCGCATGTTGGCCAGCATCCGGGTGAATTCGATTTTCACATTTACTCTTTCCGCTTCGCGGTAGTTCATCTTGCTCATCAGGGCGGCGGCCACCGGGTTATTGCTCCGGAGGTACTTCCGCCAGGGTTCTTTTCTCAGTTGCACTTTGAGGAAGCGGAATTCCAGTACATCCAGGAAGGAGAAGCTGATTCGGAAGCAGTCTTCTTCATCCACTGCCGCGTCATGGGCGTATACGACGATGGGCAGGATTTTTTGCTGGTGCTTTTCATAGAGCCGGGCAAAGTATTTGAACATTTTCCGGTTGTAGTCCGGTAGCCGCTGGGATTGGTTTTCCACGTGGATCAGGATCAGGCCTGCTTCATCTTTGAGGCGGGTTTCCACCAGGATGTCCACCACGTGCTTTTCCTTGTCCAGGACGTCGGTAATGACTTCCTGTCTATATTTTACACAGGGTTTGAGCCGACGGCAATGGGGTTTCGGCGGTGTGTTCAAGAGCGTCCAGGAGGCAGTTCAGAAAGGGTAGGCTCAGGAAACATCCTGCCGACCGGATAGAAAACCTCGAATAGAATTGTGTTGACTGTACCTGATAGTAGAGCCGAACTTGTCGGCATACTCTTCGCCCTGGCGGGGATTCACTCAGACTTCGGCTTAAGGTGTTTGGTGACCCACCTCCGGGTTGCCCCCCACTGCCCCACAATTTTCCTGCCTAATACCCAAATTGCCAGAAAATTAGCCACCTGTTGACAAGCCTTCCAGAATCAGCTATAGTTGTTCATAGATTGAATGATTGGTTGGCATGATTAGTGCACAGCGAGCATCAGATCTTAAACCACCTTTCCCGGCACCACCGCACGTCGCAGCGCCAGATCGCCACGGGGACGGGGCTTTCCGTGGGCATGGTCAACCTGCTCCTGCGCCGGATGGTCCGCAAGAGCTTGGTCAAACTGGAGCGGATCAACGGCCGGACGCTGCGCTACATCGTCACGCCCAAGGGGATGGCCGAAAAAACCAAGGCGGCCTGTCACTACCTCCGGCAGTCTTACCAGCAGATTCTGAAGATCAGCCGGGCCCTCGAGATGGTGGTCGCCGGGGAAACGGCCCGGCACGGCCGGAAGCCCCAGGTGGTCTTCTACGGCCCCGCCGACGAAATCCTGGAGATCCTGAAAATCGCCGCGGGCCAGCTCGGCCTGGACTACCGGGTGGCGGCGGCGCCGTCCGCCCTGAACGAGCTGCCGGCGGAGCACCTCCTGGTGATCACCTGGACCACCGAAGAAACGGCGGAGCCGCCCGGGGTGCCCACCGTGAACATCCTGGAAGCCGTATAGAAAAGGGAGGGCCTATGGCGTTGCAGTGGTGCGCCGTTAACACCAAACCCAAGAAAGAGGATTTCGCCGCCCGGCAGCTGGAGGCCAAGGGTCTGGAGGTTTTTTTGCCCCGGATCTCGGTCACCCGCAAGCGGGGCGCGTCCAAGTTCAGCCTGTGGGAACCCCTGTTTCCGGGGTATCTCTTTGTGAAGTTGCTCCCGGAACCGGTTCAGGTCCAGCGGGTGAACTGGACGCCGGGGGTCAGGCGCCTGCTTTGCGCCGGGGACACCCCGGTGCCGGTGCCCGACGAGGCCATTGCCCTCATCCGCCAGCGGGTCGGCCCCGGGGGCCGCCTGACGCCCAAGCCGCAAGCGGAGTTTCCGGCCGGCAGCCGGGTGGCCGTGCGTCACGGCCCGTTCGCCGGCCTTCTGGGCGTGGTGGAAAAGCCCATGTCCGGGCGGGGCCGGGTACGGGTGCTGCTGGAGCTCCTGCAGCGCCAGACGGCGGTTGAGATTGACGCCGTCGACCTGGACCGGCTGGGCTGGGCGGGCGCCTAGCCGCCCGGCTCCGGTGTCAGGTCAGGCGCCCCGGGTTTGTTAATCGACTGAATGAATAATGACTAGAAACATAAACATAAACCGCCCCAGGGGGATCGTTTTTGTCAGAAAAAGGGATCTTCCCCGGCGGAGCTATGTCCCTAAAGCCTTCCAAATGATTTGTCGAATTGCAAAGGGGGTAAGAACCATGGATGCGATGAAAGAAGCAGTGATTGAAGCAATAAGGCGGCTTCCAGAAGGATGTTCCAGCGAAGAAATGATGTATCAGATATACTTTGTTTCACAAGTAATGGAAGGTTTGAACGATGCTGAGCAGGGTCGGGTTTTATCCAGCCAAGAAGTATTAGAACGCATAGAAAAATGGTCGAAATAAGATGGCCTGAAAAAGCGGTTACTAATTTGCGAGGTATATACGAGGGAATCAATTTTTTGAAGTTTTTGAGGTCTGACCCCGCCTTGACCCCGCCTTTGCCTGGTAATGCTGGCATACGGTTTTCTCGTTAATGGAATCAAAATCCCCGGCAGGAGGGCTTTCCTGCCGGAGATTTACATTTTAGGGTATCACTATGAAAAAAGCCGGTCACAAAAGCAGGAGTTTTCCCGCAGGGTATCGAACTGAGACAAAGGTCCTGGAAAAATAGGACTTTGGCACCAGACAAAACCTCCGCAGCCGGGTTGGTGCCAAGACAGTTCTAAAGTTCCAGACAAACCAATCCAAATGTGCTTTCGCACGTCGGCAGCACCTTTGGGTTGTTCATCATCATCAGGGGATCTGCCCACTTTTGGCGGAGAAGTTTTTGACGGACGGGTGGATGTAATTGGCGCTTCCGGAAAGCAAGGCCGCAGCGGCGGCCGGAATGCCCGCGGCTGAAAAGTCGGCCGGCCCGGCCCCGGATGTCTCTAAAGGCGTCGTCCAAGGCTTCGCCGACCCACTCCCCCGGCCGCTGAAGCACCAGCTGCGGCGGGCCATGGAGGTGACCTCGCTTGTGGCGGTGGACCTGGCCGCCCTGGCCGCCGCCTTCGCCTTGGCCTACCTGCTCCGGGCGGCGGTGCTGCCGCAACTGTTTGCCGCCTTCCCCCCGATCCTGCCGCCGCACCTGGCGGAGCGGCTGTGGTGGCTGCCCCTGGTGGTGCTGGGCTGCCTGGCTTACGAAGGCCTTTATGTGAAGCGGCACTCCTTCTGGCGCGAGGTCGGCCATATGGTCAAGGCCGTCACCCTGGCCTACCTGGTGGTCCTGGCGGTGGTTACCGTGACGAAAACCGGCGGCGAGGTGTCCCGCACTTTCGTCGTGCTGTCCTGGCTCTTCACCCTGTTCCTTCTGCCGGCCTTCCGCTACGCCGGCAAAAACGCCTTGGCCCGGGCCGGGATTTGGCGTCAACGGGTGCTGGTACTTGGCGCCGGCCAGACCGGTGAACTGGTGGTGCGGGTCCTGGGCCGCGATCCCTACCTGGGCTACCAGGTGGAGGGGGTCCTTGATGACGACCCGCAGAAAAAACACAAGATCTTTACCGTCAACGGCAAAACCGCGGTACGGGTCCTTGGCGGCTTCCGGGACTCGGACCGGGTGATGGCCGCCACCGGCGTGCGCAACCTGATCGTGGCCGCCCCCGGCCTGTCCGGCCCCGTGCTGGTGGGCCTGGTGAACCGCCTGCAGAAAGCGTGCGAGTCCGTCACGGTGGTGCCCGACCTTTTCGGCCTGCCCGTGATGGGGGTGGAGGCGAACTACTTCTTCGACGACCGTTTTTTGGTCCTGCAACTGAAGAACAACCTGGCCAGCCGCGCCAATATCTTCTTGAAGCGCGCCTTCGACCTGGTCGTCGGCAGCCTGGTCCTGGCCCTGTTCCTGCCGCTCATGGCGCTGATCGCCCTGGCGGTGAAGTTGGACTCCCCCGGCCCGGTCATCTTCGCCCACAAAAGAATCGGCCGGGGCGGGAGGGAGTTCAGGTGTTACAAGTTCCGGACGATGGTGGCGAACGCCTGGGAAGAGCTGGATAGGCTTTTAAAGGAAAACCCTGACCTGCACGCCGAGTGGGAGCGCGACTTCAAGCTGAAGAACGACCCCCGGATCACCAGGGTGGGAAGGTTCCTGCGGAGGACAGGCCTGGATGAGCTGCCGCAAATTTTCAACGTCCTTAAAGGCGAAATGAGCTTGGTCGGCCCGCGGCCCATTGTGAAGAAAGAAGTTTTGCGCTTCGGGCCGTACATAGACGACTTTTACCTGGTGCGCCCCGGCATCACCGGCCTCTGGCAGGTAAGCGGGCGCAACGACATCGACTACGGGGACCGTATCCGCCTCGAATCCTGGTACGTCCGTAACTGGTCCCTGTGGCTGGATCTCACCATCCTTATCCGCACCGTGGCCGTGGTGCTGGCCCGCCGGGGGGCGTATTGAGGAGCAATAAAATAACAAGTATGGAGGTTTTCTAAGTTGGACAAAGAGCGCCTTTTTAACTGGTCCCTGGAACAAAAAGAAGCCGAAAGCATCCGCATCACCAGGGAAACTCTGGAGCGGTTTGGCACGGACAGAGTGGCCACCACCTTCACCGGAGGCAAGGACTCGCTGGTGCTTTTGCACCTCATCAAGCAGGCCTGTGGCGGCCGGGTGCCGGTGCGGGTGCTCAAAATCGACACCTCCGTGGACTTTAAGGAGATCTACGCCTTCGTCGACCGTATTAGCAGGGAGTGGAACCTGGACCTCCACGTAGTCCGGAACGACGAGGCCCTGAAAACTATTAAAACCGCCGAAGACCATGTCCAATGCTGCTATCAACTGAAGGCTGTGCCGCTCCTGAACTTCGTCCGGGAGCACAGCCTCGAGGCGGTCTTCGCCGCCATCCGCTGGGACGAGCAGGATGCGCGCAAGGACGAAGAGTATATCTCCCAGCGCCAAAACCCCGATCACCTGCGGATGCAGCCGATCCTGCACTTCCGCGAGATCGACATCTGGAGCTACATCCGCAAATACGAACTCCCCTTCTGTGAGCTCTACCGCCGGGGCTACCGCAGCCTCGACTGCGAGCCGTGCACCGGCCGGGGCGGCGCAAGCGAACGCGGCGCCCGCTCCCGGGACAAGGAGGCGGCCATGCAGCGCCTGCGCGAAATGGGCTATTTCTAACTTCGAACTATCCAACTTCGAACTATTAAACTGGAGGCCAAGCCGCTTTGCCCAAGAAAAAGCTGCCGAACATCATTCTCATCGTCCTGGACACCGCCAGGGCCAAAAGCTTCTCCTGTTACGGCTACCACCGCAAAACCACGCCCAACATCGACCGGATTGCGGAGGAAGGCGTGCTTTATAAATGGTGCTTTTCTCCGGCCAACTGGACCATACCTTCGCACGCCTCGCTGTTTACCGGGCTATACCCTTCGGAGCACGGGTGCCATTGGGGCAACCCGTTTTTGGACGAAAACATTCCTACATTACCCGAGTTGCTGCGCTCCGTTGGCTACCGTACCGTAGGTATCTCATGTAATGGTTTGGTTTCCAAGCTTTATGGCTTTCACAGGGGTTTTGATCTTTTTTTCGAGCTTTGGACGCCGGATTTATTTCCGGATCTTGAGCCGTTGCCTGGGAAGACAGCAAAGGATAAAATCGCAAGTCTCTTTAAGTTGATTCCAATCCACCCCAACCGGGCAGTCAAGTATGCTGCCAGAGCGATCTGTCGCAAATTTAGATTTAGAGGCACGGTGTTGACAAACAGCACGCCTTGGACCTTGCGGGCTTTTAAATCAGCCCGGGAGATTCTTAGGGGAATAGCCTCAGATACTCCCTTATTCCTGTTTGTCAATATCATGCAGTCCCACTATCGTTATAATCCTCCACGGGAAACAAAGGGGAAGTTTGGTTCGAATGGTTTCCGATATGAAAGTTTTCTAACGGAGCCCTATCAATATTATCTGAATTTACTTAAGCCAACCGGCTCGGTGGAAAAAATGTGGTACATTCTAACCGCCCTTTACGATGAGGAACTGTTCTTTGCCGATTTGTGTATAGGGCAATTTTACGAGTTTCTTAAGATCTCGCATTTGCTCGACAGATCGGTCTTCGTTGTCACGGCAGATCATGGCGAAATGCTCGGAGAACACGGCCTGCTAGACCATTGGTTTAGTTCTTACAACGAGCTTATCCAGGTCCCGCTGATAATCCGGTATCCTGGGGCTATGCAGAGGAGCGTCATTTCGGATCTGGTGCAGACTCATGATCTATTCGGTACCGTTTGTGATATTGCTGGGCTACCTTACCCTACACCGATGGGATTAGTTTCCCTTGTAGGCACTCAGAGGCGTCGGTGGGCCTTCACCCAGGACATAGATCCGCTGGTGGACGTACTGGCTTTGAGAAGACGCCAGCCCGAGTGGTCGAGCGATGGATGGTGGTGCCGCCCCCACATGACGGCTGTTAATTCCGAGTTACGAAAGATCGTTAAGACCACCGACGGTCGGATTTTGTGCTTTGATCTTAGTCAGGACGCTAACGAATTACACCCGAAAGTGCCCCCTCTTGTGGATGAGGATCTTCTAAAATTGATTACAGAGTTGGAGGATACCTATAACTGGAGTCGAGCCGTCAAATCGTGCGAAGAAATGCTGCTGAATAGTAAATTGGGAGGGTAAGAATTGCACCGAGTAAATATTCATCCAACGGCGATTGTTGAGACTTCATCGCTCGGTGACAATGTCACCGTACATGCCTTTGCCGTAGTGCGCGACGGAGCGACGCTTGGAAATAACGTGGTAATACACCCTTATGTGGTTATTGAGTCCGGAGTTATCCTGGGTGATAACGTAGAGGTTTTTCCTGGTGCGTATGTCGGTAAGGTGCCTAAGGGAGCCGGAGTCCTTGCTCGCACACCAAGGTTCGAGCCTTTTGTTCAAATTGGAGCTAATTGTTCGATAGGTCCTCATGTGGTGATCTATTACGACATTAAAATTGGTGAAAATACCCTTATTGGAGACGGTGCTTCCATCCGCGAGTTATGCCGCATTGGTTCCCGTTGCGTGGTGGGGCGTCATGTGACTTTGAATTATAATACCTCGGTTGGAGATGATATCAAAATTATGGATCATTCTTGGCTGGCTGGAAACATGCGAGTAGGAAACCGTGTGTTTATTAGTGGCGGTGTACTTACTGCCAATGATAACATGATGGGTAAACATGGATATCAAGAGGAGCGTATCGTTGGTCCCTCCATTTGTGATGACGCAGTGATCGGTGCGGGTGCGATTCTCCTTCCAGGAGTAGTTATTGGTGAAGAGGCAATTGTGGGGGCCGGGGCTGTAGTGACGAGGGACGTGCCTCCCCGTACTGTTGTAATGGGTATCCCGGCCAGGGCACGTATAAGCCTGGAGGGTGAATGATGCTTGCTCAGTGCCGTATTATTGAGTTCCCTAAAATCCAGGATCGGCGTGGTAACTTGACGTTCATCGAGGAAAATCGTCATGTTCCTTTCGAGATTAAGCGGGTTTACTACTTGTATGATGTTCCTGGCGGTGAATCTCGCGGCGGTCATGCGCATAAGCAACTCCAGCAAGTCCTTATTGCTGTGAGCGGGTCCTTCGATGTTGTTTTGGATGACGGGTTTTCCCGGGAAAAAATTACTCTTAACCGTCCCTGGCAAGGATTATATATCCCTCAAATGGTCTGGCGCGAAATCGAAAACTTCTCTTCGGGCGCAGTTTGCTTAGTTTTAGCCAGTGAATTCTATGATGAGGAGGACTACTATCGAAATTATGCAAATTTCTTGCGGGCAGCGAGGGGAACGTAAATCATGAAGGCTCCTTTTTTGGATTTAAAGGCTATGCATCTAGAACTTATGGACGAGCTTCAACAAGCTTCTAACCGAACCATGCATAGCGGCTGGTATATCCTCGGTAAAGAAGTTGAGGCCTTTGAACAGGAATGGGCTACTTATTTAGGGGTTAAGCACTGTATTGGGGTGGCTAGCGGCTTAGATGCTCTTCACTTGATCTTGCGAGCCTACAATATAGGACCAGGAGATGAGGTTATAGTTCCTGCGCATACTTTTATTGCCACCTGGCTTGCGGTAACCCATTCAGGAGCTAAGCTTGTGCCGGTTGAAGTAGATGAGCGGACCTATAACATCGACATCACCCGTATTGAGGAAGCTATTACCGAAAAGACTAAGGCTATTATTGTGGTGCATCTCTATGGCCAACCAGCAAATATGGATCCCATTATTGGGATTGCGCGTCGGTATAGGCTGAAAGTGATTGAAGATGCTGCGCAGGCCCACGGTGCTAAATATAAGGGCAGGCGCGTAGGAGGCATCGGAGATGCGGCTGGTTGGAGCTTCTACCCTGTTAAGAATTTGGGAGCTTTCGGCGACGGAGGAGCAGTGACAACTAATGATGATGAACTTGCAGAGCGGATAAGGATGTTGCGCAACTATGGATCTAAAGAAAAGTATGTCCACGAATTTTTAGGATTTAACAGCCGTCTCGATGAACTTCAGGCGGCCTTGTTGCGGGTGAAGCTCCGTTACCTCGATGCATGGAACAAGCGGCGTGCAGAGATAGCCCGGCTTTATACAGAAGTTTTACAAGATATGCCCTTGGTACTTCCATATGTTGAGGAATGGGCAGAACCGGTGTGGCATCTTTATGTGATTCGTACCGCAGAACGCAATGTGTTACAGGAGCGATTAACTGAGGCGGGTGTTGGGACATTGATACATTATCCTATCCCTTGTCACTTGCAGGAGGCATATCGGTTTCTAGGATTTGAACAGGGCTCATTTCCAACAACCGAGCGTTTGTCAAAAGAGATTTTGAGTCTCCCTATAGGTCCTCATTTAAGCGATGATGAAGTCTGGTTTGTTGTGAATGTGTTACGGTTCGGTAAACGATTATTAAGGGAACAGGGAGTTTAGGGGTGCCATTGCTTTCAATTATTTGACTTAACCCGGCCGAGGTAGGCATCTAAGAGGAGATGGAGTTCTAATGCCTGGTAGGGCCAATAACAAAAGATCCCCTGTGGTCAGCGTGATTATACCAACTTATAACCATAAGGATTTCATTAAAGATGCGATTGAAAGTGTGTTGCAGCAAACGTTTCAGGATTTTGAAGTTATTGTTGCAGACGATGCATCTAATGATGGGACAGCAACTATAGTAAAGTCTTATGCCCAACAATACCCGGAAAAAATTAAAGCAGTTATTGGGGATCGGAGATTGGGAATTGCGGGTAATATCAATAGAGCGTTGAGACTTGCCACAGGAAAGTATATTGCCTGGCTAGGCGGGGATGATTTAATGTACCCCACTAAGCTGGAAAAACAAGTCCGGTATCTCGAAGCCCATCCGGAAATTACTGGATGTCATCACGATGCTGATGTTTACGACGAGCAAACCAAACAGGTTGTAGGAGTATTCAGTGAACTTTATAGCCGCGGTAACAAGAAGTTGGTGGAAGGAAGGATCGAAGTGTTATTCGACCCCGGTGCTTTTATGCTGCCTTCCACTATGATGTTTAGAAGGAACGCATGCCCGCCGCACGGCTTTGATGAGCGTCTTCGCTATGCAAACGATTGGCTGTTTGATATTGAAACCTTTCGAAGCGGTAGAATTGGAGCTATAAAGGAAGTGTTAGGGGTGTATCGCCGCCACGGAGGTAATGTTACCTCGAGTGCGGATCTTCAAAGTCGAACATTAGAAGAATCTTTTATTGTTTTAGGAATTATTCAAGCAAGATACCCGGAATTGGGGCATCTTGCAAAAAGGAGACGGGTAGGCTTTCTTATTGCAGAGATGATCAAGAGATATAGGGAGCGAGATTATCTTTCGAGCTTCTTATTTATGAAAAACGCCTGGCTTGAGGGATCCCGCATTAAAGCCCCGGCGCTTTATCTGGCACTAAAATTATTTGGAAATAGGATTTTTAAAAAGGTGGATGTTAAAGCGTACCACAACAAGGCTTTTATAAGGCGTTTACGAAACTACCTAAAGTTTTAAGGCTAATTGGGAGCACAGCGATGGAAAAACCTGAAACTGCAATCCTCATCCTCAACTACAACGGCTGGCGGGACACCGTTGAGTGCCTGGAGTCGGTGCAGCGGCTGACCTATCCCAACTACCGCATCGTGGTCATCGACAACAGCAGGAATGGGCCGAACATAGACCTTAAGCCGATAAATAATTTTCGCTGCAGCCCGGAAGTCGCTTGGGAGGCATTTTAGGAGACCCGGTCCAGTAAGCCCGGAGGAAAAAACGTGAGCGCAGAGCCGAAATTGAAACTTTACAAGGAGAAGTTGCAGGCCTACTTTCAAAACGCGCGCCGTGAACTGGTGGACCTTTTCCCGCTGGGTACAGAGCGGGTATTGGAAATAGGTTGCGGCAATGGCGCCACCGGCCACTTAGCCAAAAGTTTAGGCCGGTCACAGTTCTACGCGGGCGTTGAAATTAGTTGCAGTGCGGCAGCGGATGCCCAAAGGGTACTTGATGCCGTCCATGTAGGGGATATCGAATCCTATATCACCCAGTTACCTTACCCGGAAAGCTATTTTGACCTTTTGCTCTTCGGGGATGTTTTAGAATACTTGATCGATCCTTGGGGTGTACTGAAGGACCTGTGTTTTTACCTGAAGTGCGGCGGCACAGTCATTGCCAGCATCCCAAATGTGCGCCATGTCAAAGTTCTGCTTCCTCTTCTTTTCCAAGGTAAATTTGAGTATCAAGAGGAGGGTATCCTTGACCGCGGGCACCTGCGCTTTTTCACCAAGCGCTCAATTTATCAACTTTTGGGTTCTTCGGGGGCTCCAGGTGGAATCGATGCGCTCTCTTATGGGCCCTCGTCCCAGAATGCTCAACGCCCTAAGTTTAGGCATCTTCAAAGATGTTTTTGCTAAGCAGTATCTCGTGCGGGCTAAGAAGCCTTAAAAAGTTGGTTGTTAAAAGTGGAGTCGAAATAGATATCCCTTTCCGGCTGCAGCGGGTTGTTAAGGTAATTAAGAATGACTTTTCGGAAAGGAGCAGGCGCTGGCTTTGGCGGAAATGCAAAAGCGGTGTGACGCGCAGTTGAAAGATATGCCATCAGTCTTCATCCTCATCCTCAACTACAACGGCTGGCGGGACACCATCGAATGCCTGGAGTCGGTGCAGCGGCTAAGCTATTCCAATTACCGCATCGTAGTTATTGACAACGGCTCCACCGACGGTTCGATGGAAAACATTAAGGCCTGGGCGACGGGCGAGCTTCCCGTAGAATCAAAGTTCTTTAATTACGACCCGTCAACCAAGCCCGTGCGCTGGATCGAATACGATCGCCCGACCGCCGAAGCTGGTGGGCTACCGGAGTTGGAGGGCGAAATCGAAGACCTGCCCCCCAACCGTCGGATGATCCTCATCCAAACCGGGGCTAATCTGGGTTATGCGGGTGGAAATAATGTGGGGATAAGGTATGCTTTGAAACACAAGGCGGAATACGTGTGGCTGCTGAACAACGATACAGTAGTAGATAAGGTTTCACTCGGGGCTTTGGTCAGCACCGCCATTCGTGACTCTAAAGTTGGAGCTGTTGGATCTGTGCTCTATTATTTTGATGAACCATGCTGTATACAAGTTTGGGGAGGTGGGAAGGTAAATCGATGGCTTGGTATTTCTAGGCATTGGGTAAGGCCGACACCTCGACAAAAAATCGACTATATTGTTGGAGCCAGCATGTTGTTGTCAAGTGCAGCGCTGAAGAAGGTGGGATTACTTGACGAAGCCTACTTTATGTACTGGGAGGATACAGATCTAAGTTTCAGATTACGCCGGGCTGGATATAGGCTTGATGTTGCCGTTGAAGTAAAGATATGGCATAAGGAGTCGGCAACACTTGGCAAGAAAAGTTCCGTGCTTGATATCTACTTCAATACTTCAGCGGTTCACTTCTTTTCTCAGCACGTGTCATTTCCGCTTTTACCTATTTCCGTTGGTTTATTGGGTAGATTTCTAAAACGAGCATTAAGCTTCGAATGGGCTCGCGCAAAGGCAGTTTGGCAAGGAAGAAATCGAAAAAGGTGAAGGCGGAAGCCGTAAGGCATATGTGCTGTCTTCAATGTTACCTGAGCATCGTTCGTCTTCCAGGAGCTGAGAAATGCAATGGAATTGACAATACTGGGATATATTCTTATACCAATAGGCCTATTTTTTCTGATATGGCGTCCTCTTTATCTCTTCTATTTAGCTGTATTTTTCATTCCGTTCTCTGCATCGTCCGTATTGAATTTCGACAGTATTAGTTTCGGGCTCCAACCCTCCCAGTACTTCGGCATATTGTGGATGACCAGTGGATTCATGTCGCTGTTAATAAGACCAAAGCTGACGATTCCGAAAGAAGTTAAATCATCACTCGCTCTTATCTTGCTATTTGGTTTTTTTATTGGAGCCTCACTATTGATGCCGGCCATTATCGCTGGCAACGTTGAGGCTCCGGGAGCGCAAGGTTACCCTGGTACAGCACCAGTTGAATTTAGCGCCTTTAACGTTACACAGTTTCTTTACGTCGCGTACGGCATTTTGCTATCGGTGAACACTGCCATCCGGGTCCGAGATAACCAAACGGCAGTGAAGGCGGCCAGGGTCTATGTACTGTCCGGACTTTTTGTGGCCACGTGGGCGATTCTTCAGTATTTCTGCTACTATGCAGGTGTTGCGTACCCCTCCGCTCTGTTCAATAACTCGGCTAGCTCATATGCCTTAGGCTACAATCAGGAATTGAGCGAGTTTGGGTTAAGACGTCTAACTTCGGTGGCAGTAGAACCTTCCGCATTAGCCCGTTACCTGTTAACCTGCGTAGCCCTGGTTAGTGTAATGCTCGTTCGAAAGAAGAGCCTTTTTAGATGGAGACTTATGCAACCGGCTGCTCTGGTCTTCTTTATAATGGTACTTCTACTATCAACGTCTACAACCGCGTACGTCGGCCTGATATTGTTGTTTGCTCTTTTACTCCTTGTTAATGTTCGAACGCCGACGGTGTGGTCTAAACTCGCTCTATGGCTCGGTGGTCTCCTGCTGATGGTACTTGCCCTAGTTACCGCATTTCCGAACTTTTTGGACGTTCTAACTGTGCTCACGAAAGGAAAGCTGCAAACGTTCTCTGGGCAGGAGCGGTTGGCAGTTATCCTTGAAGCCTTCAAACTGTTTGAGCAGTTCCCGATATTGGGTGTGGGGTGGGGAAGTACTGCGGCAGATAGTCTTATCGTAAAGTTACTGTCAAACGCCGGCATTTTGGGGTCGTCTATGTTCTTCGCGTTTATAGTGTCTATTCTGAGAACAGCGTTAAGAGCTGCAAATGCAGAACCACAAGCCCTGCATAATGCGCTGCTTGTTTCGTTTGTAACGGCTCTATGTCTCACACTCTTAGTTGATATGCTAATTGGATTTTCGTTTGTTTTTGGACATTTTTGGTTTTTGGCAGGTTTGTCTTTATCCCTATCAGGGGCAGCTTGTCGTGTTCGCTATGGAACCATCAAGATCGGCCTGAGCCGTACGGACCTGAAGGCCAAGTTGTCCTATTAGACGTTACTTCGCTGGAAGTTCAGGCTGAGTGGTAGTTATATGCTTCTTCAATCTGTGTAGTGGCCAATGCTGACCGCGTTCTGTTCGTGTAGCCTTCAAGAAGGTTCGTTGGTATTTGAGGATGTTTCGGTTTTTGATCGGGGACGGTGGTAATTAAGTTGTTGAAGGTAACTATGATAGTTGGAAGTTTTCCCGAAATGCCATGCGGTGTCGGGGACTATACCTACCGGCTGGTGGAGGCGCTCTTGCGGGTAGATGAGGGGGTTAAGGTGGACGTGGTCACCAGCGCGGATAGCCGGGTCAAAGTCTCTTCACATGCCAGACTCGTAGTGCACCAAGTGAGCAACTGGGGCGTGAGGGGCCTCTTCTCTTTAATGCGGATGGCTGCCCGAAGCGGAGCGGACGTGGTACACATCCAGTATCCCACAAAAGGATATGGCACCGGGCTGGCGCCCAACCTCCTCCCGCTTTTCTGGTATTTCTATCGGCCCAGGATGTCGGTGGTAGTTACCCTGCACGAATTCACCATTGCCCACCCGCTCCGGAAGTTGAGTACGGTCTTTCTCATCCTCGCTCCGCGTCGGTTGGTCGTCTGCGACCTGCGGGAGGAAAAGGCCCTGCGCCACTTCAGGTGGCCGCGCGGCAGGCCCGAACTGATCCCTCTGGGCGCCAATATCCCGGTATGGTTCAAGTGCCACCCGCAGGTCCGTGAGGGCGACCACCTGACGCTCTGTCACTTTGGGTTTTTGAATAAGTCCAAGGAAGGTTTTCTTTGCGTTGAAGCGCTATGCCGCCTGTGGAGAGAAGGATTGCCTTCAAAACTCGTCTTTGTTGGCGGAATAAAGCCGGAGGAAGAAGCCCGGCTGAGGGCGCTAGCGGCGGAGAAGCGCGTGGCGGATCTTGTAAGCTTTACGGGCTTCTGCCCGACGGACGAGGTCTCCCGGCACCTGGCTCAGGCTGACATCGCTCTCTTCCCTTTCAGAGACGGAATCTCCCTCCGGCGGGGAAGCTTCGTCGCCGCTATGCAACACGGCTTGGCAGTGGTGACCACCCGGGCCCGGGATTACCTGCCGCCGGGTCTGCAGGACGGAGAGAATGTCCTTTTGGCCCCTGTGGGAGACTGGGAAGCCTTCTTGCAAGCGGTGCGGCGGATCGCTTCTGATTCTGAGTTGCGTTTGCGACTTGGCACCAACGCCAAGCGCTGGGGCGCGGCATTTACCTGGGAGGCCATCGCCAGGCGGCACATCGCGCTTTACCGTGAGCTTGTGGGCGTCCGAGTGAAAGGGGATGGACCGAAGTAAACATCGCCTTCAGAGGGCCATGGCCTGCGGTACCCCTGTAGTGGCCTCGGGCATCACTGCATTGCCGGAAGTGGTAGGCGACGCGACGGTTGTAGTAGACCCCCTGCGACGTAGAATCCATAGCCTAGGGTATCCGAGGGGTGGTCGAGGATAACGCCCTGCGGGAGGAGTTGCGCTGGAAGGGCCTTGCACGGGCTAAACATTTTTCCTGGGACCGCACGGCAGAGCTTACATGGAAGGTATTACAGGAGGCGGGGAATTAAGATTTGCCCTCGAGGATGATTTAAGGGGGACCAGGGATGATTGACCGCCAGTTGAATTATGGCCGTCATTTAATTAAGCAATTTTTGAAGAAGGCATCACCATATGAAACTGTTCTCGATATTGGTGCCGGGGGGGGCACAGATCTAAAACTGGCGAAGGACGTTAACCCGAAGGCCGAAACCTTCGCGATCGAGTCCTACCTGCCTTATGTCGAGAATTTGAGGTCGCAGGGTATTACCGTATACGAGCTCGATATCGAGAGGGACCGTTTACCATTTGATGACGGTACGGTGGACGTGGTCATAGTTAATCAGGTGCTAGAACATATCAAGGAAATATTTTGGGTTTTTCACGAAATCACGCGTGTAGTACCCGTGAGTGGTAAGGTGATAGTGGGTGTTCCCAATTTAGCTTCCTTGCACAATCGTGTTTTGCTGGCTATGGGTAGACAACCATCAACAATTAGGACGAACTCAGCCCATGTACGGGGGTTCACGCGAGGCGATGTCTTGAAATTTCTGGACGATTGCTTCCCTCACGGCTATACGCTGAAGGGTTTTGGTGGCAGCAATTTTTACCCATTTCCGCCTGTTATGGCACGGGTGCTGGCGCGTATTTTCCCGACGATGGCCTGGGGAATCTTTTTCTTGCTTGAAAAGCAACGCGAGTATGATGATGGGTTCTTGAGCTTTCCTGTTCGTGAGCGTCTGGAAACTAACTTTTGGCTCGGCGAGGGGCGGTGAAACTAGGTGCGGATTGTCTTTATTCATGATTGGGCTATTACTCTTGCCGGTGCCGAGCGCTGCCTGGAAGTATTTCATGAGTTGTGGCCGGATGCGCCGCTTTACACGCTGGTTTACCAGGAGGATAGCGTGCGGCGGCTGGGCTTTGAGCCGGGCCAGGTGCATGCGTCATTCCTGCAGCGTTTTCCCAGGGCGCAAAAGTGGCACCGCAAATATCTGCCCTTTTACCCGCTGGCCATAGAGCAGTTTGACCTTTCAGGTTACGACGTGATCCTCTCCAGCAGCCACGCGGTGGCCAAGGGGGTCCTGGTCAGGTCCGACCAGCTCCACATCTGCTACTGCCACACGCCGGTGCGTTACGCCTGGGACCTCACCCACCGCTACCTTAAGGAAAATGGCCTGGAGAGGGGCTTGAAGTCGCTTCTTGCAAGGGCAATTTTACACTACATACGGCTCTGGGACACGCTGGCGGCCAACCGGGTGGACCATTTTATTGCCAACTCCCGTTACACCGCCCGGCGCATCTGGCGGGCCTACCGGCGGGAGGCCGAGGTTATTCACCCGCCTGTGGATGTGGAGCGGTTCCAGTTAAATGAGAGGAAAGACAATTTCTTTCTCTTTGTTTCCAGGCTTGTACCGTACAAGAAAGCGGACCTGGTGGTGGCCGCCTTCACACGACTGGGCATCCCGCTTAAGGTGGTTGGCGACGGACCGCAGTTTGATGAGTGCCGGAGGCTGGCGGGGAAAAACGTGGAGTTTCTCGGGTACCAGGACGACGCTACCGTCGCGGACCTGATATCCCGTGCGCGGGCGTTGGTATTTGCTGCGGAGGAGGACTTCGGCATTGTGCCCGTAGAGGCCCAGGCCTGCGGCACGCCGGTAATCGCCTTTGGGCGGGGTGGAGCGTTGGAAACAGTGGTGGCGGCGGACGGTGAGAACTGGGACAGGGCGACCGGTCTCTTTTTCTCTGAACAGACGGAGGAGAGCTTGGCCTCGGCAGTGCAAGAGTTTCTTCGCTGCGAGGCCTTATTCCGGCCTGAGGTCATCCGGCGAAACGCCGAACGCTTCGGCAGAGAGCGGTTCAAGGAGGAAATTCGTGACCTGGTTGACAAGCTGGTTAAGGAGCGTAGAGTTGCGGAAGGGCGGTTTAAGTAAATGCCTTTCATTCTTACCCGCCTTACCATCCCGGATCTAGTACTGGTCGAGCCGAAGGTCTTCGGCGACGAGCGGGGCTTTTTCATGGAAACATACAGCTACCGGGACTTTGCGGTCTTCGGTATTCGCGCTGCGTTCGTGCAGGACAACCATTCCCTGTCCCGGGGGCCGGTGCTACGGGGGCTGCATTACCAGAAGAAGCCCATGGCCCAGGCGAAGCTGGTGCGCTGTATTCATGGGGCGATTTTTGATGTGGCGGTGGACATCCGCCGGGGTTCCCCGACCTACGGCAAATGGGTGGGGGTGGAGCTTTCCGCCGAGAACAAGCGCCAGCTTTATTTACCCCGGGGGTTTGCTCACGGGTTCTGCGCCCTGACGGAGGTCGTGGAGGTCGTTTACAAGGTGGACAACTATTATTCGCCGGAGCACGACCGGGGGATTATCTATAACGACCCCGACCTGGGCATAGTGTGGCCGGTGGCCCGGCCGCTTCTTTCGCCGAAGGACGCCCGGCTCCCGCGCCTTAAGGACGCGGACAACAGCTTCGTCTATGTGCCCGGTGAGGAGGGGTAGCTTGAAGGCTCTGGTTTTATCCGGCGGGAAGGGGACGCGGCTGCGGCCCCTGACCTATACCACGGCGAAGCAGCTTATCCCGGTGGCGAATAAGCCCATCCTGCACTTCGTCCTGGAGCAGATCGCTACTGCGGGGATCGAGGACGTGGGGGTGATCATTTCGCCCGAGACCGGCGGCATGGTGCAGGATGCGCTCGGCGGCGGGGCGGGGTTCGGCCTGCGGCTGACCTTTATTGTGCAGGACGAGCCCCTGGGCCTGGCGCACGCGGTCAAGACGGCCCGCGCTTTCCTCGGCGATTCGCCGTTCCTGATGTTCCTGGGGGACAACCTGGTGCAGGGCGGGGTGGCCCCGCTGGCGGCCGATTTCCGGCGGGACACTTCCACGTCGATTATTCAGTTGAAGAAGGTTCCCGACCCCCGGGCCTTCGGGGTGGCGGTGCTGGACGGCGGCGGCAGGGTGGCGCGGCTGGTGGAGAAGCCGAAGGAGTTCATTTCCGACCTGGCGCTGGTGGGCATTTACGCCTTTTCTCCCGCCGTCCACGCGGCCATCGAACGGATTAAGCCGTCCTGGCGGGGAGAGCTGGAGATCACCGACGCCATTCAGGAGCTGATTAACATGGGCCACGCGGTGGCGCCGCGCCTGCTGGAAGGCTGGTGGCTGGACACCGGGAAGAAGGACGACATCCTGGAGGCCAACCGGGTGGTGCTCGACGAGTTCACCCGCCGCCGGGTCGAGGGCACGGTGGACGAGGCCTCGCAGGTCGTGGGCCGGGTGGAGATCGAGGCCGGCGCCGTGGTGGAGAGGAGCGTCATCCGGGGGCCGGCGGTGGTGGGGGCCGGGGCGAAGATCGTAGACAGCTTCATCGGTCCCTACACGGCCATCGGCCGGGGAACCGCCGTGGAGGATTGCAGCGTGGAACATTCCGTGATCCTGGATAACTGCCGGCTGCGGGCGGTGCACCACATCGAGGACAGCCTCATCGGCTCCGGTGCGCGCCTGACGCGGGACGATAGCCGCCGCCGGGTTCTACGCTTTTTTATTGGCGACGAGTGCCAGATTACCCTTAGTTAGCGGAGGCTTGCGTTTGTGCGTGTATTGGTGACCGGTGCTCAGGGGATGCTCGGGCGGGCGGTGGCGGCGGAGGCCGGGGCCCGCGGATGGGCGGTCGTACGCCTGGGTCGCACCGACCTGGACATCACGGACTTGACGGCCGTGAGGTCGGCCCTGCGGGAGTACCGGCCGGATGCAGTGGTAAATTGTGCCGCCTATACCGATGTCGACGGCGCGGAGACGGCGCGGGAGAGGGCCTTCGCTGTGAACGGCCTGGGCCCGCGGAATCTGGCCCTGGCCTGCCGGGAGACCGGTGTGGACCTGCTGCACATCAGCACCGACTACATTTTTGACGGCCGTAAGGACGGCCCCTACGGCGTGTACGACGACCCGTGCCCGGTCAACGTTTACGGGGCCAGCAAACTGTGGGGGGAGCGGGCGATAGCCTCCCTGGCGTCGCGCTTCTACATCGTGCGCGTGAGCTGGCTTTTTGCGCCCTGGGGCAAGAACTTCGTGGCCACTATGCTGCGCCTGGGGCGGGAGCGGGAGAGCCTGCGGGTGGTCGATGACCAGTACGGCTGCCCGACCTATGCGCCCGATCTGGCGCGGTTGCTTCTGGACCTCATCGCGACACGTTGCTATGGGGTCTACCACGCGACCAACCAGGGGGTGACGAGCTGGTGCGGCTTCGCCCGGGCGATAATGAAGCAGGCTGGGCTGCCGGCGAGGGTTGAGCCCTGCACCTCGGCGGAGTTTCCGCGTCCGGCGCGGCGGCCGGCCAACTCGGTCCTGGATCCTTTCCCCCTGCGGGAGACGGTGGGCTACCTGCTGCCGCCATGGGAGGACGCCCTGGAGCGCTGTTTAAAGGAGATGCGCAAGGAGGAACTGCTGTGAGGCTGCTGGTCACCGGGGGCGCCGGGTTTATCGGCGCGAACTTTATCCGCTTTGTCCTGCGGGAATACCCGGATTGGCACGTTACGAACCTGGATAAGCTGACCTACGCCGGGAACCTGGAGAACCTGCGCGAGGTTGAAGACAACCCGCGTTATACCTTCGTGCGCGGGGACATCGCCGACCGGGAGGCCGTGGCCGGCCTTTTCGCCGGGGGCGGCTTCGACGCGGTGGTGAACTTCGCCGCCGAGTCCCACGTGGACCGGAGCATCCTGGACGCCGGGCCGTTCATTGAGACCAACGTCCGGGGCACGCAGGTGCTGCTGGAGGCCGCGCGACGGTACGGGGTGCGCGTGTTCCTGCAGGTGTCGACCGACGAGGTGTACGGTTCCCTGGGGCCGGACGATCCGCCGTTCACCGAGGAGCACCCTGTGAAACCGAACAGCCCCTACTCGGCGAGCAAGGCCGCGGCGGATCTGCTGTGCCGGGCCTACCACGAGACCTACGGCCTGCCCGTGGTCGTCAACCGCTGCTCGAACAACTACGGGCCGTACCAGTTCCCCGAGAAGCTCATCCCCCTGATGATCGCCAACGTGCTGGAGAACAAGCCTCTTCCGGTCTACGGCGACGGGCTGAACGTGCGGGACTGGATCCACGTGGAGGACCACTGCCGGGGAATCGCCGCCGCCCTGCGGCGCGGGCGGCCCGGGGCGGTGTACAACTTCGGAGGGCGGGCGGAAAGGACCAACCTGGACGTTGTGCGGACCATACTGCGGATCCTGGACCGGCCGGAGAGCCTGATCCGGTTTGTGGCCGACCGCCCCGGACACGACCGCCGCTACGCGATGGACATCGCCCGCGCCGAGCGTGAGCTGGACTGGCGCCCGCGGTGGACGTTCGAGGACGGCCTGGAGGCGACAGTCCGCTGGTACGTGGATAACGCGGAGTGGGTGCAAAGGGTCCGGGACGGGGCCTACCGGGAGTATTACAGGAGGATGTACGAGGAACGTACTACGCTAAGCGGCTGAGGTATTGGGCGAGGTGTCTGACATGATGAGGGTTTTGTTCACCGGCGGTGCTGGTGGCGGGTTCGGCGAAGATTAAGGTGGAACTTGACTGACGGGGACCTGGAGATGATCGTCCGGTCGGCCCGGGAGTGGCATGCGCGGCACCCGGAGGGGTACGGCGACTGACAGGAGGCTTATGTTGAACGGCAGGCGGATTGCGGGGGCGGCGGCAGCGGTCGTCGTTATTACCGTTATCAGCAAGATACTGGGTTTCGGAAGAGAGGCGGCGCTGGCCGCCGTTTTTGGCGCGAGCGGGGCCACCGACGCCTACCTGGTGGCCATGATCATCCCTTCGCTGCTCTTCGGGGTGGTGGGGACAACGATCACCACGGTGGGCATCCCGCTCTTCGCGGAGTATATCCACGACCCCGCCCGGCGGCGGGAACTGGCGGGACTCTTGTGGAGCACCTTCCACGGGATCGTCGTGTTCCTCGGCTTGGTAGTGCTCGTGGCCTGGCTGCTGACACCCTGGCTGGTACGGCTGATGGCCCCGGGGTTTGAGGGGGAGCAGGCGCAGCTGACGGTGCTCCTGGTACGGGTGCTGCTGCCGGCGGCGGTCTTCATGGGTCTGGCCGGCTGGGCGCAGGGAGTGCTGAATGCCCACCAGCGGTTTACGGCCCCGGCGGCGATGGGGATACCGTACAACGTTATCATCATCGCGGCGATCCTGCTCTCCGGGCGCTGGTGGGGCATCGAGGGCGTGGCGGTAGCAACGCTGCTGGGCATCGCCGCTCAGTTTTTGATCCAGCTGCCGACCTTCCGGCGGCTGGGGCTTTCCTACCGGCCGCTTTTCGACCTTGGTCATCCGGGGCTGAGGCGGATGCTGCTGCTGGCCGGGCCGGTGATTATCGGCGTGGGGGCCAACCAGCTGAACGTGATCGTCGACCGCATGCTGGCCTCGGGTCTGGCTGAGGGGAGCATCTCGGCGCTGAACTACGCCCAGAAGGCGCTGGGGCTGCCGGTAGGGCTGTTTGCCCTTCCGCTGGTCACGGTACTCTACTCTTCACTCAGCAGGCATAACGTGGTGGGGGACGCGGCGGCCTTCCGGGAGACGTTGGCGCGGGGGCTGTCGGTGCTGGGCTTTTTGATGATCCCCATGACCGTCGGGCTGATCGTCCTGCGGGCCGACTTCGTGCGCTTCCTGTTCCAGCGGGGGGCCTTCGACGACGCCGACGCGGCCATGACGGGTACGGCGGTCCTCTTCTACAGCCTGGGGATCCTGTTCATTGTCTGGTGGGACTACCTGAACCGGACGTTTTACGCGCTGCAGGACACGGCCACGCCCATGTGGACGGGCCTGGCGGCGGTGGCGGTGAACATCGGCCTGAACCTGGCCCTGGTACGGGTTATGGGCCTCGGGGGGCTGGCGCTGGCCTCCTCAGCGGCGGCGCTGGTGGGCTTCGGGCTGATCCTATGGCGTTTGCGGCGGCGGCTGGGGCGCATCGGAGGACGGCGGCTGGCCATAGAGACGGGGAAGGTATGTCTGGCGGCGGGGCTGATGGGCCTGGCGGTCTGGCGGGCGAACGAGGCGCTGGCCGCCGGGGCCTGGGGGCTGTTGGCGGAGCAGCTGGTGCAGGCGCTCGGCGGCGGGGCGCTGGGGGACTTTGCGGCGGCGGGCGTGAAGCTCATCGGGCTGATCGCCTTCGGCGGGCTGGTATACACAGTACTGTGCCGGCTTTTGCGGGTGCGGGAGATGGCCCTGGTGTGGGAGCTTGGCCGCAGCGTACTGGGCAGGCTGGCAGGGGCCAACCGTCAGGCGGGGTGATGGTCGGGAAACCGGTGATCAGAGGACGAAGATATGGAGTAACTATCAGTTTGCGGGAACGATAGATCGGCTGAAGCATGCGGATTGGCTGGTTGTTGCCTGGTTTTACACGGCTTTGCACTGTGTTGACGCCCAGCTTCGGGGCCACCGGGGCGACCGACGCCTTCCTGGTGGCCTTTCTCATTCCCTATGCCTTTTACGGCGTGGTGGGACTGGCGCTGGCCACGGTGATCGTGCCGCAGAATTTAGGAGGTTGTTGATGGTGCTTATGGATCGTATTGAGCTTAATCCGAGGGTGTGCAATGGGCGACCGGTGATTAAGGGGACCCGGATTCCGGTTTCGGTGATCTTGGAACAGATAGCGGCGGGAGAGTCCTGGGATGATGTGTTGGCGGGCTATCCGGAATTGAAGAAAGAAGATATCCAGGCCGCATTGCTTTATGCCAAGGCCTCACTTGACCACTCAGAGGTTCGTACCATTCATGCCTGAGCCGCTAAGACTTTATTTGGATTCAGATGTTTAAATTGGCTGTGGCGCAAACTTTGCGCGATGAAGGTTATAATGTTATGCGCGCTTCTGAAGTTGGTCAGGATAGAGCAGACGATCAGGATGTATTGCAAAAAGCCATCGCTGAAGATAGAGTTTTGATCACTCTTGACGAGCATTTTGGTGATTGGGTTATTCTGCCTCTGAATGAACATCCGGGAGTGATTCGGTTAAGGGTTCATCCTACGACATCCGAAAATGTTTTAGAAGTTCTTTTGCCATTCCTACGTTCTCATTCTTTGGAACATTTCAGAGATCATCTGGTGATTCTTTCATCAAAATCAAGACGCGTGAAGTGGATTCATACGGCGGCAAGGTGAAAAGGGTTGGCGAATTGCGGGAGTTGAAGCTCTTGCTTAGCTTGGTGTTGCTCAATTCGCTGCAGCACGCCGGGCTGGCGGCGGCCACCTCGCTGATGGCGCTGGTGAATTTGTTTGTTCTGTCGTGGCTTTTGCCGCGGCGGCTGCCGGGGCTGTTTGACCGGTCTTTCTTCACTTTCGGCGGGGGTGTGCTGATGGCGGCGGCGGTACTGGGCGGGGTGGTTTTGGTGCTGGACGGGTTCCTGGCGGCGCATCTGGCGGGTGGAGGGGAGCGGCCGGGGTGGGCTAGTGCGCCGGTTCTTGGAAGTACCTGTGCACGATGAAGCGGATGAACAGTTCGAAATCCGGAAGGTTGTGCTGTAGAATGCGGTAGACCTCCTGCGGACTGATTTCTTCGTAGAGATGCACCGCGCGGTTGCGAAAACGGACCATGCGTTGGGCTGTTTCCAGGAAATCCCGGGAGATGATTTGTTCGTTGGCCAGTAGTTTGAAGGTATCGGCATACGATTTCGGAAAACCCAGGCGTTCCTTGGCAGCGATATGGCTGGCGGCGTCAATCATGGCCTCGATGGCTACCTGTAACATGCGTATCGCGGCGCTGCAATAAATAGCGCTTTCCACGAACTCCGCCTCGGGGAGGCGGGCCAACCGGCGTAGATGACGCAGGTTTTCTTCGATGAACGTGATTTTTTGGCGAAGTTTATTCTTGCTGACCACGTAAATAGGCCTCCCGCAGGGATTGGTCGTATTCGGCGCAGAAAGCGCGGAAGTCCAGGGCGAAATCGGGGTAGCGCTTGAGGACGCGTTCGATGAAATCGAGGTGGGTGTCCGCGGATCGTTCGTAGAGCAGGCGGCCGGTGGCGATCACCTCGTACTGGATGATTACTGGGGCATCGTTCAGGATCAGCACGTTGACGTCTTCCTCCCGGGTAACCTCAATTACGGCGGACTGGATGGCGAGATAAAGGTCGAAACGATCCTTGATCCCTTCCCGTAAAAGAATCCCCAGATCGACGTCGCTCAGTACGGTCTGTGCGCTGGTATCGTAGGACCCGTACAGGTAGGCGGCGATGATGTCCGGATTACCGGCGAAATATTCCTTTAAAGCCGGCAGGCGGGACTCGATGTTGATCATCCGCAGGTTCCGGGACAAGCGTACCACTTTCGTCACCCCACCGCGCCGCGGCGTTTACGCCGGCATGTAAGATACATCCAGTGTAATGCGGGCACGACAGGCGGGTCAAGAGGGGTGCGGGATTTTTCACATCTCCTATTTGGCCGAAGAGGGCGCGTTCGCGAAACGCCCCCACCTGTACCCGGTAGAGCGGGGCGGGCGGGGTGTTGGCCGGGGCCAGGGCGGCGCGGACGGCGGCCAGGTCCAGGTGCCGGCCCGGACAGGCGGGCTGGTGGTCAGCGGAGCGCTCCCTCCCGAGCTTCAAAGGGAGGCCGAAGACTTTATCCGTTTTCTGTTAGAAAAACGGGCCAAGAAAACCGGGAAAAGGTTGCGCCAAGATTGGGCTGGCGCCCTCAAGGACTTTCGTGAACAGTATACCTCATTGGAACTGCAAAAAAAGGCCCTGGAGTGGCGGGGGGACTGAAGCTTGTATCTCATCGATACCAACATATGGCTTGAACGGCTGTTGGTCGTGAGTCTGTACGGGCCGGGAGATGAGGAATTAGAATTCGTGTATGATGACACAAGTGGCACGCGTAGTCTGGACGAACAAGATTGGGATAATCTAGATGAGAACCCCTAGACTGATACGGCAGATATGGATAGCTGGCTATCTTTGTTCACTCATTGGTACGGGGTTTACTTCTCGTCTCCGCTCGACTTGGACTTTTCTATGTTGGAAGCGTTTCCGGCTGCTTACAAAGGGCTCGCGCCACCTCCGAGAGGCCCGCGCTTATCAGCGCTGGACGATCCAAATTATGGTGAGGCCGTGAAAAAGAGGATGAGGCAGGTTCTGGCGGCTGATTTGGACACGGCTGACGCTGAGCTTGGTTCAACGTATACAACTGCCCAGCAAGAACTCTTTGCCTGGTACAAGTATCTTTTTGTGGACCGGTCCAAGTCGGTTGTGCACATGCGTGCGCTACTGGCGATAGACTCAGAGGAGCTCGTTTGAACCTCCCCTGAGGCACTGAAGAACCCGGTTGACCAGGCCTGAAAACTTGTCACCACCCTGATCATAACACGCTTGTGGTTGCCGGCCCCGAGGCGGGGAAGACGGAACTTCTGGCGCAGCGTGCGTGTTACCTCCTGGAAACCGGTCTGTGTCCTACCCCGCGGCGCATTCTGGCTATCTCCTTTAAACGGGATGCAGCGAAAAATCTCGGTGAGCGAGTGCAGAAGCGGTGTGGTGATCGCGCCCGGCGTTTTGACTCGTTTACACTCGATAAGTTTGCAAAGGGCCTGGTTGACCGTTTTATGCTGGGCTTGCACGCAGATTGGCGAACCACTGCCGGGTATGAAGTGATGGTCCGATCATTGCCGGTGGATGAGATGCGGGTTTGGCTCGAAGCTGCTGGAGTTCCAACAGGGCAAGCACCACTAGACATTAACGGGCTTCAAAGCCACCAGATTAAGAAGCTTTTTGACTTATACTCTCATGGATACCCACTTCCATGTGACGGTGCGGAGGTAACCCCATTAATTCGCCATCTTAGTCGGCGTTGGTGGCGTGAACAACTAGCTCTTCCCCCGGAACGGCCAAGCCTGACCTTTCCGATGCTCAATCGCTTGGCTGCATTTCTACTGAGAAATAACCCAAAGCTGATTGCAGCGCTCCGAATGACTTATGTATTTCGGCAATGGCGAAGTGGTCAGCATGGGCGGTGAACTCCGCCTCGGACATGTGGGCAAAGGTGCGCAGGCGGCCGAGGGCGGTGCGGATCAGCTCCAGCACCGGCTTGTCCGCTGTCATTGTAGTGATCCCTCCCGGCGTGCGCGCCGTGGCGCCAAGCAAATGTCTTGGGACTTCCTGGCAACCTTTTGGCCTTATATTAACACAGGCGGGCAAGGTTTGCCAGTATTTTGCGCCAAAACGCCGGGTGCAAGTCGTAAGGAGGCTCGGGCTTGGGGCGTTCGGTGTTGTTCTCCTTTTCTCCTCAAACGGAAGCGGCGCGGCTTCCGGTTTGGGCGGGTATGGTGTCCCCGAAGTTATGGCCGGGGGACGTCAGGCAGGAATTGGTGTTTCTTGCACGAATTATACATAAAATACCGAAGAAAGATACTTTTGGTTCAGCAGGGGGGGCGGGGCTGGGAATGCTTGCGGACTGTCAAAGTATCGCCGAATGCGAGTCGAGGTTGGCCGCTGCACTTGAAGACCACGGCCGCCACCACCACCGCGAACCCCTTTTTCTGCACGAACTTCCCTTAACCCAACCAGATGTGTCATTAATCGAGTCCCTGGTCAAAAACCTGATCAAGGAAAACCCCCGCGGATGGGTGCAGTTTCTGGTCCAGCGGGCTCCGCTCTTCTTGGCTGTTTTTCTTGTGTGGCGGGGAATAGCTGGTTACCGGGACGGGACGTATTGGCCGGCGGTGCGGGAAATTACCGGCATTAGTAGCCGTGCGGACGAAGAAGCGTTGGGTGCGGCCTTTCTCAAGGCCCTGCACGATTATGATTTGCGTGCGGAAACCGATCCCGAAGGCCTCCGTTATGTGACCCCTATTCTTTTTCACACCGGCATCCCCGACGCGTGCTTGCCGGAGTTCTTCCGGGAGGTGGTCTGGCGGCGTTTCGTGGCCCGCGATGTGGTGGAGAAAGAGGGAGTGCTCCTGGAACTCGGGCGGCTCCGGGAGGAGAGGGGGCGCGCCCTGCAATCCGAGGATCGACGCAGACTGGAGCATTTGCTGGGGGCCAAGAGGACATTGCTGGCCCGTCGGCGCTTTCTCGAAGAGTACCGTGCCTTGTCCGGACGGCTGACAAGCCTTCAGGAGCAGCGTCGCCGAGTGGCCGAGCTTCTGGATATTGACGATGAGATCGTGCGACGGGAGGGGGAACGCCACCGGCTTCTACAGGACCAGGACCGATCATCTCGTGACCGGAAGATTCTGGCGGATCAAGACCGGCACCTCATCGCCAGCGAACCCTCACTGCGGCAGATTGAGGAACGTTTGTCCGCTGTCGAAGCGGAATTGACGGTCCTGCTTATGGACCGCGAGCGGCTCAGGGGACGGTTGGCCGTTTTCGGCACGGATCCGGGTGTTTCGGACTGGGAACGGCAGCTCTACCGACGCTTGATTTGTGAGCAGGAGCCGGAGCACTGGTCATGGCTGCGGCGGACGGTTTTAGCCTTTCAAGCGGTCCCGGCGATGGTCGGCGGCACACCGCCGGCCGGCGGCGGGCTCGCCGAGCAGGCGCGGGAACTGTTGCGGGGGTACGAGGCGCTACTGGCGCGGTGGAACAATCTTAAAGACGTTTTGGTGACGCTGCGGCTAGACATCACCCGCCATTGCCCGGTGCGGCTGATGGGCCAAGCCGCTGTGCTAAGGAGCCGAACCGATGAGTTTCTTGGCTCCGCGAACCTCTCGGCCCTGTGTGAGGATGTCCGGGCGGCCGCCCGCCGCTGGCTTGATTTAATCAGCGATGCCAAAAAGCGACAGGCAACAGCGTCCGCGACGGAGGCACATGTTGCCCGCCAACCGGCCGCGCTGGAAGCGGAACTCGCCGACAAACGCGCACAACGTCAGCAACTGATTGAGTGGCTGAAAGAGCATCTGGACCACGAGGTGACTGCGGCGTGGCCCGAGTGGCCACAAATCCTGGGCGTCCTTGACAAGGTGGAAGCCCGGTATAGCCGGCGGCTGGCCGTACTGAAGGGCGACTTGGATGAGGCGCTGGGACGGCCCGTGGACGCCGAGACCTTTGACGCCGGGACCTTGGACGAGGAGATGCATGCGGCGCAGGACGCCCTCAACGGCCTGGACCGGCAAGTCAGATCCCTTGAAGCCCGGGTTCCCGTACCACCGCTGTCATATGTGGACAAACCGATACAGCGTCTTCTGCATTACGGCGGGCCTGCGGCGGAGAGGTTCGTCTGGCCGGCCGTGCAGTTGCTGCTAGCGGCCCTGGGCGGCGAGGCGCACAAACCGGCGCAATGGCCGCAGACATACCGCCATCAACGGGTTTGGGAGGTTTTTGGCCGCTGGTGGCAGGATGAAGGCCGTGCACTCTGTACGACGGCGCTGCGCCTTCCGCGGCCGCGCCTTGTGTGCTGGCGCGAAAACGGCAAGTGGATGGTAGGCGTGGAAACGCCGGCGGAGTTGTGGAACCGACCGGACCTGGTGGTCCTGCACAACGAGCACAAGCTTGTTTCCCGCTCTCGCCCCTGGAGATGCTGGCCGCTTGCCGGTTTGGACGGTGCGGTGGAAGTGGCGGGCGAAGAGGGTGTGCTGGTGACGCTGGACCTGCAAGCGTTTTGGCAACTGCACCAACCCTGTCTGGTCTTTCGGGGTTCGGACGACCAGGATGGTCCGCTGCCGGCGGTGCGGCGCATACCGCGGGGACAAGTGCTGGTGGTCGTCCCGGAAGAATGGAGTCGCGAGCAAGCCGACGACGAGCCGGCCACGCCGCCGCCGGAAAAGGTGGCGCTGCCGGGGTATGTGGCCCACCACTGGCGCACGGAGCGCGCGGCGGCAAGGATTACCTTCGTGCTCCCCGATGGGGAAAAACTCGCGCTGAACGCGGGTGCTCAAGAGTTCTTCCTAGCGGGGGAACCCGGGTGGTCTGACAACCTGGATGAGCTTGGTCCGGTTTTCGGCGGCGCGCCCCGGCTGATTCCCGCCAGACCGGAGTGCTGGCAGGGAGTGGGGACCGTGACGCGGTTATACAGGCAGACGAGACGGCGGGGGGAACAGTTGCTGCAGATGGACGCTCGTTCGCCGGACGGTGGGCTGGTTGTGCCGGTGGACCCGGAAAGCCACTGTTACTGGGTGGTGCTGTACGACCGGCAGCGATATGAAAGGGAGCGCTTGGCTTTTCGCTGTCTGCCGGGTCTGCGTGAGGTACGCATGGTTCCGGAGCAGGCACCTGTTTTCCCCCCGCCCGCCGGCCACGGCGCCACCGCGGTGGAGATCGTCGGCGACGGCGCTTACGCTCTGGAGTCGGCCGAAGGGGCCGAGGCGGACGCCCGCCCCCCGCTGTGCACCGGCACGCCAACGGGCCTGCGTGTTGATTTGCCGCCGGATCCCCGGTTTGATCACCTGCTTTTGCGGCTGACGGCGACCGGTGGGCGGCCGGTACCCATACGGGCGGTGTTTGAACGGGTGTGGTGGGGCGTCGACACCGAAGGCCGGGAGCCGGGAGAGGTGGCATGGACGGATCGGCCCGTGGAATTGGCGCGCGACTGGTTCCGGCCCACCTCGGACAAGGTGCTTTGGCTCCGTTGGGCCGGGGAGGGGAAGCGGCTGGGCGCGGTGACGAAGGTATATATCGGCCTCGATCCGGATGACCGCCGGGCGTTTCCGGCACGGCAGGCGGGGTCCCTGCGATTGGTCAGGGTGCCGCTCTACGAATTCGCTGCTCCCCTGGAACGCCCAGACCGGACCCTATTGCGGCTGTGGCTCGAGGGGGTGGGCGCCGCGACAATCGGGTTCCTGCCGGGTTTGGGTAGCCTAAGGGCGCCTTTCCTGCGGGGCGGGAAAACCATTGCCGGTGTGGCGGTGGCCGGCGGCGGGCCGGTTTATGAAGCGGAGGGCCTACCCGCCGTGGTCTTGGCCCTGCGAAACCGTTCCGATCTCAGGGGTTGGTCGGTGGCCGTGAGGCGCGAACCTGCGGGTGAGGATCAGATGGAGTGGCAAGCCTTGACTGAGCTGTCCGGGATAACCACCGGAGAGCGGGCCGGTGGCGCGCTGGAGGCGGTGTTGGATCTGGCCTCCGCCGCCTTGCTTGGCCTGGAGCCCGTGGGGCGCTACGTCCTCCGCCTGCGGGCTCCCGATGGCGCGCTTTACCCCCTGACTCTGACCGTCATTCCCCAGTTTGTCTACGACTTTGCGCCCGCCCTGTTGCTGCCCGCGGACCAGGCACAAGGGTCATCGGTAACGGGCACCGTGATAACGGCACCGGACACGCACTTTGCCGTCAAGCCGCCGGCGATGGTGACGGAGGTGGCGGACGAGGTCGTGGAGTTTACCGTTGACGTCGGGGCGAAAACGGTGGCGGGGACCTATTTGTTTCAGGGCAGTCCTGAAGCGATGCCGCACTCCCTGGACATCGAGCTGGCCTTGCCGCGGGTGTGGTGGCGGCCTGCGGGGGGCGGCGCCACGCAGGAGACCGACCAGTGGACGACGACGTTTCGCGAGATATGGGTCGGCGAGGCGTCTCCGGGCCGGTTTGCCGTGGACGTGCGGCTGCCGCCGACGCGGCGCTGGGGCGGTTGTCTTCTGGTGTCGGATGACGACGAGCCCCGGGTTTATGCGGGGGAGAAGCAGTCGGAACAGCATTTCCGCTTCGTCGTCGATCATCCAACCCGCCTTTCTCGGACCGGGGACAGGGCCGTGCGCACACTGGCGCTGGATGTCCATGACCACCGCCGAAGGCCGGTGCGCCGCGGTGCGCTCCTTGCCTTAAGGTACCGCTGGGAAGTGGTCGAGCCATCCGTGCGGTGGGTGTGCCCGCTGTGGGGCACCGAGCCGTTGTGGTTGGCGCGGTGGACCGACAGGGGCCGGGTGCCGGGACGCCGGCTGGAGCTTTTCAAGGCGTGGACCCCGTGGGAGCCGGCGCTGGAATGGGAGATCCCGGACGGCGCGGCGACGCTGATGCTGGCCGCCCAGGGGCGGACAGTACCGGCGGGACCCTACCTGTTGCGGTTCAGAGGCGCGGAGGCCGGGGTGGAAACTTTGCAGTCCGACGCGTCCCTTAGAACCGGCGCCAACGGCTTCTTTATGCATCTGGATGACGGGCGCCCGCACATTCGGGATTTGTCCTGCACCTGGGAGTCGGAGGCTCCGGTGGTCCGGGGCAAAGCGGCCAATTGTCCCGCGGGGGTGGCCGTTACGGTCGTGCTGCTGGGCATCACGGGCAAAGCGGTCGTGGTCGCCCGGGGCACCGGTGCGGTCGGTGCGGACGGCGGTTTTTGCATAGCGGTGCCCGGCCGGACCGCCGCACCGGAAGCCGGCGGCGGCACGGGCGACGCCTCCCGCTACGGGTTTCACTGGTTGGCGGTCTTCGCGGACAGCAGCCCCGCGGCCTACCAGGCAAGGATTCTGGACCGGCCGGCGCCCCTGGAAGTGCCGTGGCCCGGGGGCGCAGCGGACCGGAGAGGGGTGTGGGCGGCGGCGCTTGGAGGGGCCCCGGCGGTGTCGGCAGGGCTTGGTCTGAAGCTGCGCAGCCTGGACGGGCGGATGAAGGACATGGTGCTGACGGGGCACGTTTCCCGGCAGGTCTTGAAATGCCGGCGGGAGGGACCGGATGAACTGGAAACGAAAATCTCCGTCCACAACCAAAGCAAGAAGCTACGGCTGCGGGGGCTGCAGGGTGAGGCGGTGATAGTCGAAATGGAGAAGGGCGTGGTCTGTACAAATCCAGCCTGCCCCCAGCGGGGCCGCCTCCTCCCCAGTCAACAGGTCTGGGATCGTGAGCACTACCCCAAAGGCTGTAAGCAGGTTGAGATCCGGTATCGGCCGTTTGAGGCGGAGCTCACGCTGTTGTGGGATGTAAGGGCGCTGCTGACCATGGGGCGGCAGCACTATCCCTGGGCGCGGGAGTGTTACCACGTGCTCGGTGACAGCCAAACCAACCCGTTGCCGATTGCGGTGGCCCCTTCCGACGCCGGTGTCCCGGGGGTCGATGACCTGGTGGCGGAACTGGCGGCCAGGGAACTGGCGTTGGCCGCCGCATTGGAAAACGGCGCTGAGGTGTAAGGAAAATGGAAAGCCAAATGACAGTGGACGCGGCGTTCTCTCCTCTGGGACTGCTGGAAGAAGTGGCGAAGCGATACCGCCGCTACCTTTACACCACCTTCTACTTTCGGGATCCCTTGCTGCGCGCTTCTTTCAACCAGGCCCTGGCCGCTGCCAACCTGGTGCGGGGGCCGTACCTGGAGGTGGCCCGGCCCTACCCATTGGGGGTGGGAGCGGAACGGCTCTTGGAGGATGTCCTGGGAGAACCGCCGGACAAGGGTTTCTTGGAAGCCATTCAGGGGACGCGACCGCTTTACCGACACCAGGAGGAGGCCATCAGGGCGGTCTTTCGAGAGCGCAATGTGGTGGTGGCCACCGGGACGGGCAGCGGCAAGACCGAGGCCTTCTTGCTCCCGATCCTGTTCCATTTGTACCGGGAGTTTCGAAAAGGGGAACTCGGCCCCGGGATTAGGGCCATGATTTTGTACCCGATGAACGCGCTGGCGTACGACCAGCGGGACCGGCTGGGGGAAATAGCGCGCCGTCTGGAAGAGGAGGGCTCTCCTTTTCGTTTCACCTTTGGTCAGTATATCGGTGACACGCCCGAGGATGAGCGGGATACGCGCCGGGAGGCGCAAAAGCATCTCGCCGAGTATCGGCTGCCGGGCGAGTTGGTGTTGCGGTCGGAAATGAGGGAGACGCCGCCGCACATCCTGCTGACCAACTACTCCATGCTGGAGTATCTGCTGATCCGCCCCGCGGACAGCCCCTTGTTCGCCGGGACCGGTGCGCGGCGCTGGACCTACCTGGTGCTGGACGAAGCGCACCAGTACCGGGGGGCGCGGGGGATGGAGATGGCCATGCTGATCCGGCGCCTGAAGGAGCGCCTGCGGGACGGAGGCAAGGAAGGTCCCTTCCGGTGTCTGGCCACCAGCGCCACCCTCTTGGGGGGCGAGCAGGATCGGGAGGCGACCGCACATTTTGCGACCACTCTTTTTGGAGAAGCGTTTGGACCCGAGGACGTGATCACCGGAAAGCCGCCCGCACCGGCGGGGGAGGAAAGGGCGTCGGAGAAAACATGGTACGACCTGACGCCGGCGGACTACGCGTTAATGCTGGAGGTTTTGAACCAGGGGACGGACGGGGCGAGAAAACGACTGGCGGGACTGGCGCGCCGGAAGACGGATGCTGGTGCACCAGAAGAGGATCCGGACTCGGTGTGCGGACGCCTGCTGGCCCACGACCGGCGCGCGCACCGGTTACGGGAACTCGGGGTCGGCGAGCCGCGGCCCGTGGCCGCCATTGCCCGGGAACTATTCCCTGAGATCGATGATGAAGCGGCGCGGGTTGGGGCCTTGGGGATGCTGGTGGTGCTGCTGATGCAAACCGCGGCTGCGACGGCGGGCGCGGGACGGAGCAAGCACGCGGGGCCGCCGGTGTTGGCCGCGCGCTACCATTTTTTCCTGCGCTCCCTGGACGGCGCCTTTGTCCGCTACCGGGGCGGACGCCGGGTCCTGGTGGAACGCGCCGCCTCTCCGGAGGCGGGCGTTTTCGAGGTGGCCCTCTGCCGCGAATGTGGGCAACATTATTTGGTAGGCCGGATACAGGGTGACGGCCGGCGGGGCCGACTGGTGGAAGCCGTGCGGGATCCGAGCCACCCCGAATACGGGGCGGTGTTTTTTCGGCCCCTGGAAACACCCCAATCTGTCGAATCAGACGCAGAGGATGACGAATCGGCTGCTCCGCAAGACCGGCAGCGTTATGCGCTGTGTGTGCAGTGCCGGGCCATTTGGCTGGAGGGATTGGCACCGCTTTGCGACCACGCGGAGATACTCGCGGTGGAAAGAGAGGAAGCGGCGCGGGAAGGCGACGATCAAATTCCCCGTTGCAGCGCCTGTGGCTATCAGGCGCCCGACCCGGTACGGGAAGTGGTGCACGGTACCGACGGCCCGCATACCGTGATCGCCACCACGCTGTACCAGGAGCTGCCCTCCGACCGGAAAAAAATCCTGGCCTTCGCCGACTCACGGCAAGAGGCGGCCTTCTTTTCTTGGTACCTGGACCGGACCTACCGGGACCTGCTGACCAGAAACCTGGTTTGGCAAGCCGGGAGCGCGCTGGGCTGGCGGACGCGGGAGGGGCTTTCCCTGGCGGACTTGGCGGATGAATACTACCGCTTGCTGCGCAGCCGCCACCTGGCCGCGCCTTACGCGTCGGAGACGGAGTTGCGGCGGGAGGCCGGCATCGCGGTTTGCCGGGAGTTCTTGACCGAGGAGAAAAGGATCTCCCTGGAAGGAGTGGGATTGGGTTACTGGTCCCTGCGTTGGCCTGACTGGTACGGCCCGATGGAGTTTTTACGGGCCGGCCCTTGGACGCTGGGGGCCGAAGAGGCTCTGGAATTGCTCCAGGTGCTGTTTAACCTGCTCCGGGACCAGGGGGCGGTGGAGTTACCACTGGACGGACCCGCCGGGTTGGTGACCTGGGACGATCTGCATCTCAAGCGGCCCCAAAAGCGGGTGCGTTTGGGGCCACCGCGCGGGGAAAAAGGGGTGTGCAGTTGGGAAGGCGCCCGGAGCGGGCGGGTGCGCCTGCTCAAAAAGATCCTGATGGCGCGCGGCCTGGATAACGGGGAAGCCGTCCGAGAGGCGGGCCTCTGCCTGCAGCGGATCTGGGAGGCGGTGCTGGAGTACGAGCGCAAGGCGCCGGAAACCGCCTACCGGTTGCTGCTGCCGGCGGCCAACAATGCCTGGCGACTGAACTCCGCCTGGTGGCGTTTCCACGTTTTCCGGCCGGAGGCGACGCTTTGGCGCTGCGATATGTGCGGACGCGTGGGGCGGTGGTCTGTGGCCGGTCTTTGCTCCCGGCCCGCCTGCCCGGGGCGGATGGTCCGCGCCGCAGCGGGTGAACTCACCGACAACCATTACCGTTACCTCTACCAGAGTGCGTTCCCCGGAAGGCTACGGGTCGAGGAACACACGGCGCAGTTGGGGCGCAAAAAAGCCCGGGAGTACCAGGAGGCCTTCAAGAAAGGCCGGATCCACCTGCTGAGCTGTTCCACCACCTTTGAACTGGGAGTCGACCTGGGCGATTTGGACACCGTTTTTCTGCGCAACACCCCTCCGGAGGCCTTCAATTACGCCCAGCGGGTCGGGCGGGCGGGACGCCGTCCGGGGCGGCCGGGAATCGCCCTCACCTACTGCCGGCGTGCGCCGCACGACCTTTACCATTTCGCCCATCCCGAGCAGATCCTGCACGGTTCCACCAAACCGCCGGTGCTGCGGCTGACCAACCCCAAGATCGTGTTGCGCCACGTGGCGGCGGTGGCGTTGAGCAGCTTTTTCCGGGAATATCGGGAGCGGTTCGACTCGGTGCAAAAGCTGTGCGTGGATCTGCAGCGCCCGAGCCTGGTGGCTGACCTGCACGCCTTCTTGGAAGAACGGCGCCGCGAGATCGAAGCGATACTGCGAAGGATCGTGCCCGCAGAAGGCGAGTTGCACGCCGTGCTTGGCCTGCGCGACGGAAAATGGATTGATTTGCTCACCAGGGAATCCCTGGAGCGGGAGGAGCCCCGGCTCCTATTGGCGGAGGCGGAGGTGGCCGACGATTACCGGAAGCTACACGCCCTGGAGGCGCGCGCCAGCGCGAGGCGCGATCACCCCACAGCGGAGTGGGCCAAAGACCGGGCGGAAACCATCGCCCGCGAGGATGTTCTCTCGTTCTTGTCCCGCAAGGCGGTGATCCCCAAATACGGTTTTCCGGTGGACGTGGTCGAACTAGACACCAGGTTGGGCCGGACCAGCGAGGGCGAGAACCTGCAGTTGCAGCGGGACCTCAAGGTGGCCATCGCCGAATTCGCGCCCACCAGCAAACTGGTGGCCGACAAACTCCTATGGACCTCATACGGAGTGAAGCGCGTGGCCGAGCGGGAATGGGAGGTGTGGTGCTACCGCAGGTGCCGGGAACACAAAAGGTACGACGTTTGGAAGCCGACGGAAACACCGCCGCCGTCGTGTTGCGGGGCGGCGGGAGGGGAGGAGCGGTTCTTAATTCCCCGGTTCGGCTTCGTCGCGCCGCCGGAAAAGCCCAAACAACCGCAGCGCCGTCCGGTGCGGATGTTCAGCACCCGGCCCTTCTTTGCCGGGTTCCAGGGGCCGGACCGGGAAAGCCTGGCCATGCCGACGGCTGATCCCCTGCTTACGGTCAGCAGAGCCCGTCCGGGCGGAATGGGCGTGCTCTGTGAGGGACGCCGGGGCCGGGGTTTTTGGATCTGTGCGGCCTGCGGCGCGGGTTTTCTGAAGCAGGAGAAGGTGCACCGCACACCGTTTGGTGAGCGGTGTGGGGGCGCGCTGCAGCGGAGGGCCTTGGGCCACCTGTTTGTCACCGACGTGGTGCAGGTCCGTTTCCGTTTTCCCGCCCCTGCCGGAATGAATGAGGTCTGGTTCGCCTACTCGCTGGCCTATGCTTTGGCCGGCGGCGCGGCGGAGGTGCTGGAGGTGCTGCCCAACGACGTCAGCGCCGTGGTCCTTCCGGGCGACAGCGCCCAGATTTTGCCGATCATCCTTTACGACAACGTGCCCGGGGGCGCCGGTCTGGTGGCGCGTCTGGAGGAGGAGAACACCATGCACGACTGCCTGCGAGCGGCGTACAGAAGGGTGACCGGGAGCTGCGGTTGCGGGAGCGACGAGAGCTGTTACGGTTGCCTGCGAAACTACCAGAACCAGTTTGCGCACCACGAACTGCGCCGGGGGCCGGCGAAAGACCTGTTGGAACAGCTCCTGGCCGGCTGGGGCGCTTGAGCAGGCACCCAATTCCGGGGACACCTTACCAAATTTCGGGCGGTTGACGGCGAAGGTCAATCTTCCGGCGCCAAGCTCGCTTTCGCTGGATTGCACACTCACCCAAGCTCTTTCCAGCCGGTAGTTAGCCAATGCCTTACTGTGTTGGCTATTCGTATATTAGTATCCCGTCGCGCTGCACTTCCGAATGGAGCGGGTCCGGGGTCCATAATCTTCCTGCACTACTTTGCAGGGCGTCGACTTAAGGTCTAATATGATAGACCATATTCTAGTACTAGTCTGATAGAGCTGACTTGCACAACCCAAGGGGTGTGACAGAAAGTGTCAGTCCTTCATAACCAGCCTACCGGAAAGCGGGAGCTTGGCCAGGACGATTTGGGTCGGCTTCTACGCTTCTACCTGGCCTGTATCGAGGACGAAGACTTGCGTTCCCTGACTTTGAAGCTGACTCAACATCACCGCTCTTTCATCTCTCCCTGGGACGATCAGGAGTTGCTTTTCGCCACCGAGGCACCGGAAGTTCGCTTTCAGGTGCGGTACAAATCAGATCACGCGCTGCTGACCCGGGGCTTGGCTCAGGCGGGGGAAGCGGAGCGGTTCTTCTACGGCTATCCCTTCTTTTTGGATGAGCGGGATTATCTCTCGCCGCTTTTTGTCCAGGAGGTGGAGGTGGAAGAGGACCGCCGGGGCGGCTTTGTCATGAGGCCGGTAAGTTCCCTTCAGGTCAACCACCACCTGTTTCGCGCCCGGCCGGAAGAGCTGCAGAGCGTGCAAGAGGAACTGGAAGGCTCTTTTGGTTCGTTTGACGCCCGGCTGGAGGCGGCCCTTGCGTATTTGGGGGCCAGTCCGGCTGAGTTTGACGCCGGGAGGCTCGATCCCTTTCCGGGCCGGAGGACACCCCGGGGTCGGTGGATAAACCGGCCGGTCTTGTTCCGCAGTACCCGCAGCAGCTACACGTTCCAGCTTAAAAAAGAGCTGGGTGCTTTGGCCGCGCACGAGCGGTTACTGGCCGGCGCCACAGATACCGCGCTGGGTTACCTGACGGCGCCGGGCCGGATGCGGCGGGCGGACGGGGAGGCGGAGCGGCGGGGGATCGTTGCGGTGCTGCCGCTCAACGAACAGCAGGAACGAGCGGTAAGGGCGGGTCTGACCATGCCGTTCACCGTTGTGACAGGACCTCCGGGAACCGGCAAGTCGCAGGTGGTCGTTGATATTCTAGCCAGCTGCGCCGTGGCCGGCCGCGCGGTTTTGTTTGCCAGCAAGAACAACAAGGCCGTGGACGTGGTACACCAACGTCTGCGTGAGATTCTTGGTGAGGGTGAGGACTGGGTGTTACGGCTGGGCAACCGTGAACGGGTGGATGCCTGCCGGACGGAGATGTTCGACCGCTTGGCGGCCTTGGCGGCCACGGGGTCCGAAGGCAGTGCCGGCGCCGGGGCGGTTGGGTCAGCTATGTCCGCTGTGGAGAACGATATAGCACTGGCACAGGCGGAACTGGAACGGGTACGTGCCTGTTCCCGGTCGTTGCTGGAGGCGGAGGCGCGCCGCCGGCGGATCCAGGCGGTCCTGCCTGAGCACTGGGTGACGGTCAGCGCCCTAGGGGAAATACAACCGCCGGCTATGCCCCTGGATCGGCTGCGGGAGCGCCGGGATGAGGCGCAGGCCTTGGCGGGGGAACGGCCACTTGGTTTTTGGCTGGGGCTGCGGCGGTTGGTGCTGGGGCGGTGTCTCGTCCAGGGGCTGATCAGGGAAATCCAGGCGGCGGCGGGGCTTTTTCCGCCGCAGGTGGGTGAGGATGTGCTGGCGCGGGTAAGGTCCGCTACCGGTTACCCTTCATTGGCTTTGGCCTTGGCGGATTTAGTTTCCTTCGGGGAATGGGCCGCGGCTACCAAAGAAGTGGGGGATGCTGAGCGCCGGTTGGCGCAAATGCCGCCGACATCCGCCATCGCCCGGCGTATCGACGCCCTCAAAGAAAAGAAAGCAGAGTTGTCCAGGGAGTATTTACGCCAAGCCTGGAGGCGCCGGGTGGCCGGAAGTATGGGGGTGGTCCGCCACGAACTGGGCAATTATTTCACGCTGGGCGAAAGGCAATGGCGGACTCAGGGCAACCGGGAATGGCTGGCCGTGTTGGATCAGTTCACGGAGAGTATCCAGAAGCTGGGCCGGATTCTGCCGGTCTGGATCGTGACCAACTTGAGCGCCCGGCGGTCAATGCCGCTAAAACCGGCCATATTTGACTTGGTGATTATCGACGAGGCCAGTCAATGCGATATCGCGTCGGCAATCCCGCTGTTGTATCGCGCACGGCGGGCAGTAGTGATCGGTGATCCCCGGCAACTGCGGCATATCAGTGCCATTCGTCCTGAGCGTGAGGCGGAGTTGGCCAAAGAGGCCGGGGTGGCGGACTTGTTGGCCGGGTGGTCCTACGCGGTGCGTTCCCTTTACGACGCTGCGGAAGGCGCGGTGCTGCAGGTGGGTCGCGAGCCTGTGTTCCTGGCCGAACACTACCGTTCTCACCCGGCGGTGGTGGAGTTTTCTAACCAGACTTTCTATGCGGGCCGCCTCGTCGTCCGGACGGCGCTGAAGGTTCTGGCGGCTAAGCTAGACGGCCAGCCTCTGGGCGTGTTCTGGCACGACATTCGGGGGGATGTGCCGGGGAGTGCCAGGAGCGCGTGGAACGAGGTTGAGGCGCGCGCCGTGGTTGAGTTACTGGAGCGTTGGTACCGGGAGGGGCTCTTGACACGGAGGCAGGGTCGTGCCGAACTGAGCTTTGGGGTTGTCACTCCTTTTCGCCTGCAGATGGAAAAGATTGAGCAGATGATCCAAGCTCGTCCTTGGTGGGAGGCGGTGCGCGGCCGGTTAACAGTGGGTACGGCCCACCGTTTTCAGGGGGACGAGTGTGACGTGATGGTGTTTTCGCCGGTGGTGGCGGAGGGCTTGAGCGTGCGGATGAGCCGGTGGGTGGCGCAGACCGACCAGTTGCTGAACGTGGCGATTACCCGGGCGCGTGGTGTGCTGCACGTGGTGGGAGATTTGGCTGCTTGCCGGGGGCCGGCGGGTATCTGGCGGAGTTTGCGGACTATGTGGCGCAGGGCGGGGGTGGGAGCGCCACCACCGCGCCTTTTGAATCGCCGGCAGAGGAGCGGATGGCGGAGTTGTTGACGGAAAGCGGTCTGTGGTACCGTCCCCAATTTGAAGAGGGGCGTCACCGGCTGGATTTTCTGGTGGTGTCGCCGCTTGGGACTAGGTACGACCTTGAGGTGGATGGACGGGCTCACTGCACGCCGGAGCAAATACACGCGGATCAGGTGCGGGACAGCTTTATGGAAGCGAGAGGGTATCGCGTTGTGCGCGTGGCGGCGCGGGACGTGTTCAACCGGGAAGACGCGGTGGTGCGGCTGCTGGCGAGGCTGCCGTAATGATAATTTCGCACCCCGCGGAAAAGAGACTCCCTGGCGGTTACGGACGACGCCTCTCGGAAACGGTTTTGTTCGGCCGGTTACTTCATTATCACGGGTGGGGGCGCAGTTCCGCAATACTTCTAGAGTGGGGGGCTGCGGTATGCGCAAGGTCGGATCCTATGAAGCCAAAACACATTTGCCCGAGCTTCTGAAACGGGTGGCGCGGGGTGAGCGGATTGCCATAATGAAGCACGGCACTCCGGTGGCGATGCTGGTGCCCGTCGGTTCGCGAGGCAAATCCGATATACACACGGTGATTCGGGATATGCTGGAGTTCCGCAAAGGACGTGCTCTCGGAGAATTGAGCCTGCGCGGGTTGATCGAGGAGGGGAGGAAGTATTGAAGCGTTTCGTGGTGGACTGCTTGGTGGCGATGTCTTGGTGTTAGCGGTCGGGTACCTCCGGGTACCCTAGGGGGACAGTCCCCCTAAGTCCAAAGGGGACTGTCCCCTTTCAGTGCGGGTACCCCCGGGTACCCCGCCGGCCCCGATCCCGCCTTACCGCACCGCGATCCAGGAATCAAACCCCTGCTCCCGCAGTTCCGACGCCAGTTGCTCGGCCCGGTCCCGTTCCCGGAAGGCGCCCACCTGAACCAGGTACAGGATTTCGGGTCGGGCGAGAACGGCTCGCAGGCGCCCAAGGTCCAGGAACCGGCCCGGACAGGCGGTGGCCGCCCCCGGCACCTCCCGGTGGCCGAGCACCTGCGCCACGGGGATCCGGTATTCCGCCATCAGCCGCGCCGCCAGTTCCTGCAGGGCGGCGAGTTGCTCCGGACGGGGCGGCCGTGCCTCCAGGTTCCCGATCACGGCCACCCCGAGGGCCTTGTGGTTCATCCCCCCGGCCAGACAGTGCGCCCCGCGCATGGACGGGGGCCGGCCGGGGACCACGCGGCCGTCGCGCTCGATCACGTAATGGTACCCGATGTCGCGCCAGCCCAGGCGCCGGTGGTATTCCCGCACCTGCCGGGCGTCTTTTTCCTCGGTCCCCGTGTGGTGAATGATGAGGTGCGTCCACTTCACGGGCGACCCCCCTCCACGATGCGCCGGGCTTCGTCCACGTCCACCCCGCCCTGGCGGGCCACCACCACGGTCAGCAGGGCCACCGACTTCTGCAGCTCGCGGATCAGGGGTTCTAAGCGCACCAAAAGGTAGCCGGCCACCACCAT
This sequence comes from Candidatus Desulforudis audaxviator MP104C, assembly GCF_000018425.1. Taxonomy (GTDB): domain Bacteria; phylum Bacillota; class Desulfotomaculia; order Desulfotomaculales; family Desulforudaceae; genus Desulforudis; species Desulforudis audaxviator. The sequence goes on along the minus strand of NC_010424.1, from coordinate 1,757,518 downwards.
GGGGAAGCCGTAGTTGCCGAAAGCGGAGAACATCTCCTCCACGGCGCTTCACCTCCATTCTTATGGAAAGATTGGAACGGGGAGGGGGAGTCCCCTCCCCGGTGTGCGGGGCTAGGCCCCGAACTCGTACTCGGTGACCTCGCGCGCCACCAGCCGGGCGCCCACCGGTTCGACCAGGTCGCCGCCGGCCGAGATGAACACGTCGGCGTCGACGATGGCGTTCATCGCCGCTTCGATCTCAGCCGCCGTCAGGTTCTCCCGGGGTTCGGCCACGCGGATGGTGACCGTCCGGCCGGCCTCGTTGGCGAAGCGGAGTTCCAGAGTCCGCACCACATCCATTCTAAAATCACCTCCTTAAGGAATCGGACCCGGGCGCCCGGGGGCGCCCGGTGAGAGGGCTGACCCGACCCGCTGACCCGCTGTAAAGCGGGTACCCTGGGGGGACAGTCCCCCTAAGGCCCAAAGGGGACTGTCCCCTTTCAGTGCGGGTACCCCCGGTACCCCGGGGCTTTAGGCCTCGACCAGTTCGCTGGTCACCTGGCGCTGCACCGCGTTCAGCGGGTGCACCTGCAGGCCGGCCAGAGCCAGCGCCGCGTCGTACACGGCCTGATCAGCGGCCTCGGGCTTGACGTTGGACCAGCGCCGGGTGCGGAACACCGGGTTCCCCTCGCCGTCCAAGCCCACGGCGAACCGGGCCACGAGCACGCTGGTTACCGGAATCGCATCCACCGCCATGAAATCACCTCCCCACCCTGCCAACGGGCCTCCGGCGGGGCCGGAGCCCGGCTAAACCAGCGGTCCCGGAGGACCGGGCCGAATCTTCACTTCCTTTGTCCTGTGCGCGGCCGCCCGGCGGAGCATCTCTTGCCGCGCGAATCCGGGCCGGACACCCGCCAGCCGGCATAACAGCTCGAAAAGCGGCGTGTCCAGGAAGAACCGGGCGGAGAGGTACGTGCCCCGCCGCCCACCCCCCGCACCCCGGCAAAGATCCCGGTAAGTCTTGCGCAGCACCGCCCTGGACAGTTCCTGGTATCCGTCCAATCCCGCCACTCCCGTGGAATACGGCCCGGCCGACCGCCGTTGGGGCGGTTGCGCATCGCCGGCCGCGGTGAAAGGGGGGCAGCAGGTGACCGTTATTGGCGTATTCCGGTCCGTTCAGCCGGCTGCTGCCCGCTCCTATCCAAAGAATACACCATGGTCCGAAAACGCCCAAAGGCGGGAAATCCTTGCCGATTTAAAATAGATGCCCCCGGCGCGTGCAAGGGGCGGGAATCTGTAAATATCAGTCGGCGGTGAAGTTTGCCTGTGGGATTCTGGAAACGACCTTGAGAAGGTTCTGGAAAGCTTGGAAAGGGTGACGTTAGAAAGGCTCCCCTGAAGGTTTATTTCCAGGGGAGCCCGGGTTCCGGTTCATTGATGCGCCGTGCGGTTTCCGTAAGTGTGAACGGCTTGTACTTGCCCATAGGGCGTTACAACTATTTTCCTAATGTCTCCCGAGGAGGATGAGGCGGCCTATGATCGCTTTTAGTCCCGGTGACGATTTTAAAGAGGATTTTTAGAAACTGTTGTCGAACAAGGAAATATATACCGAGTATGCAACGAGGATGAACATATTGGCTTTGAATAAGGCGATCGTCACCCCGCGGACTCCGCCCATCCTCCATCTTAATCTACGTCCCTTTTTTGTGCTGGGGCTGTGGGTGATCCTGTTTTCCGCGCCGTTTTTCCGCGGCTTGTTCTTTCCCCCGGAGTTGCTGACGGCACATATCCTGGTGGGCGTGGTGTTCGCCCTGTGTGTCTACGACCAGGTGCTGCGCCGGGAGGTGGGTTTCCGGTTCACCGGCCTGGAATGGGCGATGCTGGCGTTGGTGGCGGCCTACCTGTTGTCCCTGGTGACGGCGGTGCACATCCGGCCGGCGGTGGGCGAGGTGCTGAAAGTCGTCAGTTACGTGATGATCTTCTGGATCGCTTTCCGGGCGGTGCGCGCGGAGCGGGACCTGGACCGGGTGCTCCTGGTGACGTACGTCGGCGCCCTGGGGGTGGCGCTGATCGGGATTGCATCAATCGCCGGGCTGTTCGAGTTCCCCGGGGGGGTGATGCACAATCGCATCGCTTCCACGTTGCAGTATCCGAACACGCTGGGCATTTTCCTGGCCATGCTGACCGTGGTGGGTGTGGCCTTGAGCGTGAAGACGGACCGGCTGTGGCCGAAGCTCTTCTTCGCGATGGGCGGCGCCGTTCTGGTGACGGTGGTTTTGGGGACCCAATCCCGGGGCAGTTGGGTGGTCTACCCCTTCATCCTGGGCGGTTTCGCGGCCGTGCTGCCGGAGGCCTACCGCTGGCGGGCGGCGTACCACATCCTGATCCAGGTGAGCTGCGGACTGCTGGCGGCGAAGGGCTTTTTTGACGCCCTCAAGGCCGGGGAGCCCAACACGGCGCTTTGGTATCTGGGCGCCGGCGCAGCGGCGGCCCTGGTGCTGCAGACTTTGTACCATGGGCTGGGGGTCTGGCTGAACCGGGAGACGGTGGCCGAATCCACCAGGCGGCTGGTGGCCTGGGGCGGGGTGGGCTACTGCTGTCTGGTGCTGGCCTTGTACCTGATGTATGCTTCCGCCGCCATGCCGGCGGCGGGCGGACGGGCCCTGCTGGCCGAGGACGTGTTTGTGCGGGCGGGCGCGATCTCCGGCGAGGAGCGGAGCTTCACCGATCGGATGACCATGAACCGGGACGCGCTGCGCATCGTGAGGGATTACCCCGTGACCGGGGCGGGCGGCGGGGGCTGGAACGCGCTGTACCACCAGTACCAGTCCTACCCGTACTGGACGACCGAGACGCACAATTACTTCTTCCAGACCTGGGTGGAGGCGGGGACGGTGGGGTTTGCGGCCGTCCTGGCCCTGTGGGGTTTCTTCGTCTACCTGCTGGTGCGCCTGTGGCGTTACGGGGCGCGGAACGGGGTGTGGGTGTCCACCTGGGCGGCGGCGGTGGCGGTGTTGGGGTTGGGGTTGCACAGCTTCTTCGACTTCAATCTGTCCATGGCGGCCATGGGTCTCCTGCTTTTCGCCTATATGGGCCTGGTGCGCGCGGGGGCGGGGTTGGCTGTTGGTGCCTCCGGGAATGTTGCCCCGGGAGAGGGGCGCAGGCGGAAGAAGGGGAAGGGCGAGGAAAGCGGGCCGGAGGTGTCCGCCCGGCCCCGGCGGCTGATCGGGGTGGCCGTGATCGGTACGGTCGCGGCGGCGGTGCTGGTGGTGCCGGCGTCCAGTCTGTATGCCGCCGGAAGGCTGGGGGCGGAGGGGGCCCGGGCCATGTACGGCCGAGACCTGGACCAGGCGGCAGAGCTGCTGCAGGAGGCGGCCCGGCGGGACCCGTTTACGGCCACCTATCCCGGCGACCTGGCGCAGATTTACGCGGTGCAGGCGCTGGCCGAGGACGACGCGGTGAAGCGTTACCGGGCGATCGGGTACGCGCGGCGGGCAGCGGCGCTGGAACCCTACGGGATCAAGATCCGGTCCTCCAATTTGAACGTGTACCATCTCCTGCGGGAGCCCAAACTGGTGGTGGCAGAGGCGGAGGCCCTGCTGCTGACGAACCCGCTGCATTTGCCCAATTACGAAATCCTGGGCCGGACCTACATCGGGGCGGCCCGTTACGGTATCGAGCGCGGCGAGCTGGAAGCGGCCCGGGATTACGTGCAAAAGGCGCTGGACTTGCCCGGGCGGGTGGAGCGGCAGGCTGAGCGGCTGGAGGAGCGGTTCGTGACTCGGTGGCGGGAGGCGGCGGAGCAGAGCGCTTCCCTAAAGCTGGTGCTGGGACAGGCCCACTACCTGCGGGGCGAATACGAGCCGGCGGAGGCATTCTTGCGCGCCGCGGCGGCCAATAAGGAGCTAAAGTGGGAGAGTGAGCTATGGCGGGCGGCGGCTTACAGCCGGATGGGCGAAGAGGATACGGTGGAGGAAATCTTGACCTGGCTCCGGGCGGAGCAGGGGGACACGGACAGGCGGTTTGAGGAAGTCCTGGCCCTGCCCGTACTCTAAAAGGGAGGCCGATCATGAACGAGCAGCAGAAGAACGGACCGCAAAGGCCGGCATTCACCGAGGACGTGATTGACCTGCGGGCTTATTTCAAGGTCCTGCACAAGTGGCGCAAGGTGATCGCGCTGGGGACCTTTCTGGCCGTGCTCACCAGCGGCATCCTGAGTTTCTTTATTCTGCAGCCGGTGTACGAGGCCAAAACGCTCTTGATGGTCACCCAGGCCGCGGACCGGCAGCGGGTGGTGGAACAGGACGGCCTGGAGGGCGTGGTCGGGACCCTCTCGCGGATTCCGGTGATGACCATGAACACCTACCTGGGGCAGATCAAGAGCGAGGCCCTGATGGACCGGGTGATCGCAAAGCTGGGCCTGGACCGGGCGCTGTATGAGCCCAGGCACCTGCTGGAGATGGTGGACGCCTCGGTGATCAAGGACGCCAACCTGATCGAAGTGCGAGTGCGGCACACCGACCCGGTGCTGGCGCGGGATATCGCGAACGCCATCAATACCGAGTATCTGTTGATGCTGTCCGACAAGAACGAGGAGCAGATGGCCCGGTCGGTGGACTTCCTGGAACGCCAGCGGGACGAAGCCCTAGCGCGGCTGGACGAGGCGCAGGGAAAACTGAAGGAGTTCGAAGCGCAGCCGCGGAGCGTGGCCGTGTTGGAGGCGGAATTCACCCAGAAGTCAGAAGATCTGGCCCGGTACAAGTCGCGGCTGAACACGGCCGTGATCGAGCTGCAGCAGATCAGCGCCGGCGTGGCCCGGATGCAGGAGGAATTGAACGCCACGCCGCAGACCATCAGTGTGGAACGAAGCACTGATGAAGGAGTGGTCACCGCCCGGGAGCCCAACCCGGTTTACGCGACCCTGTCCGAACGTTTGAGCGAGCGCAAGGCCGCCCAGGCGGAGAAGGAAGCCGAGGTACAGGCACTGACCCAGCTGATCGCCGGCCTGGAGGGAGAGACCAGCGTGCTGCTGGCCGAACTGACGACCAAGCGGGCCGGCCTGGACCGGCTGCGGGACGAGGTGAACCGTCTGGATGCCACGGCGAATCTGCTGGCGCAGAAAGTGACGGAAACCCAGATTGCGCGATCCATTGACCTGGGCCAGACCTCGGTGGTGGTGGTGTCGCCGGCGAACACGCCGACCACGCCGGTGAAGCCGAACAAGAAACTGAACATGGCGGTGGCGTTGGTGCTGGGACTGATGGTGTTCGTGGGATTGGCCTTCGTGCTGGAACACCTGGACTACACGATCAAGAACCCGGAGGATGTGGAGCGGCACCTGGAGCTGCCGGTGCTGGGAGTGGTGCCCGCGGTGGACGCGAGGGCGGCGCAGCGGTCCACCTACTGACGCCGGACACGCGGCGAGGATAACGTACAGGAGGCGGAACGAGATGCAGATGACCGGCAAAAACGGCGCTTTCGTGGACCTGGTCGCCCATAAGCATCCCAAGTCGGCGGCGGCCGAGGCCTACCGCACCCTGCGGACCAACCTGGGTTTCGCGGCGCCCGACCGGCCGGCCCGGGTCATTTTGGTGAGCAGTGCGGGACCGGCGGACGGGAAAACGACCACGGTGAGCAACCTGGCGGTGGTGCTGGCGCAGGCGGGGCACAGTGTGTGCCTGGTGGACTCCGATTTGCGCAAACCCCGGCTGCACCGGTTGTTCGGGGTGGAAAACACGGCGGGGCTGACCAACGTGCTGTCCCAGAACGCCGGCCTGGAAGAGGTGGTGGTGAACACGGAAGTTGACCGCCTGGCGCTTTTGCCCAGCGGGCCGATTCCGCCGAACCCGGCGGAATTGTTGGGTTCGGGCCGCATGCAGGAGGTGCTGGACCGGCTTGCGGAACGGTACGACTTCGTGCTGGCCGACTCGCCCCCGGTGCTGGCGGTGACCGATACCAGCCTGCTGGCCGGCCAGGTGGACGGGGTGCTCCTGGTGATCAGGGCGGCCGACACCCGGGTGGACCTGGCCCAGGAGGCGAAGGCCCAGTTGGCGAAGGCGGGCGGGCGGGTCCTGGGCGTGGTGCTGAACAAGGTGCGGCTGTCCGCCAAGGATTACGGTTACTATTACTACTACCACCACCGGCCGGTCAAGGAGGACCAGATCCGGCTCTAGCCTCTTCGGTGCCACCGGTCCTTTGCGACAGGGTTGCGACAGGGGACGGTTCTCCTGTCGCACCAAACTTCTCAGGCCATCTCAGGGAGTAGAGTTGTGATCACCCCCGAGGGAAATGTGGTGGCAAGCTGATGTGGGGCACCCTTGGAGCGGGACGGTTTGCGAAAAGGGGCGGCGCGGTGTTCGGTGAAGGCGGACGGTACAACAGTATCGACGATTTTCGGGGGTTGGCGGTGTTCCTGATGTTCAACGCCAACTTTGTGGTGGTTTTCGCCGCGGACCCGCCGCTTCTGGTGAACCACGCCCGGCCGGAAGGGTTTTTGCCCCTGGACCTGGTGGCCCCGCTGTTCGGCTTCGCCATCGGCCTTTGCCTGCCGCTGACGCTGGCCCGGGCGCGGGCGCGCACCGGCGGGGCCGGTGACGGAGAGCGGGTGCTCTCCCGGGTGGCCCGCCGGGCGGCGCTTCTTTTTCTCATCGGCTATGTGCCCGACTTCTGGTACGGGTATGCGGCGGCGGCTTCCCTGTGGGAGAACGCCGCGCGAACCTGGGGCATCCTGGAGACCTGGGCCCTAGCCTACGTGCTGGCCTTCCTGCTTTGTCACCTGCGCTTGGACCTGCGCCTGGTGGCGGCCCTGGCGTTAGCGCTCTTCTACCAGTTGTTTCTGCTGCCGCTGCCCGCCGTGGCCGAGGCGGTCCGGTCGCTGGTGGAGGGCGGGCCGGCGGCCGTCCTGTCCTGGTCGGTGATCATCGTCGCGGGCACTATTTGCGGAGAACTCTTGTACCGGGCGCCGCGACAAGTCTTTTTGGAGTGGGGACTGAGGATGGGCCTCGTCCTGACAAGCCTGGGGCTTTTGGTTCACTTTCTAGTGGCGCCGCTGGACCGGATCCTAGTCACCGCCTCCTATACGTTGTTCGGGGCCGGGGTCGCGGCCCTGGTGTTCGTGTGGTTTGAGTTTCGGCGTCCGGCCTGGGGGGCGTTTTTCCGCCGGGCGGGACAATACCCGCTTACGGCCTGGGTGCTGCAGGCGCTGGTGTACGGTCCGGTGGTCTTGACCGTGGGTTTCGGTCACTTTGCCTGGCCGCTGGCGGGCCTGATGGCCCTGGCGGCCGCGGTGGCGCTTTTAGTGCTTACCCCGGTGGCCCAGCGGGCGGGGCTGCGGCTTAAGGTGTAAGACTGGGACCTGGGGCGAGGGTCCGGGGGCGGTGGATCTGCCCACGCTGGTCTGCCGGTTTTTGCCGGATGGGACGCTGACTTTCGTAAACGACGCCTTTTGCCGGCTTTCCTCGGCCCGGAGCAGCCCCTCATTGCCTATGAGTAGACCTAATGGGTTTTCATGGAGAAATGCTTTGGTAAATCGGTTATAATTCAAAGTAATCAAGTAATGGAGGTGTCTGGTATGGGATCGCCGAAAGAGGTGCTGTTCGAGAGCGAGGAACGTAAGAGTCTATCTGAGATTGCCGCTTTTTTGCGCGCGGCGGCCGATGGCCTGGAGCGGGGGGTCTTGATCCTGGCACAGGGCGAGCGCCGGGTGGAGGTCGGCCCGCCGGGGGAGGTGATGCTCGAGATTGAGTACGAGGTCGAAGACGATGAGCACGAACTGGAAATAGAGATCAAGTGGCGGGCCCAGGCCGCACCGGCCGCAGAGGATGAGGAACCCGCTCAGAGCGGCTAGCTTTCCCGGGGGGACATGGCCAGGTTGGGCTTGACGCGGCGCACCCCGCCCAGGGGTTTGTCCACATCCCCGATGAACCGGGGGATGACGTGGAAGTGCAGGTGCCAGATGGTCTGCCCGGCGCACTCGCCGATGTTGACCCCGACGTTGTACCCGTCCGGGCGGTACTTTTCGTCAAGGAGCACTTTCGCCTCCTGGATCAGGCGGTAGGCGGAGAGGATCTCCTCCTCGGTCGCCTCGAACAGGGTGGGGAAGTGGCGCTTGGTAATCACCAGCATGTGACCGGGGTTGACGGGGTACTTGTCGTAGATGGCCCATGCCAGTTCGTTTTCCAGGATGATGATTTCCGGCGGCAGGTTGCAGAAAAAGCACAAGACGGATCCCTCCCGGATGTTGTTAGGCTTTAATTCTACGGGTAAAGGCTGATTCCTGCCTGTTTGTTAAAGAAAGTACAATCGGGATGGTGTGCTGTTCAAAGGGGGTGTCCGGGCATTGAAGCCAAACCTGACCCCGCGCTTGCGGGTGCTGCGCGTCGTGACCGGGCTGGCGCTGTTGAGCCTGGTGCCGCTGGCCTTTGTGGGGCCGCGGACCCCGCTGGCCTGGCTGGGTCTGGCCGGCCTGGTGCCGCTGGTAGTCGGGTTCACCGGATACTGACCGGCCTGCCGGGAGGCGGGGCCGCGTGACGGCCCGCAGGCCCCCTGACGAGGGGAGAGGATTCACGTACCAAGGAGGCACCGCGAGTGAAGACAATTCTGGTCACCGGCGGGGCCGGGTATATCGGCAGCCACACCGTGCTGGCCCTGGGGGAGAGGGGCTACGACGTGGTCACGCTGGACAACCTGTCCGCGGGGCACCGCTGGGCGGTGCGGCACGGGGAACTGGTGGAGCTTGACCTGCTCGACCGGGAGGGTTTGGACCGGCTCTTCGCGGCGCGGCGCTTCGACGCCGTGGTGCATTTCGCGGCGCACATCCAGGTGCCCGAATCGGTGGAACGGCCGCTTATGTATTACGTGAACAACGTGGGCGGCACGCTGAACCTGTTGGCAGCGATGGTCCGGCACGGGCCCCGATACCTGATCTACTCGTCCAGCGCGGCGGTGTACGGCATTCCGGAGGTGATCCCGGTGGCGGAGGACGCGCCGCTCCGGCCGATAAACCCGTACGGGCATACCAAAGCCATGGTCGAGCGGATACTCCGGGACATGGCCCGCGCCGGGGAGATCGACTACATTGCCCTGCGCTACTTCAACGTGGCCGGCGCCGACCCCGGCGGGCGCCTGGGCGAGGGCAAGGAGTGGGCGCCGCACCTGATCACGGTGGCGGTGCGGGCGGCCGCCGGGCGGCGGGCCGGGATGACGGTGTTCGGGACCGACTACCCGACGCCGGACGGCACCGGCGTGCGCGACTACATCCACGTGTCGGACCTGGCCGAGGCGCACGTCCTGGCCCTGGAGCACCTGCTGGCGACGGGGGAGAGCGGAGTCTTCAACTGCGGTTACGGGCGGGGGTATTCGGTGCTGGAGGTACTGGACGCGGTGCGGGAGGTGACCGGCGTGGATTTCCCCGTTGAGTACGCCGGACGCCGGGCGGGAGACCCGCCAGCCCTGGTGGCGGACAGCCGCCTGATCCGGGAGCGGCTCGGCTGGCAGCCGCGCCTGGACGACCTGCGGCTGATCGTGGAAACCGCCTGGCGCTGGGAACTCCCCTAACGCAAAAAAGGGGCCAGGCCCCTTTTTTTAAGGGGGGGTGGGGAGGGAGTCCGGCGAGGTGATGTAGCTGGGGCCGTGTTCGGCGACACCCCGCAGAAGGTCCAGCACCGCCGGGCGGGTGAGGCGGCGGCGGGCGGTGGTCGCCCGGCGCGCGTCGGCGACCAGGATGGTCAGTCCCCGGCCGGACAGGGCGCGGAAGGCGTCCTCGTCGGTGACATCGTCCCCTATGTACACGGGCAGGGCGTCCGGGCAGGCGGCGAGCAGTATCTTCACGGCGGTCCCTTTGCTCACGCCCTTGGGTCGCACCTCAAGCACTTTACGCCCGGCCAGAAGGTCGCACTCCAGGTCGGGGCAGTACTGCTCGCGCAGGTCCAAGAAAGCGTCCAAAACGGTGTCGACCTCGTCCGGGTCGGCGAGGCGGTAGTGCAGGGCGACGGACATTTCCTTCCTTTCGATCTGGAAACCGGTCCGGCCCTCGATCAGCTCCTGGGCCTCCTCGGTCAGGTGGTCCAGTTGCTCCAGGGCCGTGGGGGCGGCCAGAAAACGGGGCGGTGCTCCGGGGTGCTGAATGATCGCCCCGTGGCAGGCGGAAAGGTACAGGCCCGGCACGGGGAGCATTTCTTGCAGGTTCTTCAGTCCCCGGCCACTGATAATGGCCACGCGAAGACCGTCCCGGCCGACCAGGGTGTGCAGTAACCGCAGCAACTCCGGCGGGGGGACGGCCTCGTCCGGGGTGGGGGCGATCGGGACCAGGGTCCCGTCGTAATCCAGGAACAAGTACAGGCGCACTTCGTTTTTTTCGTCGAAGTTCATTCCTACCTCCTTGAAACTAGCTCCTCGTTACCTGGACCAGCTCGGGAATGGGCAGGGGCTTGCGCCGGAGATATTGCGGGCAGCCGGCCTCATCCACGGTGGCGGGCAGGCCCGAGAGGCGCAGGTGCCCGCCCAGGGTTTGGGCTAGGCTGTCCAGGATGCTCTGCCACCAGTGAGTTAGGTTGTACCTGGTCACGTTTTCGCGCATGGCCCGCATCCGTCGGGCCTGTTCCTCACGCGGCATCTCCAGGGCGAACCGGAGCTGCTCGGCCACGTCGTGCGGGTAGTAAGGGTTGGCGATCACCGCCTCGGTAAGCTGCTCGGCGGCCCCGGCGAAAGGGCTCAACACCAGCACGCCGGTGTTGTCGATGCGCGAGGCGACAAATTCCTTGGCCACCAGATTCAGCCCGTCCCGCAAGGGTGTGACCAGGGCCACGTCGGCCGCGAGGTAGTGGGCCACCAGGTATTCGGGGTTGAGCGAACGAAACTGGTAACGCACCGGCACCCGCCACTGCTCCCCGAACCGTCCGTTGATCCGGCCCACAGTTTCCTCGACGGCCCGGCGGAGTTCGCGGTAGGCTTTGCCCTCGGTGCGGGTGGGCACGGCCACCTGCAGAAAGGTGAAGTCGTCGGCGTAGCCGGGGTTTCGCTCCAGAAACAGCTCGACCGCCTGGAGCCGTTCCAGGATTCCCTTGGTGTAGTCCAGCCGGTCGGCCCCCAGGACCAGAAAGCGTGCGCCGATGGAGCGCCGGATTGCCTCCGCCCGCTGTCGGACGGCCGGCTCGGTGGCTAGGGCGATAAACCGCGCGGCATCGACGCCGATGGGCAGCGCCCGGACGATGATGTCGCGTCCCTCCCAGCGGACGATACCGGCCTCCGGGTCGACCTCGAGGTCCAGGAGCCAGGAGACGCAGTGCAGGAAGTTGTCAAGGTAGACCGGAGAGTGAAAGGCGATGTTGTCGCATGCCAGAAAGCCCTTAAGGATCTCCCGGGCCCAGGGGAGGATACTGAACACGTCGTAGGACGGGAACGGGATGTGCCAGAAAAAGGCGATCCGGGCCTCCGGTCGGAGCGCGCGGAACATCGCGGGCGTGAGGGCCAGCTGATAGTCGTGGATCCACACCACGTCGCCTTCCCGCCAGTCCGCCGCCACCGCGTCCGCGAACCGTTGGTTCACCAGTTGGTAACTCCGCCAGTAGTCGGGGTTGAAGACACAGCGGTCGATAAAGCTGTGACACAGGGGCCAGAGGCAATCGTTGGCAAAGCCCAGGTAGAAATCCCGGTGCTCGGACGCAGAGAGGGTGACCTCGCGAACACTGTATCGCGGTTCGGTGCGCGGTACGGGCCAGGTATGGCCCACCCCCGGCTTACGCTTTTTGCGGCCGCACCAGGCGATCCAGATACCCCCGGTCGCTTCGATGATCGGCTCCACGGCCGAAACGAGGCCGCTGACCGTATGGGACACCGAAACCCCGGAAGGGGTTTCCTTGATCTCCACCGGGCCACGGTTGGATACGACGACCAGGCGCTCCAGGTTGTGCAGGACAGTCAACGGGTTCCACCTCCAGGCTCGGGGTGGGGATTGCTAAAGCCTCCCGCTTTCCAGACACTTGGACCTGCGGGCGGAAGACCCGGCAGGTCCGGTGATAAATCGTTTCACGGCTCTTAGAGCATCTGAGTGGGCCAACCCCTGGATTTATTGTATCATATTAACTGGTCCGATGCCAGCTTTTGACCGAAGTCGCACTTTTCCGGTGGCCAGCCGGTTCGTAGGTCACGCGCAAGGAGAGCGACAGGGGCGATCGGCGATCCGCTTCGGCGGCACCGGGAGCTGGAAAAGGGGCCTGGCCCCTTTTTCCGGAAACCGGTTCACCTCATCGGTCAACAGTCGCGACTGTCACCGGGGGGGGGTTAAAGTTTTTGAGGCCGCAACCCCCGTATGTGTGCTACAATCTATCTGGATATCAGGGTGCGCTGGCGCCTGAAGTGTGCCCATAACGCTGGAAACCGGCCGGGAGCCGGGGAAGTATCTGCCGGGGCAAAGTGCATGGGTCCCTCCAAGTCTGCCTTCTAAAAGCTGAGGTTGTGTGATGTCTACAGGTCAGGTAGTCGCCCGCGCCACCATCGTGGTCATGATTATGCTGGCCCTGTCCCGGGTGCTGGGATTGGGGCGGGAGGCGGCCATCGCCCACCAGTTCGGCGCCACGCACGCCACCGACGCCTACCTGGTGGCCTATACCATCCCGAACATCTTTTACGCCGTCGCCGGCATTGCGCTGGCCACCGTGATCGTCCCGATCTTCACCGAGTACGTCACCCAGGGCCGGCGCGAAGAGGCCTGGCGGC